>NZ_JAJSOK010000030.1 GCF_021283305.1 Pseudonocardia kujensis
AGCCGGCCTGTGCGTCCGCCGTCTGGCTCGAGGGGGGGCCGCCCGCGGACCGCATCCGGTCGAGCAGCAGCGTGCGCAGCCGGTCGGCCTCCATCCGCTCGACCGGGCGCAGCCGCAGCGTCGCCTCGCCGCGCCCGCGCTGCTGGCCCGTGCCGACCCGCAGGGTGACCAGGCCGAACGCCCGCAGGACCGGACCCGCGGCCACGTCGACGGTCCGGACACGCTCGATCGCCATGCTGCGCGCCCGCCGCACGATCACGCCGGTGCGCAGCTCCACCCGGTCCGGGGTGATCCGGTACCGCGAGCAGCGCCAGCGGGCGTAGGAGGTCGCGACGGCGAGTCCGACCAGCAGCAGCGCGACGGTCAGCGTCCACAGCGCGACCGGGCCGGCGAGCTCGGGCTCGCGGGCCGCGACGGCGACCACGGCCGTCGCGCCCAGGACGGCGACCGTGACGGTGGTCAGCACCCCCGCGACCGGGACGCAGCGCTGGTCCAGGCCGGTCCAGCCGGACGGGTCGGGCTCCAGGTCGGGGGTCCCGGCGAGCTCGGGGGCGAGGCCGGCTCCGGGGGACGCGCCGGGCCTCACCGGCCCGCTCCCCCATGCCGTCGGCACACGATCGTTTCCCCCCGGTCGCGTCTGGTCCGTGCTCGCCCGCTCGTCCGTGCTCTCCCTCGACGCTCCACTCTGACGCACCGGCGGCCCGTGGGCGAGGGGCGGGGTGCGATCGGGGGGAACTCGTGCAGGCGGGAGGGGCCGGGGCGTGTCGTCGGGGCCCGCGGGCGCCGACGCGGGACCACCCGGTGGGGGTGAACGCCGGACGACCCGGCCGGCGCGTTCACGGGCGTGAAGGGTTTCGCCCGATGCGGCCCGTACCGGGACCCCGGTCGGCGAGGCTCGGGCCCGTGACCACGACCGCCGCCCTCCCGGCCGCCGCCCCCGCTGCGCCCTGCGTTCCGTCTCCCCTCGCCCGTCGGCACGCCGAGGCGTTGCGCGCCAGGCGGTCCGAGCTCGCCGCCGCCCTGGCCGAGGTCGACGGACGGCACCGGGCCCGGCTGCGCGGCGACCTCGCCCTGGTCCGGCTGCGCGCGACGGCCGATCTCACGGCGGCACTTCGTGATCTGCGCACCCTGAGCGCCCCGTGGATCAGCGGGCCGCGCTCGTCGTTGCCGGACGTGCTGGGCCCCGCGATCGCGCGCGCGTCGGCCACGCTCCTCGCCCGGGCCGGCGGGGAGGCCGAGGCCGCGGTGCGGCGGGCCGCCGGCCGGATGCTCGGACCGCTCCCGTTGCCGGGCGAGCTGATCCCGCGGGCCCCCACGGCGGCGGTTCCGGCCGCTCCGGCGGCGGTCGGCGAGCTGCCCGTGCCTCCGGGGCGGCCCGGCCGGCTCGACGCGGTGCTGCGGGCCGGATCCGGTGCCGGCGCCGTGCGCCTCGTGCTGGTGCTCGTCGCCGGCGCGCCGGCGCTCGGGCTGTCGGTGGCGGGTGGGCGAGCCCTGCTCCCGCTGGCCCTCGGGGTCGCGGCGGCGGCCGTGGCCCTGCTCGCGCGGCACCGGCGGGCGGTCGTCGACCGCGAGCGGTGGGGGTACTGGCTGGACACGGCGCTGCGCGACGCCGAGGCGGCGACGGTCTCGGCCTTGTCCGCCTTGCTGATCGACCTCGAGCGACGGGCCACCGAGCTGCTCGACCGCACCGCCGCCGAGCGCCGCACCACGCTCGGCGCGGAGCTGCGCTCCCTCGGAGGCCGGGATGCGCCCTGACCCCGATCCGGACGCCCATCCCGATGTCGACGCCCCGGTGCGGCCCGAACCCCTGGGGCCCGCACCGACCCGCGTCGCCGTCGGCGCCGACGGCCTCGACACGGACGCCGACGGTCTCGCCGACTCCGCCGTCGTCGTCGACGGGCCGGACCTCCTGCTGCACATCGACTTCGACGGCGACGGCCTCGCCGACCAGGTGCTCCGCCTCGGCGCCGCCACCCTCGGCGGCCGGGCAGGTCCACCCACTGTGGACGCACGGGCCGAGGTGCACTGGTGGGCGCCGTGGACCTGGTTCGCCGATCCCTGAGCGGTCCCGCGGACCTGTCGCGCCCCTCCCCGGCGCGGGATAGGTTCTGCGCCGTGGCCCCCGATCCAGCTCCCTTCCTCCCGGGGAGCGATCCCGTCGACGCCGTCGACCCCGAGTTCCGGTCGCTCCCGCTGCAGGCCCTCGCCGGGGCCGCGCTGAGCCGGGCCATGCTGCTGGGCGCGCACCACGCCGACCTCCGCGTCGAACGCGTGGTGTCGCAGCGGATCTCCTTGCGCGACGGGACCGTCGAGGGCGTGTCGGACGGCGTCACCACCGGTCTCGCGGTCCGCGTGCTCGTCGACGGCGTGTGGGGCTTCGCCTCGCACGTCGAGCTGACCGTGCAGGCGGCGAGCGCCGCGGCGGAGCGGGCGGTGGCGGTGGCGCGGACCCTGGCGCCGGTCGCGCTGGAGCGGGTCGAGCGGGCCGACGAGCCGGTGTACCCGAACGCGATCTGGGTGTCCGCCTACGACGTCGACCCCTTCACGGTGCCCACCCGCGAGAAGGTGGAGCTGCTCACCGACTGGTCGCAGCGGCTGCTGGCGGCCGACGGGATCGACCACGTCCAGGCGTCGGTCACGCAGGTGCGGGAGTGCAAGTTCTACGCCGACCTCGCCGGCACCACCACGCTGCAGCAGCGCGTCCGCATCGAGCCGGGGCTGAGCGCCACCAGCGTCGACCCCGGCGCCGGAACCTTCGAGTCGATGCGCACCCTCGCCCCGCCGGCCGGGCGCGGCTGGGAGTACCTCACCGGCACCTCGTACGACTGGGAGGCGGAGCTCGCCCGGCTCCCGGAGCTGTTGGCGGAGAAGACGAAGGCGCCGTCGGTCGAGCCGGGCGCCTACGACCTGGTGATCGACCCGACGAACCTGTGGCTGACGATCCACGAGTCGGTCGGCCACGCCACCGAGTACGACCGCGCGATCGGCTACGAGGCCGCCTACGCCGGCGGCTCGTTCGCCACCCCGGACCAGCTCGGCACGCTGCGCTACGGCTCCGAGCACATGCACATGCACGTGACCGGCGACCGGACCGTCCCGCACGGGCTGTCCACCATCGGGTTCGACGACGACGGCGTCGCCACCTCGGAGTGGGACCTCGTCCGCGGCGGCACGCTCGTGGGCTACCAGCTCGACCGGACCTTCGCCCCCCGCTCGGCCTCGAACGCTCCAACGGCTGCGCCTACGCCGACTCCCCGCACCACGTCCCGATCCAGCGGATGGCCAACGTCTCGCTGCAGCCGGACCCGGTACGCGACACCACGACCGACGAGCTGATCGCGGGCGTCGAGCGCGGGATCTACGTCGTCGGCGACCGGTCGTGGTCGATCGACATGCAGCGCTACAACTTCCAGTTCACCGGCCAGCGCTTCTTCCGGATCGAGCACGGCCGGCTCGCCGGGCAGCTGCGCGACGTCGCCTACCAGGCCACCACGACGGACTTCTGGGGTGCGCTCGCGGCCGTCGGGGGGCCCTCGACGTGGCGGCTCGGCGGGGCGATGAACTGCGGCAAGGCCCAGCCCGGGCAGATCGCGCCGGTCAGCCACGGCTGCCCGAGCGCGCTGTTCCGCGGCGTGACCGTGCTCAACACCCGGGAGGAGGGCGAGTGACCGGCGTGCTCACTCCGCAGGAGACGGTCGAACGGACGCTCGCGGCGGCGGCCCACCTCACCGGCTGTGTCGTGATCGTCTCGGAGACCAGCGAGGCCGTGCTCCGCTGGGCAAACTCCACGATGACGACCAACGGGCACACCACCTCGTCCCGGGTCACCGTGATCGCCGTCGTGGACGTGCCGGGCGGGACCGCGGCCGGCACCGTGTCGTCGGGCGAGCAGATCACCGCGCCGCAGCGGCTGGCGGACCTCGTCGCCGCGGCCGAGCGCAGCGCCCGCGACGCCGGGCCCTCGCGCGACGCCGCGCCGCTGCCCGAGCCGACCGGCGACGCCGACCCGGGCTGGGCCGAGCCGGCCGCCGCGACCTCGATCGCGGTCTACACCGACCTGGCCGCCGGCCTCGCCGAGGTCCTGGCCGGGCCGTTGCGCCAGTTCGGGTTCGCCGACCACTCCCTCACGACGACCTGGCTCGGCACCTCCACCGGCGTCCGCCGCCGCTGGGTCCAGCCCACGGGGTCGGTCGAGCTGAACGTCAAGGACGCGGACTCCTCGGCCTGGACCGGCACGGCGACCACCGACTTCACCGACGTCGACGTCCGGGCGCTGGCCGCCGAGGCCGCGCAGCGGCTGGCGTGGGGCGCGCGGAAGGTCCGGCTGGAGCCCGGCCGCTACGAGACCGTGATGCCGCCGTCGGCCGTCTCCGACATGCTCGTCTACGCGGGCTGGTCCATGGAGGGCCGTGCGGCGCAGGAGGGGCACAGCGCGTTCACGGGCAAGGCGGGGGTCGGCGAGCGGCTCACCGACCTTCCGCTCACCCTGTACTCCGACCCGGCCGCGCCGGGCCTGGAGTACGAGCCCGTGGTGATCACGTCGAGCTCCGGCGGCGGGGTCAGCGTGTTCGACAACGGCGCCCCGACCCGCCGGGTCGACTGGATCCGCGAGGGGATGGTCGACGAACTCGTCTACTCCCGGGCGGAGGCGGCCGAGTTCGGGACGACCTTCACCCCGCCCGGCGACAACATGCTGCTCACCGGCGGCTCAGCCGCCACGCTCGACGAGATGGTCGCGCGCACGGAACGCGGCCTGCTGCTCACCTGCCTCTGGTACATCCGCGAGGTCGACCCGGCGACGCTGCTGCTCACCGGGCTGACCAGGGACGGGGTGTACCTGGTGGAGGGCGGCGAGGTCACCGCCGAGGTCGACCACAACTTCCGGTTCAACTACTCGCCGCTGGACATGCTCCGGCGCGCGACGGAGGTCGGGCGCACCGAGCCGGCGCTGCCACGGGAGTGGAAGGACTGGTTCACCCGCGCGCGGATGCCCGCGATGCGGATCCCGGACTTCCGGATGTCGTCGGTGTCGCTCGGGAAGTGAGGATCACCGGCCCAGGTGCCGGTCCAGGAACGCGCCGATCGCCGGCGCGAGCTCCTCGGCCCCGGTGAGCGGCGCCCACCGGCCCGCCCCCGGCAGGGTCACGCACTCCCAGTCCGGCCGGGCCTCGGCGAGCACGTCGACGAGTGCCCGCACCGGCTCCGAGGGGTCCCGCGAGTGGATCAGCAGCGTGGGTGTGTCGGCGGTCGCGACCTCGGCGAGGGTGAGCCCCGGGTCGGTCATCGCGTCGAACTCGGCGAGCCGGGGTCGGAGTCCCTCGAGGACGGCGGCGCGGCGCTCGGCGGACAGCCCGTCCCACACGCCCGGCCCGAGCCAGTGGTCGGTGAACTCGCGGGCGGCCTCGTCCGGGCGCCCCGCCGCGAGCTCGGCCCGCAACCGGTCCCGCGAGGCGCACACGGCGTCGAACAGGTCGTCGCGGCCGGCCCGGGCGAGCAGCGCGAAGGGCGTGGGCTCGACGAGCACGAGGGCCCGGACCCGCTCGCCCAGCTCGACGGCGGCGCGCATCGCGACGGCCCCGCCGAACGAGTGCCCGACCAGCCCGAGCCGCTCGCTGCTGCCCGCGGTCACCGCGTGCACGAGCCGGACCTGGTCGGACAGGGTCTGCGGGCGGTCCCCCGGCCACGGCGGCGTCGCACCGTGGCCGTGCAGGTCCAGCGTCAGCACCCGGTAGCGGTCCAGCAGCGCGTCGGCGACCGGGTCCCACACCCGGCGCCCGCCCGCGATCGACCCCAGCAGCACGACCGGCGGGCCCGCGCCCACCCGGTCCACGTCCACGTCGACGACCCCGCGTCGCACCAGCACCATCCGATTCGTCCTCCCGGGCCGGGGATTCGGCGGGAGGGGAGCCGGCGTTAGCCCCGTGAGGTCGAGATCAACATCTCACGCAGCCGGGCGACGAGTGCGTCGACGCCGACGTCGCCGGTGAGCGGGGCGCCGGTGAGGGTCCGGAGGTACAGCCCGTCGCCGACGAGCTGCACCAGCCATGACAGGACGGGATCCGGGACCTCGGTGCGCAGCGCGGCGAGCCCCTGGGCGTCGACGTCGGCGAGGGCGCGGCGCGTGGCCTCGCCGGTGGCGCTGCCGTCGGCGATGCGCAGCGCGGCGAGGTAGGTGCGGGTCAACCCGACCGGCGAGGCCGCGCCCGGGACGGAGGTCTGGAGGTAGTACGCCACGGCGCCGCCCGGGTCCGCGCGCATGTGCTCGACGTCCGCCGCGCTGCGCTCGCGCAGCCGCTGGAGCAGGCCCTCGGCGAGCGCCTCCTTGGACCCGAAGTGGTACAGCAGGCCGCCCTTCGACACCTCGGCGGCGGCGGCGACGGCGTCGAGCGTGGCGCCCGCGGGGCCCTGCTCGACGAGCAGCGTCTCGTAGGCGTCCAGGACGCGGTCGCGGGCGCTCGGCACATCCGGACCCTACCGACCGCATCCCGACGCCAGGACCCCGGCGGCCGCCGCCCGGTGAGGCCGCTCACCAGCGGAATGCGCCGCTGGACCCGGCCGTTGAGCGCACTGTACCGTCTGGACGGTGTAGCTGTACCGTCCGGACGGTACAGCCATCCCCACCCCGATCCGCGCCCGCGGGCGCCACCGGAAGCTGCAAGGACCCGCACGCCATGACCGTCACCCGGACCACCCCGCCGGCCACGCGCTCCCCCTCGGACGTCCCCGCCCGGGCGGGCGTGCGGGACTGGCTCGCGCTCGCCGTGCTCTTCCTCCCCACGCTGCTGGTCGCCGTGGACAACACGGTGCTGGGCTTCGCCCTGCCCGCGATCAGCCGCGCGCTGCGCCCCGACGCCCCGACCCTGCTGTGGATCGTCGACGTCTACCCGCTGGTCCTGGCTGGCCTGCTGATCGCGATGGGCGGGCTGGGCGACCGGATCGGGCGCCGCCGGCTGCTGCTCGTCGGCATCGCCGGCTTCGGCGCGGTGTCCCTGCTGGCGGCCCTCGCGGCGGACGGGGCGCACCTCGTCGCCGCGCGTGCCGCGCTGGGCTTCTTCGGCGCGATGCTGATGCCCTCGGTGCTGGCGATCCTGCGCACGGTCTTCGTCGACCGCACCCGGCGGCGGCTCGCGCTTGCGATCTGGGCGACCGCCTTCGCCGCGGGCGCCGCGCTCGGCCCGATCGTCGGCGCCCTGCTGCTCGAGCACTTCTGGTGGGGCTCGGTCTTCCTGGTCAACGTGCCGGTCGCGGTGCTGGTGCTGCTCGCGGCGCCCCTGGTGCTGCCCGAGTCGCGGATGGCCCACCCGGGCCGCCGGGACCTCGGCGGCGTCGCCCTGTCGATGCTGGCCACCGTGCCGGCCGTCCTCGCGATCCACACGATCGGCGAACGCGGGTTCACCGCCGCGTCCGTCGTCGAGCTGGCCGTCGGCGTGACGGCCGGTGTGCTGTTCGTCCGGCGCTGCCGGGCGCTGCCCCACCGCGGTCGCACGCCGCTGATCGACCTCGGCCTGTTCGCCTCGCCCGTGGTGCGGGTGTCGGTGCTCGCCAACGCGACCACGATGTTCGCGCTCACCGGGCTGCTGTTCTTCGCCGCGCAGTACCTGCAGCTGGTGCTGGGCCGCTCGCCGCTGGAAGCCGGTCTGGTGCTGGTCCCGGGGATGGTCGCGACGATCCTCGCCGGACTCGGCGCGGCGGGCCTGGCCAGGCGGTTCCCGCTGCGGGTGCTGGTGCCCGCCGGTCTCGTCCTCGCGGCTGCGGGCTACGTGCTCTGCACCCGCCTCGGCGTCGGCTCCGCGGAGACGCTGCTCCTGCTCGCCGCGGTGCTCATCGGCGCCGGTATCGGCCTGTCCGAGACGATCACGAACGACGCGATCCTCGCCGCCGCGCCCGCCGATCGGGCCGGGGCGGCCTCGGCGGTCGGCGAGACCGCCTACGAGCTGGGTGCGGTGCTCGGCACGGCGGTCCTGGGCAGCGTGCTGAGCGCGGTCTACCGGGCGGCGGTGGAGGTACCGGCGGAGGCCGCGCCTGGGGTGGCGCTCGGCAGCGAGGCGTCGGAGACCGCCCGCCAGACCCTGGGCGGCGCGGTCGACGTGGCTGCCGGCCTGCCCGGCCCTGCCGCGGACGCCCTGCTCGGCTCGGCGCGGACGGCCTTCTCCCTCGGCGTCGACGTCACCGCCGGGGTGGGCACGGCCGCCCTGCTGCTGGTGGCGCTCACCGTGGTGCTGGGCCTGCGCCGCCGCTCCTGACCGCAGTAGGGATCCATACTGCGCTCAGGAGCGGGGTTCGAACGCGTCGAGGATCCATACTGCGGCCGGGAGCGGGGTTCGAACGCGTCAGGGATCCGTACTGCGGCCGGGAGCGGGGTCGAGCGCGTCCTCGGCGAGGCGGGCGGCGAGCCGCGCCACCGCCTCGCGCACCTCGTCGGGCCGCAGCACGGTGAACCGCCAGGCGAGACCGGCGAGGGCGCGGGCCATCCCGTCCGGGTCCTCGGCCCGGGCGCGCAGCAGCGCACCGCCGGGATGGGGCTCGACGGCGCCGAGCCAGGCCGGCCAGCGGCGGGCGACGTCGTCGGGCGGGCCCTGCACCAGGACCTCCACCTCGAACCGGTAGGGCACCCCCGCCAGCCCGGCCACGACGTGGGCCACCGGGTCGAAGCCCTCCGGCGCGACGAACCCGGCGCCGGGCGGCCCGACCCGCGCGACCCGGTCGAGCCGGAAGGTCCGCACCGCCCCGCGGCGGTGGTCGTGGCCGGTCACGTACCACCGTCCGGAGTGGAACACGAGCCCGTAGGGGTCCAGCTCGCGGGTGCTCTCCTCGCCCCGCCAGGAGCGGTAGTCCAGCCGTACCCGCCGTCGGTCCCGCACCGCCTCGCCGAGGGCGAGCAGGACGTCGGCGGCCGGGGCGGTGCCGTCGCGGGCGGCCGTGGTGAAGCCGAGCGTGCCGGCGACGGCGGCGACCCGGTCCCGGAGCTCGGCGGGCAGCACCCGCTCCACCTTCGCCCGCGCGCTCGCCACCGCGGGCGCGGCCGCGTGCATCCCGGTGCGCTCGGCGGCCAGCAGCCCGAGCACCACGGCGACGGCCTCGTCGCCGGACAGCATGAGCGGCGGGAGCTTGTACCCGGGCAGGAGCCGGTAGCCGCCGTACCGCCCGCGCTCCGCGACGACCGGCACCCCGAGCCCCTCCAGGGCGGCGACGTACCGGCGGACGGTCCGGACGTCGACCTCCAGCCGCCCGGCCAGCTCCGGTCCGGTCAGCCCGGGCCGGGCCTGGAGGAGCTCGAGGAGCGCGAGTACGCGACCGGCCGACATCCCCCGAGTAAACAGGACCGTTTCCGCCCTGTATCGGCCCTACCGTTTCCCGCATGACGACGTACGTGCTGGTCCCGGGGTTCTGGTTGGGTGCGTGGGCGTGGGACGCGGTGGCCGCGGACCTGCGCGCCGCGGGCCACGAGGTCTACGCGGTGGAGCTGGGCCACGAGCCGGACGCGACGGCGGAGAGCCATGTCGACGACGTGCTTCAGGTCCTGGAGAAGGCGGGGCCGGCCGTACTGGTGGGGCACAGTGGCGGCGGGCCGGTCTGCGCGGCCGCGGCCGAGCGGGCGCGCGAGCGGGTCCGGCGGCTCGTGTTCGTCGACACCGGCCCGCTCCCCGACGGGGTCGCCCAGGTCGACTTCAACCCTCCGGAGGGGCAGGCGTGGATCCGGGCGCGGCTCGCCGAGCACGGCGGGGTGCAGCCGATGCCCACCCGCGCCGAGTTCGCGCAGCTGGGCACGAGCACCGCGGGCCTGGACGACGAGGCGTTCGCCGACCTGCGCGCCCGCGCGCTCGCCGAGCCCGCCGGTGTGATCCTCACCGGCGTGCGTCGCGGCGCCCCCGATCCGACGCTGCCGAAGACCGTGGTGGCGTGCAGCTTCACCGAGGACCGGGCCCGCCAGCTGATCGCGGCGGGGGTGCCGGCCTTCGCGGAGATGGCCGGCCCGGACTGGTCCTTCACCGAGCTCCCGACCGGACACTGGCCGATGCTCAGCGAGCCCGCGGCGCTGGCCCGGCTGCTGGGCCGGCTCGGCGACCCGGCCTGAGCGAGCGCCGGAGGTTCCCCGCTCGCCCTGTGCGCAAACGCCGTTCGGCGCATTCCCTCGTCGTACCGGGACGCCCGCCCGGCGCGTCGCGCCGCTGAAGCCGTACCCGGTCCGCACCATGTCCGTTGAGCCTCGGGTCGGGCGAAGTCAACGAGCTGCACCGCGCCACCGACGCCGCGGCCGGCGAGTGCGAGGAGGTCGGACCGTGTCCCTGGACGCTGTGAGCGCGTACACCCTGGTCGTGGGCGACGAGGACGGCCCGGCCGACGTGCAGGTGTTCTCGTCGGCGGAGGCGGCCTGGCGCGCGCTGGACGCGGAGATCCGCGCCCGGTGCGGCATGCGGCCCCGCCCACGGCGGGTCACCGACCCCGAGGCGGCCGCCCGGCTGGCCGACGCGTGGCGGGCCGGCGAGCCCGAGACGCGGTTCTGGCAGGTGCAGGCGCACCGGCTCCCGATCCTGCTCCCGGCGATCGCCGGCACTCCCTCCCGGCCGACCGGCCGCCCGGCGCGCGCGGGTGTGTTGCGCAGCGCCTGAAGGGGCCGGGAATTGCTGTTCCGCCGGGCATGGTTGCGCTTTTCGAATTCATAAGCCCTGCGCTCGATTTCACACGTGCGTCATGCCGGCGTCGCACCGCTGAACCACGGGCCCGGCGGTGAGGGGCCGCGCGCACGTCGCCGACTGCCCGGATCCTCCGCGAATGCGGTGGTGAGCAGATTTGTCAGCACAAACTGTATCGATTCCATGATCGGTGTTGTGAGTCAATCGACAGTTCGCATCGATGTGTGGAACAGGGCCGTACCGGTAACCTCCGTAGTCATCTTTCCCCGTTACAGGCCTCGTCCCGACCAGGCGAGGCCCTGCCAGCATTCCCCGGCCGGGGAACGGGGGCCGGCCAGGCTAGGAGACTCACCATGACCGCAGCGACCGTCCCAGGCATCGACGATGCGCCCACGACCAACGCGCGCCTGCTGTCGTGGGTGCGTGAGATCGCGGAGTTGACGACGCCGGAGGCCGTCGTCTGGTGCGACGGGTCCGAGGCCGAGTGGGACCGGATGACGAGCCGGCTCGTCGAGGCGGGCACCTTCGTCAAGCTGAACGAGGAGAAGAAGCCCAACAGCTTCTACGCCGCCTCCGACCCGAACGACGTCGCGCGGGTCGAGGAGCGCACCTTCATCTGTTCGGCCACCGAGGAGGGCGCCGGACCGACGAACAACTGGGCCGACCCGGCCGAGATGAAGGAGACGCTGCGCGGTCTCTTCCGCGGCTGCATGCGCGGCCGCACGATGTACGTGGTGCCCTTCTGCATGGGCCCGCTCGACGCCGAGGAGCCCATGCTGGGCGTCGAGATCACCGACTCCGAGTACGTCGTGGTCTCGATGAAGATCATGACCCGGATGGGCGCCTCGGTGCTGCCGCTGCTGGACGGCCCCGCAGGCGAGAAGTTCGTCCCGGCGGTGCACTCGGTCGGTGCGCCCCTCGAGCCGGGGCAGCAGGACGTGCCCTGGCCGTGCAACGAGACGAAGTACATCACCCACTTCCCGGAGACCCGGGAGATCTGGTCCTTCGGCTCCGGCTACGGCGGCAACGCGCTGCTGGGCAAGAAGTGCTACGCGCTGCGGATCGCCTCCGCCATCGCGCACGACGAGGGCTGGCTGGCCGAGCACATGCTGATCCTCAAGCTGATCAGCCCGGAGGAGAAGGCCTACTACGTCGCGGCCGCCTTCCCGTCGGCCTGCGGCAAGACCAACCTGGCGATGCTGCAGCCGACCGTCCCCGGCTGGCGGGCCGAGACCGTCGGCGACGACATCGCCTGGATGCGCTTCGGCGAGGACGGCCGGCTGTACGCGGTCAACCCCGAGTTCGGCTTCTTCGGCGTCGCGCCGGGCACGAACTGGAAGACCAACCCGAACGCGATGCGCACCATCGAGGCCGGGAACGCGATCTTCACCAACGTCGCGCTCACGGACGACGGCGACGTCTGGTGGGAGGGCCTCGAGGGCGAGCCGCAGCACCTCACGGACTGGAAGGGCAACGACTGGACGCCCGAGTCCGGGACGGACGCCGCGCACCCGAACTCCCGCTACACCGTGCCGATCTCGCAGTGCCCGGTCGTCGCGCCGGAGTGGCAGGACCCGCAGGGCGTGCCGATCTCGGCGATCCTGTTCGGCGGCCGCCGCAAGACCACGGTCCCGCTGGTGACCGAGGCCCGCGACTGGCAGCACGGCACCTTCATGGGCGCCACGATGTCGTCGGAGAAGACCGCCGCCGCGACCGGCGGGCTCGGCCAGGTGCGCCGCGACCCGATGGCCATGCTGCCGTTCCTCGGCTACAACGTCGGCGACTACTTCCAGCACTGGGTGAACGTCGGCAAGGGTGCCGACGCCGGCAAGCTGCCGCGGATCTTCTACGTCAACTGGTTCCGCCGCGGCGAGGACGGCCGCTTCCTGTGGCCGGGCTTCGGCGAGAACAGCCGCGTGCTGAAGTGGGTCATCGAGCGGATCGAGGGCAAGGCCGCCGCGGCCGAGACCCCGATCGGCTACGTGCCGACGCCGGACCAGATGGACCTCGAGGGCGTCGACGCCACCGCCGAGGACGTCGCCGCCGCGCTCGAGGTCGACCCCGAGGAGTGGAAGCAGGAGATCCCGCTCATCGAGGAGTGGTTCGCCAAGGTCGGCCACAAGCTGCCCACCTCGATGCGCGACGAGCTCGAGAACCTCAAGCAGCGCCTGGGCATGTAGGTTCGCACCCGCGTCGACGGCCCGTCCCGGACACCCCGGGGCGGGCCGTCGCCGTGCGCGGCGGGTCCCGTCCGGGTGCCGTGATCGCGTCGTCGGCGCGTGGTCCGGCGATCTCCGCACGGCCGACCTAGGATGCGCGCGTCCGAGGCCGCTTCCGGGCGGAGGACGAGGCGCCTGCTGATCGCCGTCGATCGAATCGGGGAGTCATGGCTGCACACAAGGAAAGGTCCGGGTTCCGCTGGAGCCCGTGGAACCTGCTCCTCCTGGTCCCGCTGCTGATGCTCGTCACGCCGTGGTTCAACAGCACCGACCCGGTGGTGTTCGGGATGCCGTTCTTCTACTGGTCCCAGTTCCTGTGGGTGCCGGTGGGCGTGGTGTGCGTGCTGCTCGTCTACCTGCGGACGAAGGGCGACGGCGAGTACGCGCCCGACGTCGACGAGCGCGTCGACGACCTCGACGAGGGGGCCCGGCGATGATCCAGTGGGTGCAGCTGTCCGTCTTCGTCGTCCTGTTCCTCGTGGTGACGGTGATGGGCTTCGTCGCCTCACGTTGGCAGCGGGGCGGGGCGCTGAACCACCTCGACGAGTGGGGCCTGGGCGGCCGCAAGTTCGGCTCGTGGATCACCTGGTTCCTCGTCGGCGGCGACCTCTACACGGCCTACACCTTCGTCGCGGTGCCCGCGCTGATGTTCGGCGCCGGCGCGCTCGGCTTCTACGCGCTGCCCTACACCGTGGTGCTGTACCCGATCGTCTTCCTGCCGGTGCTGCGGATGTGGTCGGTGTCGCGCGTCCACGGCTACGTGACGCCGGCGGACTTCGTGCGCGGCCGCTACGGCAGCTCGCTGCTGGCCTTCCTCGTGGCGATCACCGGCATCGTGGCCACGATGCCCTACATCGCGCTGCAGCTCGTCGGCCTCGAGGCCGTGCTGCGGACCATGGGGCTCAACGGCACCGGCATCGCCGGGCACCTGCCGCTGCTGGTGGCGTTCGTGATCCTGGCGGTCTACACGTACCAGTCGGGGCTGCGGGCGCCGGCGCTGATCGCGTTCGTCAAGGACATCCTGATCTACCTGGTCATCCTGGTCGCCGTGATCTACCTGCCCGCGAAGTTCGGCGGCTGGTCGGCGATCTTCGGCGCGGCCTCGGACAAGCTGGCCCAGCCGAGCCCGGCCACCGGCAAGCCGGCGGGCTCGATCCTGCTGACCGGCAACAACCAGCTGCAGTACATCACCCTGGCGCTGGGCTCGGCGCTCGCGCTGTTCCTCTACCCGCACTCGCTCACCGGCGTGCTCGCCTCGCGCGGGCGCGACGTGCTCAAGCGGAACATGGTGGCGCTGCCGGCGTACTCGCTGCTGCTCGGTCTGCTGGCGCTGCTCGGCTACGTCGCGATCGCCGCGGGCTCGAAGCCGATCACGAACAACGCGACCGGGCGGCCCGACACCAACACGATCATCCCCGTGCTGTTCGACGGCCAGTTCCCGAGCTGGTTCGCCGGCATCGCCTTCGCGGCCATCGGGATCGGGGCCCTGGTGCCCGCGGCGATCATGTCGATCGCGGCCGCCAACCTGTGGACGCGCAACATCTACAAGGAGTACCTCCACCGCTCCGCCACGCCGCACCAGGAGGCACGGCAGGCCAAGCTGGCCTCGCTCGTCGTCAAGTTCGGGGCGGTGGCGTTCGTGCTGTTCGTCGACCCGCAGTTCTCCATCGACCTGCAGCTCATCGGCGGCGTGATCATCCTGCAGACGCTGCCGGCCGTCGCGATCGCGCTCTACACCCGCTGGCTGCACCGCTGGGCGCTGGTGGCGAGCTGGCTCGTCGGCATGGCGTACGGGATGTACCTGCTCTACCTCATCCCGAACCCCGCGGCGAACAAGGCGCACTTCGGCGGCTCCGCGCTCACCCTGGACAAGCTGACGGTCTTCGGCTGGCACCCGTTCGCCGGCTCGCAGGTCCAGATCTACGTGGGCTTCGTCGCGCTGGTCCTCAACCTGGTGGTGGCCGTCGTCGTGTCCGCGGTGCTGCACGCGCTCAAGGTCGGCAACGGCGTCGACGCCACGCGGGGCGGGGACTACCACGCCGACGAGGGCTCGAAGCGGCTCCGTCCGGTGGCGGACGTGCTCACGCAGTGACCCTGGCGCGGTGACGGCCGTCGGGGGAAGGCCCGGCGCCCGGCCGGCCGCCACCCCGCGGTCGTGCGGCCGAACGAGTGCCCTGCGTGACCGGCCGGCCCCGTACGTGTTGCAGGACGACACCACCGGGGTGGAACATCGTGGCCGCGCGAGCGATACCCCCGGTGACCGCCGGGAACGGCGGCGGCGGGAGGTGAGTGATGGCGGAGATCCGACGTGTGGTCCGCCACCTGCCGACGGCGGGTACCGGGCGGCAGGCTGGGCCGGAGGAGGAGCCCGTGGAGGAGGGTGCCGGCGGCCTCGATCCGCGCCCGCGCGCCGGTGATGCGCGTGGGCGCGAGAGCGGCCCCCTGGGCGGCCTGGTGGAGCTGCTGGCCGATCGGGCCGCCGACGAGGCGGCGTCCGCTCCTGCGCCGGACGGGACGGACCCCGCCGGCAGCCCGGGACCCGCGGGCCCGCCACCTGCCGACGCCGCCACCCTCGCCGCGGCCGAGCAGATCCGCGCCCGGATGGAGGCCGGCGCCGCGCCGGCCGGGCTGCGCCGGCTCGCGGAGGCCCTCGCGGGGGCCGAGACGGCTGCGGGGACCGCCCCCTCGATGGTGCCCCCCTCGATGGTGCCGCGGCAGCGCACCGCCGCGGAGAGCCCGGCCCCGCTCACGGACGTCGTCGCGGCCGTGCGCACCGAGTCGTTGCTGGTCCTCGAGGGGCACCGCCCGGTGGAGATCGCCGCCGCGGTCGACGACCTGGCCCGGGCGGGCATGCGGGTCGCCGTGACGGCGGCCGACCTGGCCCGGCTCGACGCCGTCACCCCCACCGTGGACCGGTTGCCCGCGCTCACCGGGCCCGAGCAGCGCGAGCTGCGGCTGCTCCTGGCCACGGCCACGCCCGCCCGTCGGGACCACTCCCGGCGCCAGCTCCCGCCGCCGCCCGCGTTCCCGCCGGCCGACGAGATCCGGGCGTTGTGCGCCCACGCCGACGGGTCCGGGCGGGCGCGCGCCGGCGGACCGGACCTGCTCCGGGACGTCCTCACCGCGCTCGCCGAGCCGCGGCTCGCCGCGGTCACCGAGGTCGCCCGCGCGGTGCGCGCCGCGCTCGACGCGCTCGACGCCGGCGAGGACTCCTGGGCCCGGCCGCTGCTCGCCGACCTCGTGCACTCCCGGCACCGGCCGGTGTTCGACACGGTGCGCGCGGCCGCCGCCGAGGCCCTCGGGATCGCCGACCGCTCGCGCGACCTCCCGCTCGTCACGCTCGCGGGCGGGCTGCCCGCCCACGCGCACGAGCTGCTCGTCGACTACCGCGAGTTCCTCGACTCCGGCGGCCGTGCCCGCCGGCGCTTCCGCAACGGCGTGCAGCGCGAGGTACAGCCGGTGCTCGACCTGATCCGGGTGGGCGGAGAGGTCCCGGCCGACGCGCGGTCGGTGCACGCGGCCGTGCTGCACGTCGAGCTCGCGGGCCGGCTCACCGCGGTCGACGAGGGGTGCCGCACGCTCGGCATCCCGACGCCCGACGACGTCGGGGACCTGCGCGCGCTCGTCGCGGGGCTGGGCCGCGTCGACGAGGCGGCACGGGCCGTCGGGCAGCTCCGCCACGACGTCCTGTTCCTGCACCCCAGCTCGCCCATCGCCGTGCCGGACCTGGCGGCCGCCGAGCAGGTGGCCGCGGGGATCCTCGACGTCGCCGAGCACGGGTCCGCGCCCGAGGCGGCGGCCCGGCTCGACGCGATCGCCGACGGGCTGGCCGGGTCGGGAGCGGCCGCGGAGCTCAGCGCCGGGCACCGCGCGGCCGTCGAGGCGTTGCGGGCGCGCGACGCCGAGGCCTACGAGGCCGCCCTCGCCGCGCTGGAGCCCACCCGCCGGGAGGTCGCCGACCAGGCCCGCTGCGACGCGCTGCTGGCCCGGCTCCGCGCCGAGGACCCGGAGGCGGCGCGGGCGTTCGCCGACGGGCGCGGGTTCGTCTGGAGCGTGCCGCTGGAGTCGCTGCTGTCCCGGCTGCCGGCCGACGACGTGCTCGACGCGATCGTGGTGCTCGACGCCGCGGAGCTCTCGGTCGAGCGACTGCTGGTCGCCGCGGCGGCACCGCGGCTCCTCGCCGTCGCGGGCCCCGACGCCCACCCCGCCGACGGCGGCGCGACCGTCCTGGGGGCGCTGCAGCGGGCCGAGGCCCCGGTCGTCGCCCCGCCGCGCCCGCCCGACCCCGGCGGCCGGGTGATGCGGCTGCCCACCGCCCGCCGGCCCGAGGCGCCGCGGCGGGAGCAGGCGGGCGCCTGAGGGCGGTCGCTCAGCCCGCCGCGCGCAGGGCCGACCGGATGCGGTCGAGCAGCACGAAGGGATCGTCGGCCGACGGCTCCTGACGCTCCCAGCGGTCGCCGGAGCTCGTCGGGATGTAGAGCACCCAGCGCCCGCTCCCGCGCTCGTTGCGCAGCTGCGCGAGCGGGGTCGACGACCACACCGCGCCCAGCTCGGGGAACGCGGGCGGGCGGCGGTCGAGGATCGTGATGTGGTCGCCCACGGTCGTGTAGGCGACGCGGCGGTGCTCGCGCTCCTCGGCGGACAGGCAGTCCGCGCACCAGTCGGACAACCGGGTACGGATCTCCTCGGACACCCCCATGCCCGCAGATGATGACGTTTGCGCGTCCGCCGGGGAAGGTCCGGACCCGGGATGTTCCCCTCCGGTGACCTCCCCCGCGCCCAACCGTGCCGCAGCCGGCGATCTCCGCGGCGGACGGCTCGTCCGCGCCGCTGATCGCCGTTCGGGACCGGACGCCGCCACATCCGGCTCGCAGAGGTCCCACCCGGTGATCATGGACGGGGCTCGCCCGTGCGCGAGCCCCCGGCAGGCCGGCGGACGCGTGTGCGGGCGAGCGGGGCGGAGGTACGGTCACGGCCATGGGAGAGCACGCGGTGAGCCGGTTCGGGCACGTGGAGCTGGAGGACATGCCCGGGGACCTCCGGGAGCGGATCGGGGCGATCGCCGAGAAGTCCGGGTTCGTGCCCAACGTCTTCCGCGCCCTGGCCAGGCGCCCCCGGGAGCTGCGCGCCTTCCTCGACTACCACGACGCGCTCATGGACTCCGACGACGGGCTGAGCAAGGCGGAGCGCGAGCTGATCGTGGTCGCCACGTCGGGCGCCAACCACTGCACCTACTGCGTGGTGGCGCACGGTGCGATCCTGCGGATCCGCGCGAAGGACGCCGAGATCGCCGACCGGGTCGCGACGAACCCGTACGCGGTCGAGCTGAGCCGGCGCGAGCGGGCCATCGTGGACCTCGCGCTGCTGGTCGCCACCGACTCCGCCGCGCTCACCGAGGCCGAGCTCGACGACGCCCGTGCCGCCGGCCTCACGGACGACGAGATCTGGGACGTCGGCGCCATCACCGCGCTCTTCGCCCTCTCGAACCGCATGGCGCACCTGACCGCGCTGCGGCCCAACCCGGAGTTCTTCCTGATGGGCCGCCTGCCCCGCTGATCGCGCCGACCGGCCCCTGCCGGCCCCGACCGGCAGCCGCTTCACTCGCAGCCGAGGCCGTCCTTGTCGGCGTCGAGCCCGTAGATGTCGGTCCCGGTCACCCGCACGGGCCCGCGGACGTACGAGGGCCCGTTGCCGCTGCCGCCCGCGCAGTCCACGTCGGAGTCGACGGGCACGCAGCCGGAGTAGTTCGGGTCGCAGTTCGACGCGGCCCGGGCGGCCGTCGTCGTGGTCCGGGCCGGCGGGCGGGTCGTCGGGGTGGCCACGCGGACCACGGTGGTCCGCGGTGCCGGCGGACGGGTGGTGGCGCGGGTCGTCGGCGCGGCCACCGGGGCCGCGGCCACGGCGACGGGGGTCGTCGGCGCGGGCGTGGTGGTGGTCGGCACCGGCGTGGTGGTCGTCGGGGCGGGGCCCGTGGTCGGCGCGGTGGCGTACGACACCGGGGTGGCCGTCGAGGAGCCGCACCCCGCGACGAGCAGGGCGCCGGCGAGGACCGGGAGGAGAAGGAGGCGCGAGCGGATCACGGACCGTGGATCGTCGGACCCGGACCGCGTGCAACGACGTCGGGGCGATCTTCGTCAGGACTGACGAGGACGAGCACCGGCGAAGGCCGGGGTGGCCACGGGATCAGGACGAATCGGTCACGAATGCGTCACGACCGCACGGCGGCGCCGTCGACCGCGAGGTCGCCGAGCAGCCAGCGGTCGAGGATCGCGGCGTAGGTGCCGTCGGCGACGAGCGACGCCAGGGCGGCCCGCACGGCCGGCGTGGCGCGGTTCTCCACGATCATCCCCGCGGTGCCCTCGCCGTACGGGGTGCCCGGCATCGCCAGCTTCCCCTGCCCGAGGACGACGGCGTGCCCGGCCGCCGGGGCGTCGGCGACGAACGCCTCGAGCCGGTCCGCGAGCAGCCGCCGGGTGGCGTCCTCGGCCCCGCCGACCGGCACGATCTCGATCTCCGGCCGCCGGTTGTCGGCGCAGTGCAGGTTGTCCTCCGTCACCGCCGCGTGCTGCGCCGAGCCGGCGACGACGCCGATGCGGTGCCCGCAGAGCGTGGTCGGCTCGACGCGGTCGGGGTTCCCGGGCGGCGTGACGATCGCGGTGCGGGCCGCCAGCCACGGCAGCACGCTGCCGCCCGGCGGGGCCTGCGCGACCGGGACGGGGAGGATCCCGATGTCGTGCCGGCCGCCGACCAGCGCCCGCGGCAGCGCGGTCGCGGACACGCCGTCGGGCAGCGCCCGCAGCCCGAGCCGCGCGGCGAGGGCGGCGCCGAGCTCCTGCTCGGGACCGCTCGCCGGCCCGGCCACCCCGGGTACGGCGACCCGCAGCGTGCCGCCCTGCAGCGTGGCCGGCAGCAGGGCGACCAGAGCCGGGTCCGCCGCCACCTCCGGCAGCGGCTGCTGGACGACGCCGACGGGCGGTGCGGGGGTGGTCGCACACCCGACGGCGCCCACGAGCAGCGCCCCGGCCGCCAGTACGGCCCCGACGAGCCGGGTCAGTCCTCGGGTGCGCATGCCCACGATCGTGTCACCCGGCCTGGTCGCCGCCCGATTCGGGTGCTTCGCCCGCTTCCCGGGACGGCCCCGGCCGAGGGGCTACAGCACCTTCGACAGGAACGACCTCGTCCGCTCGTGCTGCGGGTTGCCCAGCACCTCGCGCGGTGCCCCGTGCTCCACGACCACGCCCTCGTCCATGAACACGAGTGCGTCGCCCACCTCGCGGGCGAAGCCCATCTCGTGGGTGACCACGACCATCGTCATGCCCTCGCGCGCGAGCCCGCGCATGACGTCGAGCACCTCGCCGACGAGCTCGGGGTCGAGCGCCGAGGTCGGCTCGTCGAACAGCATGAGCCGCGGCGACATGGCCAGCGCCCGCGCGATGGCGACGCGCTGCTGCTGCCCGCCGGAGAGCTGGGCGGGGTAGTTGTCCCGGCGGTCGGCCAGCCCGACCCGGTCGAGCAGCTCGACGGCCCGGGCCCGCGCCGCGGCCTTGTCCTGGCGGCGCACGACGACCGGCGCCTCCATGACGTTCTCGATCGCCGTCTTGTGCGGGAAGAGGTTGAACCGCTGGAAGACCATGCCGATGTCGCGGCGCTGGTGCGCGACCTCGGACTCGCGCATCTCGTAGAGCTTCCCGTTGCGCTCCCGGTACCCGACGAGGTGCCCGTCGACCCGCAGCCGCCCGGAGTCGATCCGCTCCAGGTGGTTGATGCAGCGCAGCAGCGTGGACTTGCCGGAGCCGGACGGTCCGATCACGCAGCTCACCTCGCCGGGCTGCACGACCAGGTCCACGCCGCGCAGCACGCGGGTGGCGCCGAAGCTCTTGTGGATGCCGAGGGCCTCGACCATGGGCGTCATGCGGCACGCTCCTCCGGCGACCGGCGCAGGAACCCCAGCAGCGACGGTCCCGGCGGGCCGGTCTGCAGCCCGCGCCCGTAGCGCCGCTCGATGAAGCCCTGCCCGACGGACAGGATCGACGTCAGCGCCAGGTACCAGAGCGCCGCGACGATGAGCAGCGGGATGGTCTGGAAGTTGACCGAGTAGATCCGCTGCACGGACGTGAGCAGCTCGAAGTACCCGATCACGACGACGAGCGACGAGGTCTTCAGCATGGAGATGGTCTCGTTGCCGGTCGGCGGGATGATCACCCGCATCGCCTGCGGCAGCACGATGCGGCGCAGCGTCTGCGCCCGGGACATGCCCAGCGCGCCGGCGGCCTCGGTCTGCCCGTGCTCGACCGAGGCGATGCCGCCGCGCACGATCTCGGCCATGTACGCGGCCTCGTTGAGCCCGAGGCCGAGCAGGCACGCCGCGAACTGGTTGATCAGCTGGTTCGTGTCGAACGAGACGAACTCCGGCCCGAACGGGACCCCCAGCGACAGCCGCGGGTACAGCGCCGACAGGAAGTTCCAGAACAGCAGCTGGGCGATCAGCGGGGTGCCGCGGAACACCCAGATGTAGACGGCGGCGACCGCGCTGAGGATCCAGTTCGGCGACAGCCGCATGACGGCGAGCAGGACGCCGCCGACGATGCCGATCGCCATCGACAGGATCGTGAGGATCAGCGTGTTCTTCAGGCCGTTGAGCACGGGCGGGGAGAACAGGTAGTCGCCGACGACGGGCCAGCCGAAGCCGTCGTTGGTCACGACCGTGTGGACCAGCATGGCGGCCAGCACGGCCAGCACGGCGACGGCGACCCACCGTCCCGGGTGCCGGACCGGGACGGCGTTCATGGGTTCGGGACGGTCGGGCCGTACGGTCATCCGGGGCTGCTCAGGCGTTGATCTGCGAGGTCGGGATGGCCCCGTTCGCGACGTTCCACTTGTCGAGGACGGCCTTGTAGGTGCCGTCGTCCATCAGCGACTGGATGGCGCCCTGGACGGCCTGGGCGTACTTGTCCTGGCCCTTCTTGATCACCACGCCGTAGGGGGCGGTGTCGTAGGGCTGGCCGACGACCTCGACGGCCTTGTTCGTGGTGGTCACGGCGTACGCGGCGACCGGGGAGTCGGCGAGCATGCCGACGATGCGCGACGAGGTGAGCGCGAGCGTGACGTCCGTCTGCTGCTGCAGCTCCGTGACCTGCAGCGGCGGCTGACCCTTCGCCTGGCAGTCCTGGTTGCGGGTGCTGACCTCCTCCGCCTGCGTGGTGCCGGCCTGCACACCGATCGCCTTGCCGCAGAGGTTGTCGGGGGTCAGCCCGTCCGGGTTGCCGGCCTTCACCGCGAGGCTCGTGCCCGCCGTGAAGTAGCTGACCATGTCGACGGTCGCCGTGCGGTCCGGGGTGATCGAGAAGGACGACATGCCGGCCTCGTACCGGGCGCCGTCGATGCCGGGGATGATCCCGGAGAACTGGCTGTTCTGGAACTCGGCCTGCAGCCCGAGCTTCTGCGCGATGGCGGTGCCCAGGTCCACGTCCATCCCGATGATGGTGCTGCCGTCGGTGTCGGTGAACTCGTTCGGCGGGTACGAGGCGTCGGTGCCGAAGACGAGCTTGCCGTCGGCGGAGATCGAGGCGGGCACCATGGCGGCCAGCGCGTCGTCCTTCGTCGGCGTGGGGATCGCGGGAGCGGAGCTCGCCGCGGCGCCGCCGGAGCCTGCGCCGGAGCCGCCGGAGCCGCAGCCCGCCAGCACGACGGCGAGGGCCGCCGCCGCCAGCGCAGCGGGGATGGTTCGGGTTCGCGCGGACACGCCGGCACCTCCTCATCGGTCCGCGCCGGGTGGCGCGGTCGTCGGGATGCTGCCACCCGGACGCCGTCAGGACATCCCGGAACGATCGTCCGTTACCCGACGTACACATGGTTATGCCCGCCGCCGCGCGGGAACCAGGGCATGTCACCGACCGTTGTCGGTGTGGAGCGGACGGTGGACGACACCGGACACGACGGGAGGAAGTGCATGGCCGGCATGATCAGGAAGCTCGGTGTGCTGGCGGGTGCCGCCGAGGCGGCGCGCCGCTACGCGAGGAAGAACCCGGAGCAGGCCGGCAAGTTCCTGGACCAGGCCGCCCAGTTCGTCGACAAGCAGACGAAGGGCAAGTACTCCGGGCAGATCCAGGGCGTCGCGCAGAAGGCCAAGGGCGTGGCGGGCATCCAGGACCGGAACCAGGGCTACGGGCACCCCGGCCGGCCGACGGACCGGCAGGGCCCGGGGCAGCAGGGGTACGGGCAGGAACCGCCCACCGCCCCCTACCGCGGCGCCTGACGCCGGACGGGACCGAGCGGCCCGGTCACCCTCGCGGGTGGCCGGGCCGTCGTCGTCCCCGGGTGCCGCGCTCCGTGGTCGGCGCTCCGGGATCCGAGCATCGGACGCCGAACGGAGCTGTGGCCCCACGCACGGGGCGGCGGCACCGGCTGTGGGATCTCGCGATCCCCCTCGGGGTGCGAGCCGTGCCACTATCAGCCTCACAGGACGTCCGGCGTGGGGCGGCCCACACACCCGAGTGGTCCGCCGCGGGCGTCCGCCGGTCCGCGGGGCGGTGTGGCACAGCACGGACCCGCGTGCCGTGAGCACGAGGAGGAACGCGTGTCCCGTCCACAGAGCTGGGTCCCGACCGATCCCCGATCCGTACCGACCCGCGAACACGTCCTGTCCGGACTGCACGGCACCGACGAGGGCGGCGCCGAGCTCGTCCAGCTGCTCACCCCGGAGGGGCAGCGGGTGTCCGACGACCGGTTCGGCTCCTGGGCCGCCGACGTCGGCCGCGAGGAACTGCAGGGCTTCTACCGCGACATGGTCCTGGTCCGTCGCATCGACCGCGAGGGCAACGCCCTGCAGCGCCAGGGCCAGCTCGGCATCTGGGTGCCGTTGCTGGGCCAGGAGGCGGCGCAGGTCGGCGCCGGCCGCGCGGCCACCCCGCGCGACATGATCTTCCCGAGCTACCGCGAGCACGGCGTCGCCTGGTGCCGCGGGATCGACCCGACGGACCTGCTGGGCATCTTCCGCGGGACCGACCACGGCTCGTGGGACCCGATCGCGGCCCGCTTCCACCTGTACACGATCGTCATCGGCAACCAGTGCCTCAACGCCACCGGTTACGCGATGGGGCAGAAGTTCGAGGGGAAGGTCGGCGACGGGCCCGACGCCGAGGCCACGATGTGCTTCTTCGGCGACGGCGCCACCAGCCAGGGCGACGTCCACGAGGGCTTCGTCTGGGCGGCCGCCTACGACGCGCCGGTCGTCTTCTACTGCCAGAACAACCAGTGGGCGATCTCGGTGCCGCTCGAGCGCCAGACCCGGGTGCCGCTCTTCCAGCGGGCCCGCGGCTACGGCTTCCCCGGCGTGCGGGTCGACGGCAACGACGTCCTGGCCTGTCTCGCCGTCACGCGCTGGGCCCTGGAGGAGTGCCGCACCGGCAACGGGCCCGTGCTGATCGAGGCGTTCACCTACCGGATGGACGCGCACACGACGTCGGACGACCCCTCGCGCTACCGGCTCGCCGACGAGCTCGAGCTCTGGAAGCTCAAGGACCCGATCGAGCGGGTGCGCGTGAACCTGGTGCGCGAGCACGGGGTGCAGCAGGACTTCTTCGACGGGGTGCAGGCCGAGTCGGACGAGCTCGCCGCCCGGTTCCGCGCCTTCTGCCTCGCCATGCCGGACCCGGGGCCGGACCGGATGTTCTCCGAGGTCTACGCCGAGCTGTCGCCGCAGCTGGAGGCGCAGAAGCAGGCTTATCTCGAGTACCACGCGTCTTTCGAGACCGAAGGGTCGCTCGCGGGCCCGCGCATCGGAGGAGTGTGAGATGACCACGATGACGCTCGCCAAGGCGCTCAACTCCGGGCTGCGCGCGGCGATGGAGCTGGACCCGAAGGTCCTGGTGATGGGCGAGGACGTCGGCAAGCTCGGCGGCGTCTTCCGGGTGACGGACGGGCTCGCCAAGGACTTCGGCGAGCAGCGCGTGCTCGACACCCCGCTGTCCGAGAGCGGGATCATCGGCACCGCCGTGGGCCTCGCGATCCGCGGCTTCCGCCCCGTCTGCGAGATCCAGTTCGACGGGTTCGTCTTCCCCGGCTACGACCAGATCGTCTCCCAGCTGGCCAAGGTGCGGTTCCGCTCCCAGGGCCGGGTCCCGATGCCGGTGGTCGTCCGGATCCCGTTCGGCGGTGGGATCGGCGCCGTCGAGCACCACAGCGAGTCGCCCGAGTCGCTGTTCGCGCACGTCGCCGGGCTCAAGGTGGTCGCCTGCTCGAACCCCGACGACGCCCACTGGATGATCCGCCAGGCGATCGCCAGCGACGACCCGGTGATCTTCTTCGAGCCCAAGCGGCGGTACTGGGAGAAGGGCGAGGTCTCCGAGACCGAGCCCGCCCCGCTGTTCTCCTCGCGGGTCGTGCGGTCCGGCGCCGACGTGACCGTCGCCTGCTACGGCCCGTTGGTGAAGACCTGCCTGGAGGCCGCGGCGGCCGCGGAGGCCGAGGGCACCGACGTCGAGGTGATCGACCTGCGCTCGCTCTCCCCGCTGGACCTCGGCCCGGTCTTCTCCTCGGTGCGCCGCACCGGCCGGCTCGTCGTGGTGTCCGAGGCGCCGTCCGAGGCCTCGGTGACCTCCGAGGTCGCCGCCCGCGTGCAGGAGGAGTGCTTCCACTCGCTGGAGGCGCCCGTGCTGCGGGTGACCGGCTTCGACACCCCCTACCCGCCCTCCAAGTGCGAGGACGACTACCTGCCCGACCTCGACCGCGTGCTCGACGGCGTCGACCGCGCCCTGGGATGGTGAGCGTGCCCGAGATCTTCAGGCTGCCGGACGTCGGCGAGGGGCTGACCGAGGCCGAGATCGTCGCCTGGCAGGTCGCGCCCGGCGATCCCGTCGCGGTGAACCAGGTCCTGGTCGAGATCGAGACGGCCAAGGCGGTCGTCGAGCTGCCCTCGCCGTTCGCGGGGACCGTCCACGAACTGCTGGCCGAGCCGGGCGCCACGGTGCAGGTCGGCGAGCCGATCATCGCGGTCCAGACCGCCGGGAGTGCGCCCGGACCGAAGCCGACGGAGGCGCCGACGGAGGCGCCGACGGCGGCTCCGACGGGGGCTCCGGCGGAGGGCAAGGGCGCGCTGATCGGCGAGGCCGGCGCCGACGGCCGGATCGCCACCCTCGTCGGCTACGGGCCGCGGCAGGGCACCGCCCGACGGCGCCCGCGCAAGGGGGCGCCCGGCGCCGCGGCCGCGGTCGCGGAGCCGGAGGTCGCGCCGGTCGTCGCCGGGGAGGAGGCGGTGGCGCAGGTCGGTGCGGAGGCCGCGGCGGCGTCCGCACCCGGGCTCGACGAGCCGGTGCGCCCGAGCTCGCTGGTGCCCCTGGCCAAGCCGCCGGTCCGCAAGCTGGCCAAGGACCTCGGCGTCGACCTCCGGGCGCTCGCCGGGTCCGGCCCGGGCGGCGTCATCACCCGGGAGGACGTCCGCGCCGCGGCGTCGGCGCAGGCGGCCGCCGGCGACGCGGCCCCGACGACCGAGCCGGTGACCCAGCCGACGACCGCGCCGGTGACCGCGCCGCCGGCCGAGCCCGCGGGTGCTCCCGCGTCCGGCGGGGTGCGCCGGGAGCCGATCCGCGGCGTCCGGAAGGCGACCGCGGCGGCCATGGTGCAGTCCGCCTTCACCGCCCCGCACGTCACCGAGTTCCTGTCCGTCGACGTCACGGAGACGATGGCGCTGCGGGACCGGTTGCGCGCCTCCCGGGCGTTCGCCGACGTCAAGCTCACCCCGCTCGCGTTCGTCGCCAAGGCGGTGTGCCTCGCCGCCCGCCGGACCCCGGCGGTCAACGCGAGCTGGGACGAGCCGGCGGGCGAGATCGTGTACTACGACCACGTCCAGCTCGGGATCGCCGCGGCGACCCCGCGCGGCCTGCTCGTGCCGAAGATCCGCGACGCGGACCGGCTCGACCTGCACGGCCTCGCCGTGGCGCTCGGGCAGCTCACGGAGACCGCGCGGGCGGGGAGGACGGCCCCGGCGGACCTGGTCGGCGGCACGATCACGATCACCAACGTCGGGGTGTTCGGCGTCGACACCGGCACGCCGATCCTCAACCCGGGCGAGGCCGCGATCCTGGCGGTCGGGTCGATCAAGCCCGCCCCGTGGGTCGTCGACGGGGAGCTCACGGTGCGGACGGTGTGCCAGCTGGCCCTGTCGTTCGACCATCGGCTGGTCGACGGCGAGCAGGGCTCGCGCTTCCTCGCCGACGTCGGCGCCCTGCTGGAGGACCCGGCCACCGCGCTGCTCTGGTAGCCGCCCGGGCGCTCCTCCCGCCCGGCGGGCCGTCCGGTTCCCGGAACCGGGAGAAAACTCGCGGTCCCGTGCGTTGGACGGGTATGCCGTTCGTGCTGCTGTACCTGGTGGTCGAGATCGTCGCCGTGGTCGCGCTGGGCTCCTGGATCGGCGCCCTCCCGACCCTGCTGGTGCTGCTCGCGGGCTCCGTGCTGGGCCTGTGGCTCGCCCGCCGGGAGGGGGTGCGGGCCGCGCAGGCCCTCGCCGAGGCGGCGCGGAGCCGCCGCGTCGCCACCTCGGAGACCACGGACGGGATGCTGGTCGCCGTCGGCGGCCTGCTGCTCTTCGTGCCGGGCCTGGTCACGGACGTGCTCGGCCTGCTCCTGGTGCTGCCGCCCACCCGGGCGCTGGTGCGTCGCCGGCTCGTCGCGTCGACCGAGCGCCGGCACCCCGGCCTGCGCACCGCGCGGATCCGCAGCGAGGGCACGGTGATCGATGCCGAGGTCGTCGACGTGCAGCCCGGAACCGGCACCGGTACGGACACCGGGACGCCGCGCCGGCCCGCCGGGCCCCTGGTCATCGAGGGGACCGTCGTCGACGGCCGCTAGACGGCCCCTGGACCTGCCGGCGCTACTCGGCCTCGGAGGTCAGGAAGGCGACCGTCACGGGGCCGCCGTCGTTGTGCAGGACGGCCGCGCCGCTGCCGGTGAGCAGCAGGCCGACGGCCGCGGTGAGCATGGCCCGGGCGGTCGCCCGCAGCCCGGCCCGGCGCCTCGGTCCGGGGCGCATCCGCAGTTCCTGCCGGGTGCGTCGCGTCAGACGGTGCCGTCCCCCTCGAGAACCCACGCTGTCCTCCCGTCGATCACGGAGTGACTAGTCCGAACGAGTGTCGGACCCGCGACGGGAACTGCGCTACTCGGACGCGCCGATTCACCCGTTGGAACACGTATTCGGCCGGAACTGCGCCGTTGTCACGAGCCGACCAACGTCCAGGTCGTGGTGCAGCGCGCGGTGACCCGCACGGGCTCCGGCTCCAGCCCGAGATCGGCGACGTCCGGGCCGCCCTCCGCCCGTGCGGCCCGCATCGCCATCATCGGCGCGGGCCCGTGCTCGGCCGCCTCGCTGAGCCGCACCAGCCGGCCCAGGCTCCCGCCCAGCGCGGCGGCGTAGCCCTCGGCCCGGCGGCGGGCGTCGGCCACCGCTCCGCGCTGGGCCTCCGCCAGCACGGCGTCGGGGTCCGCGAGCGACCAGGACGGCCCGGACAGCGAGGCCGGCTCGGCGCCCAGCAACAGCGACAACGCCTCCTCGAGGACACCGGGGTCGTCGACGCGCACCTGGATCGCCTCGCTCGCGCGGCACCCGGCGGGCTTCGATCCCTTGTACTCGGTGTGCACGGACACCCGCCGGCCGCGCACCGTCAGCCCGGGCAGCCCGAGCGCCTTCTCGGCGGCGGCGACCCGCCGCCCCAGCTCCTCGACGGCGGCGGTGCGGCTGCGCCCCCGCGCGTCGAACACCACGGAGAGCTCCGCCCGGTCGGCCGTGTGCTCGACCCAGCCGGTGCCCTCGGTCACGATCTCCGGTGCGCTCTCGGTCACGTCCCCGAGCCTCCCAGATCGCGGGCGATCGCGACGTATTCCCGACTCTCGGCTGCACGCTAGACGGAGGCAGACACACCGATGGTTACCGTGGTGCGGTGCTCGCTCCCCTCCGGCGCCTGAGCCGGTCGGTTCGCCGCGGCCGCTCCGACGCGCCCGGCCCCACCATCGACCTCCTCGGCCGCGGCGGCCTCGTCGCCTACGGCCTCGTGCACCTCATGGTGGCCTGGCTCGCCGTGCGGATCGCGATCGGCCTGCCGGAGGGCTCGGCCGACGCGCAGGGCGCGGTCGCGGAGATCGCCACCGGCGCCGGCGCCGTCGGCCTCGTGGTGGCGGTCGTCGGGCTCGTCGCGTTCGCGTTCTGGCAGCTCACGGCCGCCGCGTTCGGGTTCCGCTGGGTGTCCGGCGGCGAGCGGGTGCGCAAGCGGGTCGGTGCGTTCGCGAAGGCGGTGACGATGCTCGGGCTCGCGGCGGTCGCCGTCGCGTTCCTGCGCTCCGGGCCGCGGTCCGGCGACGCGGGGGCGCGCGACGTCGTCGCGGACCTCCTGCTGCTCCCCGGGGGCACGCTGCTGGTGGCGGCCGCGGCCATCGCGATCGGGGTGATGGCCGTGACCATGACCTACACCGGGATCCGCCGGACCTTCATGGGCGATCTCGACGTCCGGCGACTCTCCCCCGCCCTGCGCCGCGTCGTCGAGGTGGTCGGCATGGTCGGGCACCTCGCCCGGGCGCTCGCCCTCGGTGTGGTCGGGGTGCTGGTGTTCACGGCCGCCGTGGCGTCCGACGCGCGCCGGGCCGGCGGGCTCGACGCCGCGCTGCGGGCCCTGGGCGAGACGCCGCTGGGCATGTCCCTGCTCGTCGTCGTCGCCCTGGGGTTCGGCGCCTTCGGCCTGTACTGCGTCGCCGACGCGGCCCTTCGTCGAGCCTGAGCGGGCGGTGTCTCGTCTCGGCGTTAGACGGGCGCAGACCGGCCGATCGACGACACGCCATCGCCCCGGATAGCGAAATCTAGGGTCTGCGCGAGACGCACGGATACCGTGCGATCCATGGATCCGGTGCGCAATCCGTTCGCTCCCGGCGCAGGTCAGCGGCCCCCGGAGCTGGCGGGCCGGGACCGCGAGGTCGACGCGTTCGAGATCGTGCTGGAGCGGGTCTCGCGGGGCCGCCCCGAACGCAGCCTCGTGCTCACCGGACTGCGCGGCGTCGGGAAGACGGTGCTGCTCGGCGAGCTGCGGTCGATGGCCGTGCGCGCCGGCTGGGGGTCCGGGAAGATCGAGGCCCGGCCCGACGCCGACCTGCGCCGCCCGCTCTCGGCCGCGCTGCACCGGGCGATCCGCGACCTGGCCGTGCAGCACCCGCGGCAGGAGCGCGTCGACGAGGTGCTCGGGGTGCTCAAGGCCTTCGCCCTGCGCGCCTCGCCCGACGGCGCACGGATGCGGGAGCGCTGGCAGCCCGGCATCGACGTGCCGGTCCGCAACGGCCGCGCCGACTCCGGCGACATCGAGATCGACCTCGTCGAGCTGTTCACCGAGGTCGCGGAGCTGGCCAGCGAGGTCGCCACCGGGATCGCGATCCTCATCGACGAGATGCAGGACCTGCGACCCGACGACGTCTCCGCGCTCTGCGCCGCCTGCCACGAGCTCTCGCAGTCCCGGATGCCGCTGGTCGTGGTGGGTGCCGGGCTGCCGCACCTGCCGGCGGTGCTGTCCGCGTCGAAGTCCTACTCGGAGCGCCTGTTCAAGTACGCCCGGATCGACAAGCTGGACCGCGAGGACGCCGACTTCGCCCTGATCGCACCGGCCGAGCGCGAGGACGCCGCCTTCGACGCCGAGGCCCTGGACCAGCTCTACGAGCGCTCCGGCGGCTACCCGTACTTCGTGCAGGCCTACGGCAAGGCCGCCTGGGACGCCGCGCCGACCAGCCCGATCCGGGCCGAGGACGTCGCGCTGGCCGCGCCGGAGGCGGAGGCCGAGCTGGCGGTCGGGTTCTTCGGGTCGCGGTACGAGCGTGCGACGCCCGCGGAGCGTGAGTACCTGCGCGCGATGGCCGAGCTGGCCGAGGGGACGGACGAGCCCGTCGTCACCTCGACGATCGCGCAGCACCTGGAACGCAAGCCCTCCTCGCTGTCCCCGGCACGGGACAGCCTGCTCAAGAAGGGCCTGGTGTTCTCGGCCCAACGCGGCCAGATCGCCTTCACCGTGCCCCACTTCGGCCGGTACCTGCTCGCCTCCACCTGACGCAGCGCTGCGCCGAACGAGTGAAGAACGTCTTTCGGCACCGGGGGCGTAACGCCCGGCCGGGGGCGGACGAATCCTGGGGTAGCCCCGTGGCGCTGTCGGACCCCCGACCTGGCAGCTCCACGGGGTCTCCACGTTCCCGGGCGCGACCTCGGGCGACCCGCGGGACCCGTCGCCCCGCCCGACTCGTCCCCGAGACGACACCGCCGGGTGACGGTGTCCGCGCTGCCCGTAGCATCACCCCGGTGCCGGACCCGAAGTTCGAGATCCAGATGCTGCACGACCGCGTCATGATCAAGGTTGTGGAGTCGGCGGGCGAGCGGCGGAGCTCCTCGGGAATCGTCATCCCGGCCACGGCCCAGGTCGCCAAGCGGCTGATCTGGGGCGAGGTCTTCGGCATCGGCCAGCACGTCCGCAGCATCAAGGTGGGCGACCGGGTCCTCTTCGCTCCCGAGGACCAGTACGAGGTCGAGGTCCAGGGCTCCAGCTACATCGTGATGCGCGAGCGCGACCTGCACGCCGTCGCGACGGAGCGCACCGAGCACGGGACCGGCTTGTACCTGTAGGCGCGTGGCGCGTGGCACGACCGTCCCGGGGCACGCGGGACGGTGGACATCGGTGGGGAAGGAACACGGCCTGATGCCCGAGCGGCAGCCCTCGCCCGGCGAGGTGGACGAGCAGCGCACCGGCGGCGGGGGGAACGCCGCCGGCTCGGTTACGGACGGCCCCCGACCGGCCGCGGGCCCGCGCACGGACAGCCCGCGCGGCGACGCGTTGTTCTCCCCGGCCCCGCGGCCCACGCCGCAGGCCCGCGAGCAGGGCGGGGAGGGCGCCGGCGCGACCGGCGCCGCCGCGACGGCCGTCGAGCCGATCACCCGGCCGTCGCCCCGCCCGAAGGGTGCGGCGGGCGAGGGTGCCGAGGCTCCGGCCGCGACCTCCTCGTCGAACGGGAACGGCACCGCCGGCGACGGGAACGGCGTTGCCCACGAGGCGAACGGAGCCGTGCCCGGGGCGGGGAACGGCGCCGCGAACGGGGCGGGCGCGAACGGTGCCGCTGCGGGTCTCACCCGGGCGACCGGCACCGCGGCCGCTGGGGACACGGCCGCCGGGACCGGCCCGGGCGACGACACGAACGGTGCTGCCGCGCAGGCGACGGGCCCCGGGTGGACCGCCGCCGCGGACTCCTCCGGGATCGCCGCGGGCACGCCGGCCCCCACCACGGCGACTCCGACGCCGAGCGCGGGCCCCGCGCCCGCGGCGAACCAGCAGGCCGCCGGCTCCGCACCTGTGCCGGACACGCAGGCCACCGGCCCTGTGTCCGCGGCGAACGCGCAGGCCCCGGGCACGGACGATGCCGGCTCCGCGGTCCCGGCCCCCGGCTTGGCCCCGGCAGGCACCCCGATCCCCGCCCCGACCCCGGCCGACGCGTCGAGCGCCGACACCGCCACCCCGCCGGCAGGCGACCAGCCCGCCCCGGCCGGCTCGACCGGTACTCCCGGCTCCGCCGACGAGCGCCCCACCGCCGTCCACCCCACCGCGACCGGCTGGAGCGCCGAGGACACCCAGGTCCTCCCCCGTGCGGGTGCCACGGCGGCCGTCGACCAGCCGACCCGGCGCCTCGGCGCCCAGCCGGTCCGACGACCCGGCGCCGCGGCCGGTCCGGCCGACCCGCCGACCGAGCAGTTCCGCATGCCGACCGGCGGCGCGACGGCGCCGACGCAGACCTCCGGGACCCCGCCGACCGGCGATGCCCCGGCCGGTTCCGGCAAGGGCGGTGGCGGCCGCAGGAAGCCGCTGCTGATCGTCGCCGGCGTGGTGGCCGTGCTCGGCCTGCTCTACGTCGCCGACCTGGTGGTCTCCGCCGGCAACGTGCCCCGGGGCGTCACGGTCGCCGGGCTGGAGCTCGGCGGACTCTCGAAGGCCGACGCCCGGCAGCGCCTGCAGGACGCGATCGAGCCGCGGTCGTCGCTCCCGGTCCAGATCACCGCAGGCCCGGTGCAGAGCCGGATCGACCCGAAGGCCGCCGGCCTGGAGGTGGACTACGAGGCCACCATCGACCAGGCGGGCGAGCAGCCGCTCAACCCGATCACCCGGATCACGTCGTTCTTCTCCGAGCACGAGGCCGGCGTGATCAACAAGGCCGACGAGCGGTCGGTCACCACCGCGCTCGAGCAGCTCAAGCCGGTCGTCGACCAGGCCCCCGTCGAGGGCAACGTCCGTTTCGAGGGCACCACCCCGGTCGCCGTCCCGCCGGTCCCGGGCCAGACGCTCGACCTGGCCGCCGCCGTCGGGGTCCTGGAGCGGGAGTGGGCCTCGGGTGCCCCGGTCGCGCTGCCGCTGATCCCGCAGCCGACCGTCACCACCGACGACGACGTCCAGCAGGCCATCGAGAAGGTCGCGAAGCCGGCCGTCTCCGCGCCCCTGACGATCAAGGGCGAGGGCGCCGACGCCGTCCTGCAGCCCGCGGACATCGCGACGGCCCTGACCTTCCGCGCCGATGCGGCGGCGAGCCCCAGACTCGTCCCGGAGATCAACGACGAGGCCCTGAAGGAGGTCGCGTCGCCGCAGCTCGCCGCGACCGAGAAGCCCGCCCGGGACGCGAGCCTGGACTTCTCCTCCGGCACCCCGACCGTCGTCCCCTCGCAGGACGGCCGCGGGATCGACTACGACAAGACCCTCGAGAACGTCGTCGCGGTGCTGACCGGGACCGGCGAGCGCAGCGTCGTCGCGGTGTACGCCGACCAGAAGGCCGAGCTGACCACGGAGAAGCTGTCGTCGCTCGGCATCACCGGCGAGATCAGCTCGTTCAGCACCGGCGGCTTCGCGGCCGACTCGGGCCAGAACATCAAGCGCGCGGCCGACCAGATCAACGGCACGATCGTGCAGCCCGGCGAGACGTTCAGCCTCAACGCCAGGACGAACCCGCGCAACGCGGCCAACGGCTACGTCGAGGCCGGCATCATCGAGAACGGCCACTCGGCCCGAGGGATCGGCGGCGGCGTGTCGCAGGTGGCGACCACGCTGTACAACGCGGCGTACTTCGCCGGCATGGTCGACGTCGCGCACAAGGAGCACAGCTTCTACATCAGCCGCTACCCGGTGGCGCGCGAGGCCACGGTGTTCGACGACCTCATCGACCTGAAGTTCCGCAACGACGGGCCGACCGGCGTGCTCATCCAGACGTTCTGGACCCCGTCGAGCCTCACGGTCAAGATGTTCGGGACCAAGCGCTACGAGGTCACCTCGGAGACCGGGCCGCGCACCAACCCGACCGAGCCGCAGACCATCACCGTCCCGCCGGGCCAGGCCTGTACCCCGTCGAAGGGAGCGCCGGGGTTCACGGCCACGGACACGCGGGTGATGCGTAACCTCGAGACCGGCGAGGTCACCCGGAAGACGCGCACGGTCAAGTACAACCCGTCACCGAACGTGATCTGCGGCTGATCCGCCGTCGGACGATCGGGGCGAGCCGCCGTTCAGCCCTCGCGTGATCCGGCTCACGGTTCGTACCCTCCTCGGACAACGACGTCGAGGAACGGGGGCACGGATGCGCATCGCGGACGTCCTGCGGAGCAAGGGGCACGCCGTCGCGACGATCGAGCCCGGGGCCACGGTGACGGCGCTGCTCGCCCGTCTGGCCGAGGGGAACTACGGCGCGCTGCCGGTCGTCGAGGACGGCCGGCTCGTGGGGATGGTGTCCGAGCGCGACGTCGTCCGCAAGCTGCACGAGCAGGGCGCGGCCCTGCTGGAGGTGGCCGTCTCCGAGATCATGACGACCGTGGTGGCCACCTGCACGCCCGAGGACAGCGCGAGCGACCTCGCCGTCGTGATGACCAACCGACGGGTGCGGCACCTGCCGGTCGTGGTCGAGGACGAGCTGCGCGGCATCGTGTCGATCGGCGACCTCGTGAAGGCCCGGATCGACTCCCTGGAGCGGGAGCGCGAGCAGCTGGAGTCCTACATCGCGCAGTAGCCCGTCCGAGGATGCACGAACGGCGCTCTCGCGCGGCAGGGCCGCACGAGAGCGCCGTCGGTGGGGTCGGGCCCCGGTCAGAAGGCGGCCTCGTCCAGCTCCATGAGCGCGTTGTCCGCTGCCTCCACGATCGCCTTCTCGGCGGTCAGCCGCGGCAGGACGGTCCTGGCGAAGAACCGGGCGACGCCGACCTTGCCCTCGTAGAAGGCCTTGTCGCGGGGCGACACGTCGCCGGCCAGGGCGTTCTGCGCGACGTCGGCCTGGCGCAGCAGCAGCCAGCCGACGAGCAGGTCGCCGACGGCCATCAGGAACCGCACCGAGTGCTGGCCGACCTTGTAGAGGTTCTTCACGTCCTCCTGCGACGCGAAGAGGAAGCCGGTCAGCGTGCCGAGCATGCCCTGGACGTCGGCCAGCGCGGTGGCCAGCAGCGCGCGCTCCTCCTTGAGCCGGCCGTTGCCGGTCTCGTTCTCGAGGAACGCCTGGATCTCGCCGGCGACGGCCATCAGCGCCTGGCCGTTGTTCTTGACGATCTTGCGGAAGAGGAAGTCCAGTGACTGGATCGCCGTCGTGCCCTCGTACAGCGAGTCGATCTTCGAGTCGCGGATGTACTGCTCGAGCGGGTAGTCCTGCAGGAAGCCCGAGCCGCCGAGCGTCTGCAGGGACTGCAGCAGCTGCTCCGACGCCCGCTCGGACCCGACGCCCTTGACGATCGGCAGCAGCAGGTCGTTGACCTTCTCGGCCAGCTCGACCTCGCCACCCTGCCGGATCTTGTCCTGGAAGGTGCCGGTGTAGAGGTAGAGCGCCCGCAGGCCCTCGGCGTACGCCTTCTGCGTCATGAGCGAGCGGCGGACGTCGGGGTGGTGCGTGATGGTGACGCGCGGCGCGGTCTTGTCGGTCTGCCGGGTCAGGTCCGGCCCCTGGACGCGCTCCTTGGCGTACTCCAGCGCGTTGAGGTAGCCGGTCGACAGCGTCGCGATGGCCTTGGTGCCGACCATCATCCGGGCGTACTCGATGACCTGGAACATCTGCGCGATGCCGTCGTGCACCTCGCCGAGCAGCCAGCCCTTCGCCGGGACGCCGTGCTGGCCGAAGGTGAGCTCGCAGGTCGTCGAGACCTTGAGGCCCATCTTGTGCTCGACGTTGGTGACGAAGGCGCCGTTGCGCTCGCCCAGCTCGCCGGTCCGTGAGTCGAAGTGGAACTTCGGCACGAGGAACAGCGACAGGCCCTTGGTGCCGGGCCTCGGGTCGAGGCCGGGCGCCTCGGGGCGGGCCAGTACCAGGTGCATGATGTTCTCGGTCATGTCCTGGTCGCCGGACGTGATGAACCGCTTCACGCCGTCGAGGTGCCAGGAGCCGTCCTCCTGCAGCACGGCCTTGGTGCGACCGGCGCCCACGTCGGACCCCGCGTCGGGCTCGGTGAGCACCATGGTGGCGCCCCAGCCCTTGTCGATCATGATCTCGGCCCAGTGCTTCTGCTCCTCGGTGCCGTTGGCGTGCACCACCGAGGCGAAGTTCGGGCCGGCCATGTACATGTACAGCGCGGGGTTGGCGCCGAGGATCAGCTCGGACGCGGCCCACTGCACCGACGGGGGCACGCCGAAGCCGCCCAGCTCGACGGGCAGGGACAGCCGGTACCACTCGCCGTCCCACAGGGCCCTGTAAGAGTCCTTGAAGGACTGCGGCAGCGTGGCCGTGTGGGTCTTCGGGTCGAAGACCGGCGGGTTGCGGTCGGCGTCGGCGAAGGACTCGGCCAGCGGGCCGGTGGCGAGCGCGTTCAGCTCGCTCAGGATGCCCTTCGCGGTGTCGGTGTCGACGCCCTCGAAGGCGCCCGTCCCGAGCTGCTCCTGGACCCGGAACACCTCGAACAGGTTGAACTCGAGATCGCGCACGTTGCTCTTGTAGTGGCCCATCGCGGTGCTCCTTCCTACCGACGGGTAACTCCTGTGCACAGCTTATTACTCGTCGGTAACCACGGCAACCGTCACCGCCTGGCCGGACGCCGATCACACCTTCGTGTCGACCGGTTGTGCACGGAGCGTGTGTGATCCAAGGTTCCACCGGGGCGGATGTGACTCGTGTGACCGCGTGGGTCATCCGGACGGGCAGGGGGCCACGATGGGTCGTCAGCGTGGGGTGACGGGAGCGGTGCGGGGCGACCTCACGCGCCGCGGCTTCGTCCTGGGTGGACTCGCGGCGGGGGTGTTCCTCGGGGCACCGGGGCTGGCCCACGCCGGCGAGATGCCGGCCGGGGATGCCCGGACGGACGGCGTGGCCGCACCGGACATCGTCGACTGCGCGGGCTGGGGTGCCCGGCCGAACAGCGCGATCGTGCCGATCTGGAACCAGCGGCCGGTGAAGATCCTCGTGCACCACACCGCGTCGGCCAACGTCGCGGACATGAGCCGCGGCGGCGCGGACCGGGTCGCGCGCGCGATCCAGAACTTCCACATGGACAGCCGCGGCTGGCTCGACACCGGGCAGCACTTCACGATCAGCCGCGGCGGCTTCGTGCTGGAGGGCCGGCACCGCTCGCTCGAGGTGCTGCGGATCGGGCAGCGCCAGGTCGAGGGTGCGCACTGCACCGGGCAGAACGTCGTGGCGATCGGCATCGAGAACGAGGGCACCTACATCGACCAGGACCCGCCCGGCGCGCTGTGGGACTCGCTGCGCGCCCTGTGCGCGTACGCCTGCAGCCAGTACGGCATCGCGCCGACCGAGCTGTACGGGCACCGCGACTTCAAGAACACGATCTGCCCCGGCGACCGGCTCTACGGCATGCTGCCGCGGCTGCGCAGCGAGGTGGCGGAGGTACTGGGCCGTCGGGTCGAGGAGGCGGACACGCAGAAGGCGAGCTGGCCGCTGCTGCGTGCGGGCGACACCGGCGACGCCGTCCTCGCCGCGCAGTACCTGCTGCGCGACGCCGGGCTGCGCACGAACCTCGACGGCCGCTACACCCCGGCCACCGTCGCCGCCGTGACCGAGTTCCAGCAGGCCACCGGGGCCGAGGAGCCCAACGGCATCCTCGGCGGCGAGTCCTGGCCGGTGCTGGCCCGGACCGTGGACCGGGTCGCGGAACCGGGCTCGGACGCCGCGCGGGCCGTCGAGTTCCTCGCGGCCAACCGGACACGGAGCTTGCGGAGTGGACCATCGGACCGGACACGGAGCTTGCGGAGTGGACCATCGGACCGGACACGGAGCTTGCGGAGTGGACCATCGGACCGGACGCGGAGCGCGCCATCGGGCGGAGCTGCCGAGGCCGTCCCCGACGTCGTCGACCGACCGGCCTGGCAGGACCTGCTCGGCACCTCCGGCGCTCCGGCGGACACCACCTCGGATCCCCTCGGGCCTCCGCACTGACGCCACATCGGACACGCCGTACCTGAGAGCCACCCTCACCCGATCGGTGGGTCGTGCCTGCGCCGATGCGGGGGCGGGGCGCTGGGCCGCTGTGGATCGCTACGCTCGGTCGTCGCACGGTCGGGGGGCCGTAAGGGGGTGGAGCGGTGTCCGAACCGGACGCGGGCGAGGCACTGGCCGGGGCGCCCGCCGCGCGCCGGCTGGTCCGCGCGATCGCCGCGGACCCCGGCGCCGGCACGGTGTGCGACGTCGTCGGGCCCGCCGGGGCCGGCAAGTCCACGACCCTGCGCGCCGTCGCCGCGGCGTGGTCCACATCGGTCACGGTCCCGGCCGAGACGCGAATCGAGGGGGACCCGGACGCCCCCCTCGTCGTCGACGACGCCCACGAGCTCCCCGGGCGCACCCTCGACCTCCTGTGCGAGCGGGCCGCCCGGCCCGGCGCTCGGCTCGTCGTCGCCCGCCGACCCTGGCCCCGCGGCCCGCAGCTGGCCGCCCTCGGCGCCGCGCTGAGCACCCACCGTCCCCCGCTGCTGCTCGGCACGCTCGACCGCACCGGGGTGGCGGCCCGGGCCGCGCGCCTGCTCGGCGCGCCCGCCGCCGATGCCCTGGTCGAGCACGTCCACACGAAGACCGCCGGCCTGCCGGCGCTGGTCGACCGGATGCTGGCCGAGATCGTCGAGCGGATCGGGCCGCAGAACCGCGCCCGGCTGCTGCGCGACACCCCGCCCGGGTCGGTCCGCGTGCCGGTGCCGACCGGGCTGCTCGACCAGCTCGGGCACCGGCTCTGGGCGCTCGACGCCCGGGTGCGGGAGCTGGCGATCGCGGTCGCCCTGGGCGCCCCGCTCGACGCCGAGGTCCTGGTCCCCCTGCTCGGCCTGCTCGACTCCGCGGGCGGGGGCATCGACGAGGTCGACGAGCTCGTGGAGGAGGCCCGCGCCGCGGCCGTCCTCACCCCGTCCGGCGGGCCGGCCCCGCTCGTCACGAGCGCGATCCTGCGCGTGACGCCCGAGGCGCGGCGCCTGGAGATCCGCCGCACGCTCGCCGAGATCGAGCTGGACCGCGGCGGGAGCGTGCTCACCGCGGCGCGCGGGATGCTCGGCACCGGCGCGACCGGCGTCCGGTCCGCCGAGGTCTTCACCGCCGCCGGCGACGAGCTCGCCCGCACCGCCGCCGACGAGGACGCCGGACCCTTCTACGCCGCCGCCGTGGCCGCCGGGGCCCCCGCGCTGCCGCTGGCCTCGCGCCGCGCAGAAGCGGCGATCCGGGCCGGCCGGCTCGACGACGCCCTCGCCGAGGCCGACCAGGTCCTGTCCGCACTGGACCGGGTCGACGTCGACGACGCGCTGCGGGCCGGCACCGTCGCCGCGGCGGTCCTCGCGCACCGCGGCATGCTCGCCCGCAGCGCCGAGCTGTACCGCTGGATGGCCGGGGCGGGGGCACCGACGGCCCTCGCGATCCCCGCCCTCGTCGGCACGGGGGCGCTCGACGAGGCGCGGGCCGCGCTCCGGGCCCCGGCCCCGCCGGCGGTCCCGAGCGGTCCCCCGGCGTCGGCCGGCGCCGTCCTGGGCGCCCCACCCGGCTTCGGCGGCGGCGCGCCCACCGGTGGTCCCGCGCGGCCGCCGACCCTGCTCGCCGGGGCCGAGGAGCTCACCGCCCAGGGGGTGCTCGACTCGGTCACCGGCTCGCCGACGCGGGCGCTCTCCCAGCTCGCGCGGGCTGCCGCACTGCTCGAGTCGTCCACCCGGGCGGCGCTGCTGCCGGACACCCCGGCCGCCCTCGCCGCGCTGGTGGCGGTGCAGACCGGGGAGCTCGACGTCGCGAGGTCGCTCCTGGAGCGGGCCGTCACGGTCCGGCTGGGCGGCCCCGCGGCCGCGGCCCGGCACCGGCTCCTGCTCGGCTGGATCGCCCTGAACCGGGGCGCCTTCGCCTCCGCGCGCGGTCATCTCGACGCGGTGGGCCGGGACGCGCTCGAACCCCGCGACGAGCTGCTCGCCTCCGCGCTGGAGGTCGCCCTCGCCCGCCGCGCCGGTGACCTCGCCTCCCTCATGCCGCTCTGGGGCCGGGCCCGCGAGGCGATCGTGCGCCACCCCGTGGACCTCTTCGTGCTGCAGCCGCTGGGCGAGCTGGCGATCGCCGCCACCCGGCTGCGCGAGCCGAGCTGGGTCCGCCCACACCTCGACGAGGCCGAGGCCCTGCTCGGTCGGCTCGGCAGCCCGCCGCTGTGGGCCGCCCCGCTGCACTGGGCCCGACTGCACGCGGCCATCCTCACCGAGGACCGCGAGGAGGCCGCCGCGCACGCCGCGGCCCTGCAGGGAGCGGCCTGCGGCAGCCGGTTCGCCGAGGCCATGGCCGTCGCGGCCCCGCACTGGGTGGCGCTGCTCGACTCCCGGGTCGACCCCGCGGCGGTCGAGGCCGCCGCGCGCGGCCTGCACGCCGTCGGTCTGTCCTGGGACGGCGGCAAGCTCGCCGGCCAGGCCGCGATCCGCACGGACGACCGCAAGGCGATGAGCGCGCTGCTGACCTGTGCCCGGGCGCTGCAGGGCCAGCAGGCGCCGCCGGCCCCGGCCCGGCCGCAGGAACCCGGCACCGAGCAGACCGGGGCGCCGGCCGGTCCGCCGGTCGAGGACGAGCCCGCCGACGGCCAGCTCTCCGACCGCGAGCGCGAGGTCGCGGCGCTGGTGCTGGAGGGCCTGACCTACAAGCAGATCGGCGAGAAGCTGTTCATCTCGGCCAAGACCGTGGAGCACCACGTGGCCCGGATGCGCCAGCGGCTCGGGTCGACGAGCCGCGGCGAGCTGTTCGCACAGCTCAAGCGGATCGTCGGCTGAGGAGCGCCCCGGGCGTCAGCGCAACCGCGCGAGCATCCCCTCGCAGCTGCGCACCACGACCCGGGCCGCGTCGGCCGTCGCCCTGCTCGCCAGCGGGCTCTCCGCCCGCCGCTGCCAGCGGACCACGGCGTCGAGCGCGGCGGCGCGCAGCTCGTCCGGCCCCGCCGTGGCGTCGAGACCGAGCCGGGCGGCGACGCCGCTGCCGTCGCCGCCGAGGAGACGCTCGGCGTCGGGCAGCGCGTCGGCGGGGAAGGTGACGGTGCCGGCCCGCAGCGCCGACAGCATCCGCAGCTCGACGAACTCGTGGGCACCGGCGAGGATCCGCTCCATCTCCGCGGCGATCGGCTGCGCCGTCGGGCGCGGCTCGCGCTGCAGCACGAGCTCGACGGCGAGCAGCGCGGACCGCGCCTTGAGCAGCTCGCGGCGCTCGGCGAACTGCGTGGCCAGCACCGAGCGCAGCTCCTCGAGCCCGCTGCGCCGGACGAGCTCGGCGGCCAGCGCCGACGGGTCCGTCACGCCCTGGCGGACCAGCGTGGTGCCGAGCCGGACGCCGAAGAGCCCGAACCGCTCCACGAGCCGGCCCCGCACCTCCGGCGCGGGCGCCCCCTCCACCTCGCGGTTCGCGAACCGGTCCGCGGACAGGAGCAGGGCGTCGAGCTCCGCGCGCGGCATCCCGGCGAGGGCGGCCATCGCCGCGTACTCGTCCTGCCGCATGGTGCGCCCGGTCTGGGCCAACAGCCCGGCGACCGCGACGACGGTCTGGCACAGCCCGCGGATCTTCGGGTCCGCCCGGTAGCGGCGGGCGATGCGCCGGGCCGAGGTGAGCGCGTCGAGCCGCCCGACGCCGATCTCGTCCGCCCGGGACAGCACGGCGATCGTGTTCACCGGGGTCGCCCGCGCCACCCCGCGGTCCAGGAAGGACTCGAGGAACCGCACGTCCGTGCTGTGCAGGTGGCGCATCAGGTAGACGACGGCATCGGCCTGCGAGGGCGAGTCCTCGGGCGCGAGGAAGGCGCCCGCGCGTGCGGCGGCGTCGGCGGACAGCGACGCGATGCCCGGGGTGTCGACGAGCGACGTGGTCCGCAGGTACTGCGACGGCCAGTCGACGACGAGCCGGTCCACCTGCTCGGCCGGCAGCCCGCCGAGGTCGAGCTGCAGGGCGCCCTGCGACCGGGCGATCGTGAGCTGCCGCGGCGGCCCCGCGCGCGGGAACATCTGCACCCGCGGCGCCGGCGCGTCCTGGTACCAGGTGACGACCCGGGTGCACTCCCCCGCGTCCGTCGGCGCGATCTCCTCACCGACGAGGGCGTTGAGCAGCGTCGACTTCCCCGCCTTGACCTTGCCCGCGATCGCCACGCGCAGCGGCTCCTCGAACCGGCCCAGGTGCTGGCGCAGCCAGCCGACGGCCTGCGGGCTGTCGGCGTAGACGTCGATCGTGCGGCGGAGCAGGGTGCGCACCTCGGCGCCCAGACCGGCGGGCTGCGCCGGGGTCCGGAGGGTGGAGTGTTCGCTCACTTCTCGTCCACCAGCGCCCGGGCCCGCTTCGCCAGGGACTCGACCCGGGTGATCTCGGCCTTCAGGTCCTCGATCCGCTTCTGCCGGCCCGAGACGTCCGAGCTCACCGCGCTCTGCGCCGCCGACACCGAGGTCGCGAGCGACACCGACAGCTCCTCGGCCAGCACGGTGAAGTGGTCCCGCAGCTGGCGCTGGGCGCGGCGCAGGGTGTCGCGGGAGTCCTTGCCGACCTGGAAGGTCACCTCGTCGATGTGCCGGCGCACCGCGGTCTTCGCCTCGGCCCGGCGCCGCTCGCGCAGCCGTCTGCGCTCGTCGCGCACGGTCTTGCCGCCGAAGAGCAGGCCTGCGGCGATCGAGAAGGGGTTGAGCAGGGCGAGGCCCGCGAAGCTCGTCGCGAGGCCGATCATCAGCAGGCCGCCATAGCCGCCGCGCATGCCGACGAACAGCTTCTGCCCGAGCCCGAACTTCTCGCCCTCCGGCTGCTCGAGCGCCTGGACGGAGCCGCCCAGCCGGCTCCCATCGATGTGGATCTCGGGGAGGGCGGCGTCGGCGCCCTCGGCGAAGTGCTCGGAGACCTGCTCGGCGAGCCAGCGGGCGCGCTGCGCCGTCCACACGTAGTTCGCGGACGTCGCCTGGCTCACCTGCTGGTGGAACCACTGCGCGAACTGGTCCCAGATGTCCGCGGGGTCGGCGTCGTCGAGCAGCTGCTCGGCCTCGCGGGTGACCGCGCGCAGCCGGTCCCGCAGGTCGTACTCGATGTCGGAGATCAGGTCGGCGACGCCGTCGTTGAGCGTGATCTGCCAACGCGCCGAGCGCTGCCGCAGGTCGTCCGCCCGGGCCTTGGCCCGGGTCAGCTCCTCGACCAGCGCCTCGGCCTTGCCCGGGTCCTCCAGCGCGGCGAGCTCGGCGGTGAACTGCGCGGAGAGCTGCTCGGCGACGGCCCGCACGTCCTGGCTGGTGGAGCGCCGGTCCAGGTCGTCCGCCCGGGCGACGACCTTGCGCAGCAGGAAGCCGACCAGCGGCGCGAACCCGGACTCGCTCATCAGCTCGGCGTCGCCGGTCTCGGCCCCCGCGAGCCGCAGCGCCGACGACACGGGGTAGATCTCGGCCTCGACGCCGGCCCGCTGCAGGTGGCCCTTGTCGAGCTCGACGATCTTGCGCCAGTGCGGGTAGAGGTCGGTCTTGGTGACCACGCACCCGACGTTGGGACACAGGCCCGTCGCCGAGCGCAGGAAGTCGATCTCCGGGGCGGTGTACTCCTGCGCGGCGTCGGACACCAGGACGACGGCGTCGGCGGTCGGCAGGGCGGCCATCGTCGCGGCGCCGTGGGCGGAGCCCAGCCCCCCGACGCCGGGGGTGTCGACGAGCACCAGGCCGCTCTGCAGCAGCTTGCGCGGCAGGGTGACCTCGGCGTGGTGCAGGCCGGCGCGGTTCTCGGGGTTACCGGCCTCGGAGACGAAGTCGGCGAGCCGGGAGGTCTCGACGACCGTCCGCTCCTCGACGGGCTCCGCGCCCTCCTGCGCCCCCGGCGGCACCTTCACCAGGGTCACCGTGGTGGTCTCGGCGAACCGGACCTCGGTGGGCACGGCGGTGGAGATGTCGTCGTCGACGGGGCAGACCGGGGCGTTGACCAGCGCGTTCACCAGCTGGCTCTTGCCCTGCTTGAACTCCCCGACGATCAGCACCCGCACGTTCGGGTCGGCCAGCCGGGCGCGGGTCGCCTGCAGCCGGACGGCGAGGTCGGGGCGCTCGTAGGCCGTCGTGGCCTTGAGCGCCAGATCGACCAGCTGGACCGCTGCCGGTACCGCCACCGAATCGTCGTCCTCTCCGGTCCCGGCCGCCGGGACGCCTGTCCGCCACATTCTGCCTACACGCCGACCGCGTCCACGACGAAGGCCCCGACACCCTCGGGTGAGGGTGTCGGGGCGTCCGGTCACGCGGGAGGCGTGTCAGGCGTCGAGGACCAGCTCGTTGTTGCTGCCGATGTTGGTCTCGGTGTCGGAGCTCGTGTTGGTGATGTCGGTGTCGTCGCTCGAGACGTTCGACTCGAAGTCGTTGTCCACGTTGTACGAGTCGTCGACCGAGGTCGAGTTGTTGGTCTCCGTCGAGTACTCGTTGCCCGAGTTGTCGACGTCGTAGTTGCCGGAGGCCGTGCCGCCGACCGAGAGCGCCCCGCCGTCGTCGACGGACACGTCCTCGAAGGAGGCGCTGTTGGCGTTGCCGTTGCCGAAGGCGGTGGTGTTGTCGTCGCCGTCGACCACGTTGTTGCCGTCACCGACCACGTTGCCGTTGCCGGTCGTGACCGTCGAGTCCTCGATGTCGCCGCCGGCGGCCACGGCCCCGTCACCGGACGCGGTCACCGCGTCGATGTCGATGTCCTGGCGGAAGTCCCCGCCGTCCGTGTCGATGTGCTGGTTGATCGAGTTGTCCACGATGGTGTCGCGGTCGTCGATCCAGGTGTTGGTGACGTACGTGTTCAGGTACTTGACCGCGTGCTCGTGGTCCGACTCGTGCGGCTCCTTGTGCGGGGGCGGCGGCGGGGTGTGGTGGTGGTTGCCGCCGGTGTTGTGGTTCCGCTCGAAGTCCGAGTCGTCGTTGTCCTGGATGAGGAGCGCGGCGTCGTGCACGTCCTCGGCGGTGAACTCGGTGAGGCCGCAGCCCTCGATGTAGGCGGCCGGGTCGGCCTTGAAGGCCTCGGCGGCCTCCGGGTCCTTGAGCAGGCTCAGCAGCAGTTCGATCAGGGTCTGGGGGGAAGCCATGTCAGTCGTCTCCGTGAAGGTCGTGAGGTCGTGAGGGAGGGGGAGCGGGAGGTCAGCCGACCTCGACGTCGACCTCGTTGTTGCTCAGGACGTTGGTCTCGGTGTCGATGTCGGTGTTGGTCTCCGAGTAGGAGTTCGTCTCCTCCGACACGGAGACCTCGGAGCTCTGGTTGTACGAGTCCTCGATGTCGACGCTCGTGTTGGTCTCGTTGCTGACCGAGTTGTACGAGTCGGAGACGTCGTGGTCGCCGGTCGCCGAGCCGCCGACCGAGAGCGCGCCGCCCTCGTCCACCGAGACGTCCTCGAAGGACGCGCTGTTGGCGTTGCCCGTGCCGAAGGCCGTGGTGTTGCCGTCGCCCTCGACCACGTTGTTGTCGTCGCCGACGATGTTGTCGTCGCCCGTGGTGACGACCGAGTCCTCGATGTCGCCGCCGGCCGCGACCGCGCCGTCGCCGGAGGCCGTCACCACGTCGGTGTCGATCGTCTGGCGGAAGTCGCCGCCGTCGGTGTCGATGTGCTGGTTCACGGAGTTGTCGACGATGGTGTCGCGGTCGTCGACGTAGTTGTTGGTGACGTACCGGTTGATGTAGTCGACCGCGCCCTTGTGGCCGTCGTGGCCACCCTCGTGGTGCCCGCCGCCGTGGTGCGGGGCCGCCGCGGCCGCGACCAGGTGGTTGCTGCCGGTGTCGTAGTTGCGGTCGAAGGAGGCGGTGTCGTTGTCCTGGATCAGGACGAGGGCGTCGTGCACGTCCTCGGCCGTCAGGTCCTCGAGGCCGGCGTCGCGCAGCGTCTCGTACGGGTTCTCGCGGAAGTCCTGCTGGAGCTCAAGGGACTCCTCGTCGTTGCCGATGAGCTTGAGGAGGAACTCGAGAAGCGTCATGGGGATCGTCTCCGTGGATCGTGTCGGTGTCGCGCCGGGCGACCCCGGCTGGCGTTGATCCGAAAGGTAGGAGCGCGGGGCAGGGCCGCCATCGGGGATCGGGCACGGTTCGCCACCGGGTGGCATAGGGGATCGGGGCGGGGCCCGTTAGGGGCTTCCGGGGCCCGGCACCCCCAGGCGTCACCCGATCGTGTCAGCAGGGGGTCGGGGACGATAACGGCGCGGTGCCGCCACGCGATGGCGTAGCAGGCGTGCGGGGGCGCGCCCGGGGGCAGAGCTGCCGGGGACCGGCGGGGGGAACGACGATGGGTTACCAGCTCGGCATCGACCTGGGTACGACGTACAGTGCGGCGGCCGTGTGCCGGCCGGCGGGTGAGCACTGGGTCGCCCCGGAGATGGTCGCGCTCTCCGGGCGCCGCACGGACGTCCCCTCGGTGCTGTTCGTGGGACCCGACGGCGAGGTGCTGGTCGGCGACGCCGCCGAGCGCCGCGCGGTGACCGACCCGGACCGGGTCGTCCGCGAGTTCAAGCGCCGCGTCGGGGACGCGACGCCGATCGTCGTCGGCGGGCGGAGCTGGGCGCCGGAGGAGCTGTGCGCCCGGCTGGTCCGCTGGATCGTCGACGAGGTCGCCGACCGCGAGGGCGGTCCCGCCGAGCGGATCGCCCTCACCCACCCCGCCTCCTGGGGCCAGCACAAGCTGGAGCTGATGGCCGAGGCGCTCGACGGGCAGGGCCTCGCGGTGACCTTCCTGGCGGAGCCCCAGGCCGCGGCCCTGCACTACGCGGCGGGCGAGCGGGTGGCCGCGGGCTCCACCATCGCCGTCTACGACCTCGGCGGCGGCACCTTCGACGCCGCCGTGGTGCGCAAGACCGACCGCTCCCACTTCGCCCTGCAGGGGCGGCCGGAGGGGATCGAGCGGCTCGGCGGGGTCGACTTCGACCAGGTGGTGTTCGACCACGTCGTCGCCGGGCTGCCGGAGGCATTCGAGGGTCTCGACGAGGCCGATCCCGCCGTGCTCGCCGCCGTCGCCCGGCTGCGTCGCGAGTGCACCGAGGCCAAGGAGGCGCTGTCGGCGGACACCGAGACCGCGATCCCGGTCCTGCTGCCGGGCCACCGCGGCTCGGTCCGGCTGCACCGCAGCGAGTTCGAGGACGTCATCCGGGACCGGGTCGCGGAGACGGTCGGGGCGCTCCGTCGGGCCGTCGCCTCGGCCGGGCTGCAGCCGGCGGCGCTCGACGCCGTGCTGCTCGTCGGCGGGTCCTCGCGCGTGCCGCTGGTCGGGCAGCTCGTGTCGCAGGAGCTCGGTCGGCCCGTCGCCGTCGACACCGACCCGAAGAACGCGATCGCGAAGGGGGCGGCGCTCGCCGTCTCGCCGCGCCCCACGGCGTCCTGGCCCGCGGTGGCGCTGGCCCCGGTGCCCGGTGGCGCCGCGACGGCCACCGGCGGGTTCGAGGCGCCCTCGCCGAGCGCGCTCACCGGCTCCCCCTCGGGCTCGCTGCCCGCGCTCATCGGCGCCACCGTGGCGATCGGCTCGCCCGACCCCGGCGCGACCGGCCCGGTCGCCGTCGTGGGCCCGGCCCCGTCCCCGTCGGCGACCGGCGGCTGGGCACCCGCCGGTCCCCCGCCGCGTCCCGGGCTGCCCGGTGCCGCGCCCGCGAACCCGGACTGGGAGTACGACCCGGAGCCCGACGGCCGTCGCCGCATGCCGGTCGGCCTGCTGGTCGGGCTGGGCGGGGCGCTCGCCGCCGTGGGAGTGGTGGCGGCGGCAGTGTTCTGGCCCTCGGCCGCGCCCGCCGTGAGCACCGGTGTCGGCGGGATGAACGTGCCGGCCTCCGGCGTCTCGGCCGCGGACCCCACCAGGACGGCGGCCACCCTCGATCCGACGACCGCGGTCCGGGCGCCCTCCGCGCAGACCGGGTCCGCGGGGTCGGGCGGCAACGCGAACGCCGGCCGCACCGCCACCTCGCCCGCCGGGGGTGGGGCACGGCCTCCGGCGGCGGGCGGAGCCGCCCCCGCTGCGCCCGTCGTCCCGGCGCCGGGGCCGGTCGTCCCCGGCCCCCCGGCACCGGGCCCGCCTCCCTCCTCGCCCGTCGGCACGGGCGGCGAGAACACCGGCACCGGGAGCACCGGTGGCGGCAACACCGGTGGTGACACCGCGGGCGGCAACACCGGCGGCGGCAACACGGGCGGCGACACCGCGGGCGGTGGCAACACCGGCGGCGGGAACACCGGCGGCGGGAACACCGGCAACCCGGGGGGCGACCCCGTGACCGACCCCGGCCCCTCCACCCCGTCGACGGACGGCAGCCCGACCAGCAGCGTCGCCGCCGCCCCCTCGAGCAGCGCCGCCCCGTCCGCCGCCCCCTGACCCACCTCCCCCTCCAGCGTCATGGCTCCATACCGCGTCCGAGGAGCCCCCTGAGCAGCGTTATGGATCCATAGCGCTCTCAGGCGGGCGCGGTGGCAGCGTTGTGGATCCATAACGTGCTCGACGGGGCCAACTGGCAGCGTTATGGGTCCATAGCGTGCTCGACGGGGCCCGCTGGCGGCGTTGGGGATCCATAACGCACTCGACGGGGCCCGTTGGCGGCGTTGTGGATCCATAACGCGGTCGACGGGGCCAACTGGCAGCGTTATGGATCCATAGCGTGCTCGACGGGGGAGGCCGGCGGCGTAGGACGTCCTGGGCACCCCCCTCCGGTCCGCCCGCCCGCCTGGCGCATGCGCCCCGAACGCGCCCCTCAGTCTTCAGCGTTATGGATCCACAGTGCGTCCGAGGAGCCCCCTGAACAGCGTTGTGGATCCATAACGCGTCTCGCACGCGGCGGCGGCTGCGTTCTGGGTGGACCGGTTCGGTGTCCTGAGCGTGGCCGGGAGGAGGCCGTCGGGTGGCCCGTCACCCGATCCGGGTCTCGGTTGCGTCTCGGCTCCCGTACTCGGCGTGACGTCCCGCATCCGCCGACCGATAGTCGACTGCGGCGCCCGCGGACGCGGGCGCCGTACGGGACGAGTGTCGAGGAGGATCCCGCGGTGGGTCGGCTGGCAGGGTTGGTGATCGGTCTCGAGGCCGCGGCGGTCGTCGTCGCGTATCTCGCCTTCGGGTGGCCGGTGCTGCTGATCGGGATCCCCGCGCTGGTCGGTACGGCGTTCGTCCTGCTGTTCGTGCACCTGTCCGAGAAGCCTCGCGCCCGGCTGCAGGAGGCCCGCGCGGCCCGTTACGAGCAGGCCGCGGTCCCCGGCGGGCTCATGAGCGGGTTCTTCGAAGTCCCGGCCCCGCGCGGCGTCGTCGAGGTCGACCGCACCCGCGTGTGAGCTGCCGGCGGCCCGCCGCCGTGCCACGGTGGTGAGGTGGCCCGAGGCGTGCACCCGTGCTGACCGGCCTGCTGTTCGCGTTCTGCGCGACCGTCCTCAACAGCGGAGCCGGGCTGCTGCAGTCGGCCGCCGCGCAGCACACCGAGTCGCGCACGCACCTGGCCCTGCGCCCGCTGTACGTGGCCGGTCTGCTGGTCGACGGTCTCGGCTGGATCTGCACGGTGGTCGCGCTGCGGCACCTGCCGGTCTTCGCGGTGCAGGCCGCGCTCGGCCTGTCCATCGCCCTGACGGCGGTCGCGACGTGGGGGCTCTACGGGGTCCGGCTGCGCACGATCGACAAGGTGGGCGTGGGGGCCTGTGTCCTCGGCCTCGGCGTGGTCGCCGGGAGCGCGGGCGGTGAGGCGCCGGCCGACTTCTCCGGCACCGCGATCGTCGTGCTGGCCTCGTCGGTGGCGGCGCTGGCCGTCGCCGCGATCGCGGTGTGGCGGCTCCCCGTGGCCTGGCCCCTGTCGTTGATCGCCGGTCTGGGCTTCGGCGGGACCTCGCTCGCGGTCCGCGCCGTGCACCTGGCGCCCGACGCCGGGTTCGACGTGGGCCAGCTCGCGGGCCAGCCGGCGACCTACCTCATCGGGGTGTTCTGGGTCGTCGGGATCACCTGCTACTCGCGGGCGCTGGCGATCGGCAACCTCGCCGGCGTCACGGCGGTGTTCTCGGTGACCGAGGTGATCGTCCCCGGGCTGGTGGGCATCGTGCTGCTGGGCGACCCGATCCGGCACGGCTGGCTCGTCCCCTTCGCGGCGGGCCTCGTGGTCTCGGTCGCGGGCGTGGTCGCCCTCGCGAATGCGCCGACGCCCGCGGCCGGGCATCGTCGGCGCCGGCACGTCCGCTGAGAGCCGAGGAGCACCGATGCCGACCTTCACCCGCGACGGGGTGACCCTGCACTACGAGGAGCACGGCTCCGGTTTCCCCGTGCTCCTGCTGGCCCCCGGCGGGCTGCGGTCCACCATCGAGGCCTGGCAGCGCGCCCCGTGGAACCCGGTCGACGAGCTCGCGCCGCTCTACCGGGTCATCGCGATGGACCAGCGCAATGCCGGGGGCGGCTCCTCCGGCCCGGTCTCGGCATCGGACGGGTGGGACACCTACACCGCCGACCAGCTCGCCGTGCTCGACCACGCGGGCGTCGAACGGGCGCACGTGCTGGGCATGTGCATCGGGGGCGCGTTCATCGCGAACCTGCTGCGCACGGCGCCGGACCGGATCGCGGCCGCCGTGGCGCTGCAGCCCATCGGGCTGTCCGACAACCGGGACCGGTTCCACGAGATGGTCCGGGGCTGGGGGGAGGAGCGCGGGATCCCCGCCGAGGACCTCGCCGGCCTCCGGGACAACCTCTACGGCGGCGACGACGTGCTGTGGAGCGTCTCCGACGCCGACGTCGAGCGCTTCGACCACCCGATCCTCGTGCTCATGGGGAACGACGAGTTCCACCCGCAGGCGGCCTCGCGCACGCTGGCCCGGCTGGCGCCGAACGCGTCGCTGCTGGAGTCGTGGAAGGACCCCGACAGCGTCCCGATGGCGCAGAAGGCGGTCGCCGAGTTCCTGGCCGCGAACACGCCGGCCTGAGATCCGTTTCCTCCACGACGCCGGGTGCCCCGTCGGCGAGGATCGACCCCATGACCTGGGACGACGTCGTCGCGATCGCGACCGCCCTGCCGGAGGTCGAGGTCTCGACCTCCTACCGCACACCCGCGCTGAAGGTCCGCGGCAAGGGCTTCGCCCGGCTGCGCACGGAGGCGGAGGGCGGGCTGATGCTGGTGTGCGGCACGGACGAGAAGGAGGCGCTGCTCGCCTCGGGCGATCCGGCCTTCTTCACCACCCCGCACTACGACGGGTACGGCTCGATCCTCGTCGACCTGACGGAGATCGACCCGGCGCAGCTCGCGGAGCTCGTCGAGGAGGCGTGGCGGCGGAAGGCACCCGCCCGGCTGGTGCGCGATCGTGACGGTCAGGCCCGGTAGGTCTGGACCAGGACGTCGCCGTAGCGGGTGACGTCGGCCAGGTGCAGCGACACCTTGGACCGGTCCTCGGGCCAGAACCGCAGGCCGCCGCCGATCGCGACCGGGAAGACCTGCAGCCGCAGCTCGTCGACCAGACCGGCGGCGAGCAGGGTCCGGACCAGCGTGGCGCTGCCGTTGACCAGCAGCGGCCCGCCGTCGCCCTTCTTCAGCTCGGTCACCGCGTCGACGACCTCGCCCACCAGCGGGCGCGCGTTCCACGTCAGCTCCTGCGGGCGGGAGGTGGCGACGTACTTGGGCAGCGCCGTCATCCGCTCCGCGAACTCCCCTTCGCGCTGCGGCCACGCGCCCACGAAGCTCTCGTAGGTGGTCCGGCCGAGCAGCAGCCCGCCCGCCTCGACCACCTCGCGGTACTTGAACTCGAAGAACTCGGGGGTGCCGTGCTCGGAGACCCAGTTGGTGTGCGGGTGCGACGGCTCGCCGCCGGGCGCCTCCATCACGCCGTCGAGGGTCGTGAACTCGGAGACCACGATCTCGCGCATCGGGTGCCGTCCTCTCCTGCCTCGGATGTCCCCCTTCCGACCGCCGGTCGGCGCGGAACTCATCGGCCTACCGTGGCGGCATGACGAGCTGGGTTCCGGAGGCGTGCACGCTGCCCACCGCCGAGCGTCCGCTGCGGGTGGCGGAGTTCGACGAGCTGCTGTCGACCGGCGTCACCGAGGCGGTCCGCGTGGCCGCCGGCCACCTGCGGCTGACGCTGCGCCCCGAGCGGGACGCCGACGCCGCCGACCTCGTCGCGCGGGAGAGCGCCTGCTGTTCCTTCTTCGACTTCGCCCTCGACGGGACGGCGCTCGACGTCCGGGTGCCCGCGGCGCACGTCGGCGTCCTCGACGGGCTGGTCGCGCGGGTCGCCTGAGCACGGCTCCTCCAGGTAGGCGTGGAGCAGGGCGGCGCCACGGAGCACGGCGCGGGCCCGGGGCGTCGTGCGTGGCGCGCCGCTCCGCCACGCCGCCCGCAGCGCCTCTGGGTTCCCGGTCCGGTGCAGCCCGTCGATTACCGGCCGGATCCGCGCGAACGGGTAGGGGCCTCGGCTCGGGGGTGTCACAGGGTGCGGAAGTACCGCACGCAGGGCAGGGGCGTGTCACCGCCCCGCTCGTAGAGGCCCCGGGCGGGTGGGTGCCCGGGATCCCCGCCCGTCTCGACCATCGCGACCGTGCTGCCCCGCTCCCGGAGCCGGGTGGCGGCGTGCTCGGTCAGTGCCCGACCGACCCCCGCGCGGTGGTGTCGCGGGTCGATGGCGGGCCCCGCGTGGCCTGCTGTGCGGGACCTCGCCGACGGCGCGGTCACTGCCGGGCTCGCCCGCTCGTCGAGCACCGGCAGGGTGAGCCAGGCGCGGCGGTCGAGCAGCCGGTCGAGGTCGGCGCGCCAGGTCGCGACGACCGCCGGGTTCCGGCCGCCGTCGCGGTCGATGCGGCGGCGCAGCCGGGCGAGGTGCGCGTCGAGGCTGGTGAGGTCGGGGCAGTGGTAGCGGTCGCCCGCCCCCTCGACGCTGAGCAGCGGGTCGAGGTGTCGGGCCGGGGCGAAGGGGGTGGGAGTGCGCACGGTGTCCTCCAGGTGTGGGGTGTGACCGTGCGAGCGTCGCGCAGCGGCCGGGCCGCCCGCGTCGGCGAGCGCTGCCCACCCCGGGTCGCGGCACTGCCCATGCGCACGGCGCTCGTCCGGATCGTCGACGACGACATGCAGCAGCCCCGGACCGTTGCGGCCCGTCTTCTCGGACGCACCGAACATCACGCCGCCCACCTCGCCGCGGTCGGACACCACGTCGGCTCGGCGTGAGGGATCGTGTCTCGTGCGCCGGGTTCGGCATGGACGGCTCGCTCGGTGGGCCGAACGCCGTGGTGAGAAAGGCGAGGACCAGAGCGCCGACGTGCTCGGCCGTGCGCGGGGCCGGCCGAGCGGCAGAGGGCACCGAGGGAGACGACAGACGTCGATCGAGGAACGACGAAGGCCCAGCTCCGGTGTGGACACCGTGTGAGCTGGGCCTTCGTCTTCTGAGCGGATGACGGGAATCGAACCCGCGTATTCAGCTTGGGAACCAGCGGGACGCCTGAGGAAGGTGGCTCTGACCTGCGAGCCGGGTCGGTCTAGGGTGCCCGAGATTGACCGCCGTTGACCCCTGCTTGTTGCTGGCCTGTTGTTGCGGTGGTGATCCACTTCGTCGTGGGGTCTTCCACGTCACGGGTGCCCTCGTGCTGGTCTCCTCGCGGCGCGGGTTCCACCCTGCCGGGGCGAGGGGTGGGCTGCAAGGCACGCTGTCCCGCCTTGCGGCCCGCCCCTCGGTCCGGTAGCCGTCTCGGCGCGCCGTGAGGAGGCCAGCACTCCCCTGGTCTCCGAGCGGTGTCGGGTGTGGGCGGAGCCCGCTCCTTCTCGGTCGTGGATGCTGTGGCCGTGGACGAGCAGGCTGCGCGTGCGCTGTCGCTGCGGTTGGACCCGGCGGTGAAGCTGCGGCTGGCGGCGCGCTTCGGCGAGAGTGTTGGAAGTTGGCTGGACGACCTCCCCGGCAGACTGCAGGAGCTGGAAGAGGCGTGGGGCCTGGATCTGGAAGAGGTCTCCGCAGGCGGTACCTCGGTGGTCTTCCGGGGCTCGCGGGCGGGTGCGCCGGTGGTGGTGAAGCTGTGTCCGGACGCGGAGATTGGGCGTTGGGAGGCTGACGCTCTCCGCTGCTGGGCGGGCCTACCGCACGTGGTCGAGTTGCTGGCTGCGGACGAGGCCGACGGAGCCCTTCTTTTGGCGGGTGTTTCGCCGGGCACGCCCCTCGTTGAGGACGACTGGCAGCTCGTCGAGGTCGCGCCACTGCTGAGCGACTTGACCAGCTCAGTCAAAGTGCCCTCCGTGCACGTCCCGTCTCTCGTCGAGCGCGTGGAGTTCTTGTTCGGCTTGACGCGGCGACGCATCGAGGCAGGGGGTGATCAGCTCGTGGGCCCGCAGACCTTGGATGAGGCGGAGCGATTGGCCGTCGCGTTGGCGAGCGACCCCGAGCCGCCTGCTCGGCTGGTCCACGGGGATCTTCACCCCGGCAACGTGCTTCGCGGCCGTGGTGGCTCGGTCGTGGCGATCGATCCCCGCGCGTGCCTCGGGGACTCGCACTTCGACGCGATCGACTGGGTCCTTCGTGGTGAGGCGCCCACGCGCGCTGGTGTGCTTCGAGCGGCTGAGGAGCTTGCCCAGCTCGTCCCTTGCTTCGACGCCGAGCGCATCACTGCGTGGGTCGTGGCTCTGGCGCCGGTGCTGGCGATCTCGCAGGCGGGAGCTGGGTCGGACGCTGCGCAGCGACGGGCGCGCTGTCTGATCTCGCTGTGGGATGAGGCGACCCTCGGCTGAGAGGGCCGGGTAGCTGGTGCCGCCGGCCGCGAGCGGGCCGGAGGCAGGAGCGAGCGAGCCGAGCGGTGCCGGCGTAGCCGGCCCGCGCCGCCGCAGGCGGCGCCTTGATCTTCTACAGGCGGATTCGGCAAGTGATGGGCTTCGGCCAATCGGCCTCGGTCTTCGCCAGACACTCGACGCGGTACGCATGAGTTGCCACATTCGAGCCAATGACATCGTCGGCACCCCGAACCTCGCAGTATGACTTGGCGTCACGAGTCCACCTCAGCGACCTGCCTGTGCTGGATGAAGTTCTCGCTAGGATGGTCAGATGCCGGAGGACGAAGTCAATGCGGGCCTGAACGAAATCCGTGAAGCCATCGGGCCCGAGGCGCTTTCGTACCTCCTTGGCTACGTGGATCTGCCTGCTGCCTCGGAGGCTCTCCCGCAGCTGCCCCGGCGGGTCGCAAATGACCTGTCGAACTTTCGGAAGAGCCTGGGCGAAGGTGTTGGCGCTCGGGCACTTCGAAACCTGGTTGCGTGGACTCTAATACAGTATGAGGGTGGGCGCTCGAATGCTCGTCGAGTGCACGAAGAGGCGGTCGGTGTATCACTTCATGGTCGACGCCAGGACCCGGTCGAGCATGCACTTGCCGAGATTGCTCGAAATTCCTATATCGGTCTGCTGCTCCCGCTCGAAGAGCACGAATTGCTTCCAGGTCCTCGATTCGCGCCGATCGCTCTAAGTCGGGCGATACTCGGAGATCCCCACTCCAACGAGTTTCAGGACGCGGCTCTTGTAGACCCTGTACTGAGGAAGGCTTTCATTCATCAGGACCCCGGGGGGCACACCGGTACATACGCGATGCTGTATCGCAGTACCGGACAGGGGGGATCAGTTCAGCTCTCAATGATGCCGAGTACCCTTATACATTCGGCGTGGCATGACTTGGAGCCCTCCAATCGAACGGTCGAGGGACTTGTCGAACGTGCATGTGAACTGCTACGACTGCTGCGGACGGCTCTCGCAGGCAATGTTGCCTCAATAAGAGCGTACTGTGCCTTTACTGGAGTCTCTATTCCGGAAGGTAGCAGCCTCCCTCTGGAACGCGGTCAGATACGCTCGGCTGGCCCGCGAGATCGCGAGCGTGCACCCGAGTTCTTGGCCGGTCAAGTATCGGGTACCGACAGCTTGGGAAATGAAGCCGTTGTGAATTACGACGGGGATATTATCCTAGAGTACGACTATCCCTTTCGAGTCAAGCGGTCGAAGAAGTCCATGAATGATCCTGACTCGTCGTTCCAGTGGCCGAACGAAGTCGCTCCTGACGAGGAGATGGAGCGATTAATTCGGCGCTTGCGGATCGCGCTGATGCTTACAGTGGAGAGACCTGAGCGAGCGCAGCTAGTGCCAACATGGCGCCATCTGGCCGACCCGCTAGCTCACACGCCTTCGGCCTCGTCCTGGAATGATCCACGCGGGAATTCCAGCTTTATGCCAATGCATCTGAGCGAGTCAGAGGTTGAGCGTTGGGGAAACTGGTATCAGAAGTTGGATACTCCTGCAGCGCACCGCCTTGATCTTGCGTTCGGCCGGATACTGCGTGCCGTAGCAGAAAGGCGTGAGGTGTCAGATCTTCTTGTCGACTCAGTTATTGCCCTAGAGAATATTTTTGGCACAAGTGAGGGCGAGCCGACGTTCCGGATCAGCATGAGTCTCGCTGTCCTTCTCGAATCGGACGAGAATCGGCGCGAGGAGATGCGGAGCCTCGTGTCTCGGATATATGGCTTGCGTAGCCGAGTAGTTCATGGCAGTGGCGTAATCAAGTCTTCTGAGAATCAGTTGTGTTGGGATGCTTTAGATATCGCTATTCGAGCAGTAAAGTGCCTAGTTGGCCAGCGCACCGAGATACTCGAATTGGCAGATGGATCGATGCGTAGCGCAGCGGTCCTTTTGAAAAGCTCGTAGCGGCCAGGGGTCAACTATTGGGGTCGATCGCGAGTCGCCTAGTATAGCCAGAATTGACCATGCGCTCATAGGCTAATCGGACGAAGTTTGGTATCGGTTGGGGTATCGCCCATCCTGTTTCAGCGTAAATCCATAGACGCTGGGTGTCGCCCACGAGCATATCTATCACGCGCTCAGAGTTGCCAATATTCGCGACATACTCCTCTAGTGGAATCATCTGTGAAGCGCAGATGATCTTCACGCTCGGCCATCGTAGGCGGCACATCGCGTACGCGCGGCGTTGCTGGTAGGGGCGGGATATCAGCATGACCGAGCGGACTGGTGGGTCATCGTTCTCGACAAGGGCCCGGGTGAAGTCGATGTTCTCGCCGGTGTTAGTGGCGTTGGGTTCGACGAGGATGGCTTCGTCGGGGACGCCGAGGGAGAGGGCGTGTTCGCGGTAGTGGACGGCTTCGCCGCGGGGGAAGCGTTCGATGGTGGTGGGGGCGTTGGCGCCGGTGAAGACGATTCGGGGGAAGTAGCCCTGGTGGTACAGCTCGGCGGTGTAGGTGGCGACGCCGAGGTCGTGGCTGCCGAGTCCGATGCCGAGGTCGACGGGCCGTAGTTCGTGGTGCATCTGGTTGAACTCCCACAGGGTTTCCACGTCGGCGCGGAGCTCGGCGGGGATGGTGGTGCTCGGCATCGCAGGGTCCTTCTAGTCGGGGATGTCGAAGGAGTAGGTCCAGGAGAAGCGTGAGGCTGCGTGGACGCCTCGTGCGACTTCGACGAGTGTTCCGTCTGCGGTAAAGGTGCGGCGGTTGAGGATCATCACCGGCTCGCCGGCGGGGAGGTCGAGCTGGTCGACCTCGTCCGGGGTGGGCATGCGCGCGTGGAACGACTCGGTGATGTGGTCGGGTTCGAGGCCCTGCATGGTGAGGACGGCGAACCCTCCTCCGCGCCCGGCCGGGCCTGGTGTTGGGTCGACGAGCGGTGTGCCTTCGACGTGGGCGGGCAGGTAGTAGCTCGTGAGTGTGTGGGTCGGCTGGTCGCCGTCCTTCACGAGCCGCGCCCGTGCGTAGACCGGTGTGCCGGGCTCGATGTCGTAGGCCTCGGCGATCTCGGCGTCGGCGTCGACGAGGGAGACGGTCTGGGTCTGGTCGCTGGGCTTCCACTCGCGGCCTGAGGCCTCGCGGTCGGCGGCGAACGCGACGACGTCGCCGTACTTCCACTTCTTCTTGCTGTAGCGCTCGACGCCCAGGCGGCGCATCGGCGGCGGAGTCCGGACGACCGTCCCGCGGCGTCGGATCGGGGTCACGAGGCCTTCGGCTTCGAGCATGGCCACGGCGTTGCGGACGGTCTTGACGTTGACCCCGTGCGTGGCCGCCAGCTCGTCCTGCTTGGGCAGGGTGTCGCCGGGCGCGTAGGTGCCCTGCTGGATCGCGTCCCGCAGGATCGCGGCCAGCTCGCGGTACCCCACCGTGCTCAATGGTCCTCCCTGGTTGACTCCGATAACGGTAGCTGTACCACCTCGCTTGCGGCCCGCGCGGTCAATAGAGCCCCCTCTATTGACAGTGTCGCTCCCGATTGCTCCAATAGAGCTGGTTCTAACGCGCTGGCTCTCGGCGCGGGCCACGAGCGGAGGAAGCAGCGATGGCGATCAAGAACAGGTTCCCGGTCTCGATGGGGGACGTCTTCCCGCACGGCGCCTACGTGGTGTCGGAGGTCGAGGCGGTGCGGGACTTCGACAAGTCCAGCGCGGGCCGCCCGGTCCAGCAGCTCGACAAGGAGTCCGGGCTGCCGGTCTGGTCGGTGTCGGTGCTCGACGCGGACCCCGACGCCCGACGGGCAGACAAGACCGTCGTGGTGAAGCTCGTCGCCACTCACCAGCCGGTGCCGCCGGAGACCCTCGCGGGGATGCCGTTCCGTCCGGTCGAGTTCGACGGGCTGACCGTGACCCCGTACGTGCAGGAGAACGGCGGTCGTCCGCGGGTGGCCTACAGCTTCCGGGCCACCTCGATGCGTGCCCCGACCGTCGGAAGCAAGCCGACCCCGCGGTCCGGGGGCAACTCGGAGGCCGCCTGAGCACCGATGACGCGACCACCGATCGAGGGTGGAGGGGAGCCCGATTGCGGCGGGCTCCCCTCCGTTCTCCCTCGCCTCGCAACACGCCCTGAGCAGGCAGTACAGCCAGACTTGGAAGGACACCGAGGCTAGATGACTCGCACTGGCAAGTCCCACCCGCCCGCGTTCGTCCCCGACCACCGCGCCGTGCCCGGTTCGATCCCGGCCATTGTGGATGCGGCGTTCTACCGCATCCGCGTGCAGCTCGACGCCGCCAGCGACACCCCCGCCGTCTCCGCGTTGGATCGGGCCGCTCGGGCGGATCGGCTCGCGGTCCTGCATGACCGTTCCGCGCGGTGGTGGCGGGTGCTCTACCGGCACACCCCGACCGGGGTGCCGTTCCTCTACATCGCCGCGGTGAGCCGTGCGGAGCTGCACGAGCGCGACGAGGCCCGGTTCTGGCGGGAGACCGCCGCCGACTGGCGCGCCCGCGCCGAGCGTCGCCCGACCTCGGATGCGGCCGGGGCGCTGTCGAACTGGGCAGAGCTGGGGGTGGCCTGACATGCGCGTGATCGGCTTCCCCGCCGGCGCGCTGTGCGCTCGTCCGGGCACCGACCCGGAGCTGTTCTTCCCGGACGACACTGCGCCGGACTACCCGGCTCGTGTCGCCGCTGCTCGCCGGGTGTGCGCAGGCTGCCCCGTCCGCACGGCCTGCCTGGCCGATCAGATGCGCTGGGAGCCAACGGGGTCTCGCTTCGGCGTCGTTGCCGGGACGACCCCCGAGGAGCGCGACGCCCTCGCCGACCCCGGCCACACCGGACAGGCGGACGCGGCATGACGACCACCCGACCTGACCGCTGCGAGGTGTGCCGGACCCCGCTGCCCGAGCGGCCCGACCCGCGCCGCCGGCGCTGCGCCGATCACCTCGGCCAGGCCGTGCTGTTCCCGCTGACCGCCGTCACCACCCGGCCCCGACGCAGGAAGGAGACCCGCTCGTGAGCCGCAAGGACTGGACCTCCCCGGCGCCGTTGGAGATCGAGCGCCCACGGTTGCCGTGGTGGACCATGCTGCCCAAGCCCGTCCTGACCGTGCTGTCCCCGGTGATCGCGGTCGGGGTCCTCGCGGTCGCCGTGAACTTCGCCGCCCGCCGCGTCTACCGCTACCCGATCACGCTCACCACGACCACGAGCCTGGTGGTGCTCGGGTGCTGGCACGGCTGGTGGTGGTCCCTCGGCGTCGCCCTGGGCGTCGTCGCGGTGCTCGCGGGCTGGTGGTGGCGATGGCGGGACTCGTTCACCCGCACCGTGGGCGCGCAGCTCGCCTCGGAGTTCCGTCGGGTTCGGGTCTACGCGATCGTCTGGCGGCGCACGATGCGGCTGTCCGGGATTGCTCGGCGGGTCGGGCGGTCCTGGTACTACCCGCGCCTGCGCCGGGTCCGCGCCGACGGCTGGCGGGACCGCGTGCTCGTCGGGCTCCTGCACGGGCAGGCCCCGAAGGACTTCGAGGATCGCGCCGCGGAGCTGGCGCACGCCTTCGGCGCCACCTCGTGCAGGGTCCGGGTCGACAAGCCCCGCCGGATCTGGCTCGACCTCATCCACCGCGACACCCTCGCCGCCCCGATCGCACCGCCCCTGCTCTCCGCCGCGGACGCGGTGGTCGACCTCGGCCGCCTCGTCGTCGGGATGGTCGAGACCGGGCGGGAGTTCGTGCTGCGCCTGCTCGGGAACCACCTCCTGGTCGTCGGCTCCACCGGGGCCGGGAAGTCCTCGGTGGTGTGGGCGCTGCTCTGGGCACTCGCCCCGGCCATCCGCTCCGGCCGGGTGCAGGTGTTCGGCGTCGACCCGAAGGGTGGGATGGAACTCGGCCGCGCACCCGGCCTGTTCACCCGCCTCGTCTACGACAACGGGCCGGACGCGGTCGAGTTGCTCGAACACGTCGCCACCCTCACCCGCCAGCGCGCCGCGCACTTCCGGGAGTCCAAGAAGAAGGCATGGACCCCGGAGTCGGGGCAGCCGTTCGTGCTCCTGGTCGTCGACGAGCTCGCCGACGTCGTCGCCTACCAGACCGACCGGAACCTCAAGGCTCGCGCGAACGCGGCGTTGCAGTCGATTACCTCCCAAGGCCGTGCGCCCGGGGTGTGCGTGGTCGGGCAGGTGCAGGACCCGCGCAAGGCTGTCCTGGATTTCCGGCACCTGTTTCCGACCAAGATCGCCATGCGCTTGGACGAGCCCGACCAGGTCAACCTCGCCCTCGGCGACGGAGCCCGCGCCCGCGGTGCCGCCGCCGACGAGATCAGCGACGACACCCCCGGCGTGGCGTGGGTGCTGTCCGAGGGCCGCCGCCAGATCGACCGCGTCCGCGCCTTCCACTTCGATGACGCCCACCTCGACGAGCTGGACGCCTACGTCCGCGACGGATCGAGTCCTGCCGTCCTGCCCGCCCCGCACCGACCGGAGGCCGCAGCATGACCACCCACCCGTCGCTGTCGTCTGTGCTGCTGGGCGGGGGTGTGTGATGGCGTTCAGCCGTGGCCGCTCGACCGAGACCCGTCTGATCCACCTGGGCCTGTTCCTGCTGCTCGCCGCCGGATTCGCCACCTCCCTCGGCCCGACCGCTGCGTTCTGGGGCAACACCTTCCTGACCGTCGTCCTCGCGCTCGGCGGGCTGTGGGTGGTCGTGGCGCTGGTCCGTCGGGAGCTGCGCATCCGTCGCCGCCTCACCGCCATCCGCAACGAGCCCGCGCTGACGCGGCACACCCGGCACTGGCGCACCAGCCACCCCACCGAGCGGAGGGACGCCGCATGACCACCCAGACCGCCCCTGACGGCATCCCCGCCCACGTCGACCAGGAGTCGCTGACCCGCGCGCAGAAGGCGCTCCTTGCGCTTTCGGACGACGTCGCCCAGCGGCTCGCTGAGGACAACGGCGTCTGCGTCCGCCCCCTCGCGATGCGCCGCATCGACATGACCACCGGACGCGTCGAGGTCGTCGCGACGCCGTGCAAGTCGACTCGGGAGGACCAGTGCCGCCCGTGTGCGGAGAAGGCCCGCCGCGAACGTATGGTCCAGGCTCGCGAGGGATGGCACCTCGAGCACGAACCGTTCGACAAGCCCTCCGATCCGACCGAGCACCAGAAGCGGCTCCTGGCCTACCGCGCCGATCTCCACGCCGCGTACACCACCGCTCGCAGCGATGGCTTGGACGAGGACTGCGAGGAGATCCGCGAAGCCGTCGCCGAGCTGGACGCAGAGATCCGCGCGGCCGGCGTCCGCGGTCGGCTGGCTCCGCTCGACCCACTGCCCAGGGCCGTGCGGCGGACCACCCGGCGGCGGCAGGACGCCCCGGACCTTCCGCGGCGCCCGGTGGAGAACCGCACCGTGGGCGAGGTGTTCGGCGGCAAGTACCGGCCCTCCACCTTCCTCACCCTCACCCTGGACTCCTACGGGCGGGTCGACGCCGACGGGGCCGCGCTCGACCCGGACGCCTACGACTACCGCCGCGCCGCTCGCGACGCGATCCACTTCCCGCGCCTGGTGGACCGGTTCTGGCAGAACACCCGCCGCTGCGTCGGGTGGGAGGTGCAGTACTTCGGCACCGTCGAGCCCCAGAAACGCGGCGCTCCGCACTTCCACGCCGCCATCCGCGGCACCATCCCCCGCTCCGAACTCAAAGCGATCGCGGCGGCGACCTACCACCAGGTGTTCTGGCCCGCCCACGACACGATCACCCACGACGGGGACCGGCTGCCCCGCTGGGCCGACAGCGACAAAGGCTTCATCGACCCCCACACCCGCGAGGCGCTGCCGACCTTCGACGAAGCCACCGACCCAGACGTCCTTACCGAACCCACCCACGTCGTCACCTTCGGGACGCAGGTCCACGTGAAGGGCATCCTCGGCGGAACCGAGGAAGCCGGGCGCCACGTCGGCTACCTGACCAAATACCTCACCAAGTCGATCACCCAAGCCGCCGGCATCACCGAGAACGCCTCCGCCCGCTTGCGGGAGCACCACCGCCGGCTCACCGCCGAACTCGCCATCACCCCGTGCTCGCCGCGGTGCGGGATCTGGCTGCTCTACGGCATCCAACCCAAGGGCGCGCGACTGTCCACGAAGCCGGGGCAGTGCAAGAGCAAGGCGCACAAGCCCGAACACCTCGGCATCGCCGGCCGCCGCGTCCTCGTCTCCCGCAAGTGGTCCAACAAGAGCTTGAAGGACCACCGCGCCGAGCGGGCCGAGTTCGTTCGGCAACTCCTCGACCGCGCCGGGGTCAAGCCCTCCTACCCGGTCGACGATGGCCCGTTCGCCTGGGAACGCACCGCACCCGGCGACACCGACGTCCCACCACGGCAGGTCCTACTCCTGCACGCGATCAACCAGAGACAGCGATGGCGCGCCGACTACGACGCCGCACTCATCGCCGCTGGCGACCCACCCGACGCCGAGCGTTCGGCAACCGACGATCTTGCAGCCTGAGGGGGAGCGGATGACTGTGTATCTGACGGTCGTCGAGGCGGCCGAGCACCTGAACACCTCGGTCCGTTTCGTGCGCAGGCTCGTCGCCGAACGCCGGATCGCCTTCCACAAGGTGGGCGCTCACGTTCGTATCGCGGTCGTCGACCTGGACGCGTTCGTGCAGGCCGGACGGGTGGAAGCGATCACGGACGACCGCGTGCGGCGAGACCTCAGCGGGGCTGCCTGATGCCGAACGACAAGGGCAGGAGGCGCCGCTTCGGCAGCATCCGGAAGACGCCGATCGGCGAGTACCAGGCCAGCTACCTCGGCCCTGACAATCGGCGCCACTTCGCTCCGCACCGCTTCAAGCGGGAGCGGGATGCCGACCGCTGGCTGAACAAGGTCGAGTCCGTGATCGTCGCTGGTGACTGGACGAACCCCGAGCGCGGGAAGGTGGCGCTCGCGGACTACGCGGAGCAGTGGATCATCCAGCGTCCCGCGCTTCGGCCGCGCACCGTCGAGCTGTACCAGTGGCTGCTGCGGCGCTACATCACTCCGGAGATCGGCACCGTGCCCCTCGCCGGTCTGACGAGCGCGACCGTTCGGCAATGGCGCTCCGACCTGCTCACCAAGCGCGGAGTGTCCGAGACCAGCGCTGCGAAGGCGTACCGGCTGCTACGTGCCGTGCTGAACACCGCGGTGGAAGAGGACAAGCTGATCACCGCGAACCCCTGCCGCATCCGCGGTGCCGATCGAGAGAACCGGGACGAGCGGCCCGTCCTCACCGTGGCGCAGGTCTTCCAGATCGCCGACGCCATGCCGAACCGTCGTTGGCGGGCGATGATCCTTCTTGCTGCGTTCGCCTCGTTGCGCTGGGGCGAGACCTCGGCGCTGCGCCGCCAGGACGTCGCTCCCGACGGCAGCACGGTGCGTATCGCGTTCGCCCACTCCGAGGTTCGGGGCAAGGGGCTTGTCGTCGGCCCGCCCAAGTCTCGCGCCGGCGTCCGCACCGTCGCCGTTCCGGCCGCGATCCGGAAGGACCTCGTCGACCACCTGGCCGAGTTCGTCGACGCCGGTCCTGACGCGTTGCTGTTCACGGGAGTACAGGGGAGGGCGCTGCACCGAGGTGCGTGGGGTCAGCGGGTGAAGTGGCCCGCGCTGATGCGCAAGCTCGGCCTGGCCGGCGTCCACTTCCACGACCTCCGGCACGCCGGGAACATCTGGGCGTCGAAGGCGGGCATGTCGACCAAGGACCTGATGGCGCGGATGGGACACGACGACATGCGTGCCGCGCTCATCTACCAGCGTGCGACGAGCGATGCGGACCGGCTCATCGCCGATCGTCTGTCGGCCCTCGTCGACGAGCACCGCGGCGCCAGTTGAGCGGACCTTGTTGCTGTGCTGTTGCTGCGAGAGCAGATGATCTCCGGAACGACGAAGGCCCAGCTCCGGTGTGAACACCGTCTGAGCTGGGCCTTCAGTGCTGGAGCGGATGACGGGAATCGAACCCGCGTATTCAGCTTGGGAAGCTGATGTTCTACCATTGAACTACATCCGCAGTGCGTGAGAGCGACTCTAGCATCCCCGCTGCGGCCCTCGATCCACCTCCCCGGATAGGCTGCGGGGCGTGTTGCTCTCGGACCGCGACCTGCGCAAGGAGCTCGAGTCCGGGCGCCTCGGGCTCGACCCGTGGGACGAGGCGATGCTGCAGCCGTCGAGCATCGACGTGCGGCTGGACCGCTTCTTCCGGGTCTTCCAGAACTCGCGTTACACCCACATCGACCCGTCGATCCAGCAGGACGAGCTGACCACGCCGGTCGAGACGGCCGAGGGGGACAACTTCGTGCTGCACCCGGGGGAGTTCGTCCTCGGGTCGACGTTCGAGCAGGTCAGCCTGCCGGACGACCTGGCCGGGCGGCTCGAGGGCAAGTCCAGCCTGGGCCGGCTGGGCCTGCTCACCCACTCCACGGCCGGGTTCATCGATCCCGGCTTCACCGGCCACATCACGCTCGAGCTGTCCAACGTCGCGAACCTGCCGATCACCCTCTGGCCCGGCATGAAGATCGGACAGCTGTGCCTGTTCCGGCTGTCCAGCCCGGCCGAGCGGCCCTACGGCAGCGAGGGCGTCGGCTCCCGCTACCAGGGCCAGCGGGGCCCGACGCCCTCGCGCGCGTGGAAGAACTTCCACAAGGTCGACACCCGGCGCTGAGCGGGGAGGGCGTCCATCCGGGGCGGCCGCCGTTCGCGGTCCAGCGTCCCGACCTCGGTGAGGAGGAGCGCGGTCCCCGGGAGCCGGCCCGCGGGGCTGGGCGGCGGACCCCGGGGGGAGTACCGTCTGATGCCCTTTCCCCGCGAGTGCCCGCTTTGCACTGATCTCGACGGCGAGGAGGTCGTCATGAGCCAGGCGATGGACCGTGTGTCCGTGAACGGGGTCGAGCTGGAGGTGGCCGTCGAGGGCTCGGGCGAGACCGTCGTGTTCGTCCACGGGGCCGGCATCGCGGACTCGTACCTCCCCGTCGCGATCGATCCGGCCGTGCGTGGCCACTACCGCACCGTCCGGTACCGGCGGCGGGGGTACGGAGGAAGCAGCCCGGTGCAGGGCGCCGTCGCCGTCTCCGAGCACGTGAGTGACTGCCGCGCGTTGCTGGCCGAGCTGGGGGTGCGGCAGGCCCACGTGGTCGGGCAGTCCTACGGCGGCGTGATCGCGCTGCAGCTCGCGATCGACGCACCCGAGGTCGTCGCGACGCTCGCGCTGTTCGAGCCGGCCCTGCTGGCCGTCCCCAGCGGCCCCCGCTTCTTCGAGCAGGTCGCGCCGGTCTTCCAGATGTACGAGCGCGGTGACCGCGTGGCGGCGGTCGACGCCTTCATGACCGCCGTGGGCGACTCGCACTGGCGCGAGAACGTCGAGCGCACCGTCCCGGGCGGTGTCGAGCAGGCCGAGACGGACGCGGCCACGTTGTTCGAGTCGGACCTGGCCTCGCTGGGGGCGTGGGAGCTGACCGCCGAGCAGGTGGCGACCCTCCGGCAACCCGTGCTGTACGTGCTCGGGTCCAGGACGTTGCCGGTGATCCGCGAGGGGCGGGACCTGCTGCGCGCGTGGCTCCTCCGGATGGACGACGTCGTGTTGGACGGCGCCACCCACTTCCTGCAGATGGAACAGCCGTCCGCCGCAGCCGCAGCGCTCGCCGACTTCCTGAAACGACACCCGGCTGCCGTGTAGCGCACCCGTCCACGTCGGACGGGCCGGGCGAGGGAGCGGCCTGCCGGCCCGACTCCCCCGCCCGTCACGGTCGGGCCTCGCCCCTCACACCGCGGCGAGCCGCGCGTCCCACCGGAAGTTCCGCGCCGCCAGCCACCCGAACAGCACCGGCCAGACGACCAGCGAGACCAGCGCGTACGGCGTCCACGGCGCGCCGTAGGCGATCCGGCTCAGCGCGCCGATCGCCCCGCCCGGCAGCAGCGCGAGCAGGTCGGGCCAGCCGTCGGCCGGGACCACGGCGACGATCACCGCGGACGCGACCACCACGAAGAACAGCGGCAGGGTGGTGATCTGTGCGCGCTCGGCCGAGGGCGTCACGATCGCGGTCGCGAGCGCCGCGGTCGTCACCAGGGCGAGCCCGCCCAGCACGGCGAGCGGCAGCGCGAGCGGCGCGCCGGGCGCGGGAAGGCCGGCGACGACGTCGAACAGCCCGAACAGGACCAGCTGCCCCAGGGCGAGCACGGCCGCCGGCCCGACGGTCCCGACGAGCAGGCCGCCGTCGGAGATCCCGCTGGTCCGGAACCGCTTGAGCACGCGGGTCTGCCGGCGCGCCACCAGGGTCTGGGTCCCGCCGACGTACACGCCCATGCCCAGCGCGAACACCACCTGCATGGCCACGACGTAGGTCGGCGAGTCGATCTGGCTGAACGTCAGGAACACGCCGAGGGCGAGCGGCACGATCAGTACCGAGGTCAGCAGCGTCCGGTTGCGCAGGATCAGCGTCAGCTCGGACAGGACCAGCGCGGCGATGCGGTCCATCACGCCTCCTCACGTGTCGACCGGGTGTCCGAGTCGGTGCGGATCGAGTGGTAGATGTCGGCGAGCGACGCCGGCGCGGCCCGCAGATCGGACAGCCGCACCCCGCGCTCGGCGGCCCAGGCCAGGAAAGCGGTGAGGTCGCGCTGCAGGTCCGTGGTGCTCACCCGGAGCGTCCGGCCGTCGAGCGCGACGCCGTCGGGTGGGGTGACGCCGTCGGGCAGCGTCGCCGAGAACCCGGCCGGCCGGCTCGCGAGGATCTGCTCGAGCGTGCCGGACACGGCCAGCCGCCCCTCGTGCATGATCGCAACGCGGTCGGCCAGGGCCTCGGCCTCCTCCAGGTAGTGCGTGGTGAGCACGACCGTGCGGCCGCCCTCCTGCAGCTCCTGGATCGCGTCCCAGGTCCGGCGCCGGGATCCCGGGTCGAGACCGGTGGTCGGCTCGTCGAGGACGACCAGCTCGGGCGACCCCCACACCGCCGTCGCCAGGTCGAGCCGTCGCTTCTCCCCGCCGGACAGGGCGCCGACGCGCACGTCGCGCCGGTGCACCAGGTCGAAGCGCTCCAGCAGCCGGTCGGGCCGGTCCGGCCGGACCGCCAGCTTCCCCCACAGCTCGAGCGTCTCGCGGACCGTCAGTTCCTCGACGAACCCGCCCTCCTGCAGCTGGATCCCCATCCGCGCCCGCAGCGCGGCCCGCTGCGTGCCGGGGTCGAGACCGAGCACCGAGACCTCGCCCCCGCTGCGCCGCTGGAACCCCTCGAGCACCTCCAGCGTGGTCGTCTTGCCCGCGCCGTTGGTGCCCAGCAGCGCGAACACCTCCCCGCGCGGGACCTCGAGGTCGACCCCCCGGACGGCCTCGAACGTCCCGTACCGCACGCGCAGCCCCCGCACCCGGACGGCCGTGTCGCGTCCCCCCGCGCCGGTCACCGCCGGCTCGCTCACCGTCTCCGTCATGGCCACCACGGTGCCGGGTGGTCGCGGGCCCCCGGTAGGCGTGGGCGTCACCGGTCCTGCTGACACGGCACACGTCCGGGCATGACAGCTGTCATCCGGTGCGTCGCAGGTACGGACCGGGACGGGGCGCTCGGATACCGTCGTCGGCGTGACGATCGACCGCCCGCTGACGGGCCGGCTCGCCGCCTCGCCGACGGAGCGGCAGGTCCGGGCCGCCCGCCGGTTCAGCCGGATCGGGCTGGTGATGACCGTCGGCTGGTTGCTGCTCGTGCCCGCGTTCGTGCTGTGGACCGGGCTGCCGGGGCCGGCCTGGCTGGCGGCGCTCGTGCCGCTCTACCTGGCGTCGATGCTGCTGCACCTGATCCGGATCCGGCGCTACGTCCGGTCGCTGGGCACGCCCGCCCCGCCGGCGTTCGTCGTGCCCGCGTGCGTGGTGGGTCTGGCGATCACGCTCGTCGGGGTGGCCTCGTCGTGGGGCGGCTGGACGTGGGCGCTCGTGGCCGGGGTGCTCCTGGGCGACGTCGTCGCGGGCCGGCGGGCGCGGGTGATTGCGGTGTGGGTGGTCGGGTCGACACTGGTGGTGCTCGGGTCGACCTACGCCGTCGGCGCACTCGTGGGCCCCGACATCGGCGGCGTCCCGGTCTCGCCGTGGTTCGCCGCCGGGATCTCCACGTTCTACGTGGCCGGGATGTGGTGCCTCGACGTCGAGCGGCTGTGGTGGTTCAAGGCCGTCACCGACCTCGACGACTCGCGGCGCACCGCCGCCGAGCTCGCCACCGCCCGCGAGCGGCTCCGGCTCGCCGACGACCTGCACGACATCCTCGGGCACGCGCTCGAGGTCGTCGCCTTCAAGAGCGAGCTCGCCGCGCGGCTGATGGAGGCCGACCCCGACCGGGCGCGCTCCGAGATGGACGAGGTGCAGCGGGTGGCCCGCGAGTCGTTGACCGAGGTCAGGGCGCTGGTGCGGAGCACGCGGGACACCGATCTCGCCGTCGAGCTCGCCGGGGCGCGGGCGGTCCTCGGCTCCGCGGGGGTGACGCTGGAGGTGCACGGCGACCCCGAGGCGGTGGCGCCGGCGGCGCGCAACGTCCTCGGCCGCGTCCTGCGCGAGGCCATGACCAACGTGCTGCGGCACGCCCAGCCGAGCAGCTGCACCATCGAGATCGCCGCGGACCGGCTCGTGGTGTGCAACGACGGGGTGACCGGCCCCGGCGACGGCGCCGGGACCGGGCTCGTCGGGCTGGAGCGATACCTGGAGGACCACGCCGGACGGCTCGCCGCCGGGTGCGACGGGCGGGGCGGCTACCGGCTCGAGGCGGTCCTCGGGAGCGGCCGGTGATCCGGCTGGTCCTCGCCGACGACGAGTCGCTCACCCGGGGTGCTGTCGGCGCGCTGCTCGACCTCGAGACGGACCTGACCGTGGTCGCCGAGGCGGGCTCCGGCGACGAGGCGGTGGCGGCCATCGCCGAGCAGAAGCCCGACGTCGCGGTCCTCGACGTCGAGATGCCCGGACTCGATGGCGCCGAGGTCGCCCAGTGGGTGAAGGCGAACGCGCCGGGGGTCCGGTGCATCGTGCTGACCCGGCACGCCCGGCCCGGGGTGCTGCGCCGTGCGCTGGCGGCGGGGGCGGCGGGCTTCGTGACGAAGAGTGCACCGGCCTCGCTGCTCGCCGACGTGATCCGGCGGGTGCACGGCGGCGGCCGGTACGTCGACCCCGACCTGGCCATGACCGCCCTCACCACCGAGGACTGCCCGCTCACCGAGCGGGAGCTCCAGGTCCTGCGCAGCGTCGGTCAGGTGGGGCCGGCGGGCACGGCGGGGGACATCGCCGCGCGGGTCCACCTGTCGGCCGGCACCGTCCGCAACTACCTGTCCTCGGCGATGCAGAAGCTCGGCGTCGCGACCCGGGTGGAGGCGCTGGAGCGGGCGCGCGACCACGGGTGGTTGTGAGACCGCTACGGGGCGCGGCGGATCGCTAGGCTGGGCCGCGATGGACCGCCGCGACCCTGCAGCCCGCCCCGACCCCGCCGCCGGGACGGGGGCATGGCGCAGTGGGCGGCACGCCCCCGCCCGACGGTCCGGTGGGGAGTCGGGCTTCCCCACGGAGGACGACCGGTCGGGCCCCGGGACGGAGGTGGCCCGTCGGGACGAGGGCGGTTCCCCGACGGAGCGGGATGCGGCCCGGCAGGACCGGGCGGATCAGGACCGGACGGATCAGGACCGGACGGATCAGGACCGGGTCGAGCAGCACCGGGCCGAGCAGCACCGGGTCGAGCTGGAGCGGGGCGCGCCGGACGGGATCGACCGGCGGCGCGGCGCAGGTGAAGGGCCGGGCCCGGACGGTGAGCGCGAGAGGGGCCGGCCCCGAGGTCGGTCCGCCTCCGCGTCGGATCCCGACCCCGAGGGACCGGAAATCCGCGGGACCCGGGCCCCGGCGGCGGAGGCGTTGCGCAGGTTCCGTCCGCGGAGCTGGCGCGGCGCGATCGGCCTCGGGATCGTGGGCGCCGCGGCGCTGCTGTTCGTCTTCGTGGCGTTCGACGACCAGGCGCGCTGGTGGGTCCCGGTCGCCGCCGGGCTCGTGGTGCTCGTGCTGCTCTCGCTGCTGCGCCTGGACCGGCTGCTGAAGGGCTGGACCTGGCACGTCGCCGGGGTCGCGCTGCTGGCCGGGCTGGTGCACGAGACCGCCGGGAACCCCTGGTCCTGGGCCTTCGCCGCGAGCATCGGGGTGCTGGTCGCCGGGCTGCTCCGGCTCCCGCGGTGGCAGCTCGCGGCCGTGGGGGCGGCACTGTGTGTGGTGTCGTTCGTGGGCTACCAGTTCCGCGCCGCCGAGGTCCGCGAGCAGGAGACGCAGATCGCGCAGCAGGCCGGGACGCAGCTGCGGCAGGGCTTCGGCTACGACCGGCCCGACCTCGTCCTCACCAAGCTCGGCCAGGGCCTGACGCCGGCCGACCCCGAGGCGGTGTGCCGCCTCCTCGACCCGGCCGCACAGACCCAGCTGGCGCAGGCCACCGGCACCGCCGACTGCACCGCCGGGGTCGGCGTGGCCGCGAGCCACGTGCCGGCGGGCAGCTCCACGGCCGCACCCCGCGCCTCCACCTCGCCCACCCCGGTCCCGCCGCCGGGCACCGTCGTCGCCCTCGACGGCTGTGCCACCGCCTGGGGCCGCGCCGTCCCTGCCCTCGGCACCGTCGACGTCGTGCGTACGGAGAACACCGCGAAGGCCACCTGGCGGGTCGCCGGCTTCCGTCCCTGCCCCTGAGCGCCCCCGCGAGCCCTCTGGCCTCCCGCGAGTCGGGCCGTCGGCGTCCACGCGTCGCGCCGCGCCCCGTGGTGAACCCCGTTCACCGGGAGCCGCCGATGCCGAGATCGCCGTCCGGGACGATGTGCGGCCACCGACGGCCGCGGGCGGTCCGCAACGACGACCAGGGTCCACTCCTGCCCGCCGCGCCCGCAGCCACCGCCGACCGGTCGGGCCGCGTTCCCCGAGAACGCCACCGGCCCCGCGATCCGACGATCGCGGGGCCGGTGACGGAACTACTGCGTCAGGAGCCGGACTCGCCCTTGTCGCCGGTGCCCGAGGAGGCGTCGGAGCGGGCGTGGCCGTTGGTCTCCGGCTTCGGGGCGGAGCCGTTGGACGGCGCCCCCTTCGACCCGGACGCGTCGGACTCCTCCTTCGCCGCCTCGGTCGACCCGGTGGGCGGCTCCGACGGCCCGGCCGTCTCCGCCTCCGCGGACGCGGTCGGCTCCTTGCCCGAGCCTGCGACCGCGGCGTCGTTCATCTCGGTCGTGACCTCGGCCTTGTCCGCGTCCGGACCGGCGACGTCCGCGTCGGCGGCCTTCTCCGCGACGGCGTCGCCGGGCGCCTCCGCCGGCTTCACCGTGTCCGCCGCGGCCCCGGCCGAGGTCGACGCGGTGGCCGTGCCGGAGTCGGCGGCACCGGCCGGGGTGTTCTCGGTGAGCGGGGAGGCCGTGGTCTGCGCGACGTCGCCCTCGGTCGCCTGGGCGTCGGCCGGCGTCGCGACGGCGGAGTCGCCGCGCCGGACCGAGGCGAGCAGCATCTGTGCGACGTCCTGCACCTGGACCTGCTCGCCCTCGCCGCCGGCCTGCTTCTGGGTGAGCCCGTCGCCGATCATGGTGCGGCAGAACGGGCAACCCACGGCGATCGTGCCCGCCGCGGCGGCCGCGCCGTCGCCCCCGACCGGGGAGAGGGTCTCGAGCGCCTCGGTGGTGCGGGTGACGTTGATCCGCTGCCCGATCCGCTCCTCCATCCACATCCGCGCACCGCCGGCGCCGCAGCACATCGAGCGGTCGGCGTGCCGGGGCATCTCGGTGAGCGTGCCGACGGCCGCGACGAGCTCGCGGGGCTCCTCGTAGACCTCGTTGTGCCGGCCCAGGTAGCACGGGTCGTGGTAGGTGACCGCCGTGGAGGAGTCCGGGTCGGCGACCGGGACGAGCTTGCCGGTGCGGACGAGCTTGTTGAGCAGCTGGGTGTGGTGGATGACCTCGTAGTGGCCATCCAGCTGCGGGTACTCGCGGGAGAGCGAGTTGAGGCAGTGCGGGCAGGTGGTGACCATCTTGCGGGTGCCCGGCTCGCGGCCCTCGAACACCGCGTTGAGCATCTCGGCGGTCTGCTGGGCCATCATCTGGAACAGGAACTCGTTGCCCGCGCGCCGCGCCGGGTCGCCGGTGCAGGTCTCCTCGGTGCCCAGGACCACGTAGTTCACCCCGGCCCGGTGCAGCAGCTCGGCGGTGGCGCGGGTGGTCTTCTTGGCGTTGTCGTCGAACGCGCCGGCGCAGCCGACCCAGAAGATGTACTCGGTCTCGGGCGAGAGCTCGCCGTCGAACACCGGGACCTCGAAGGGCAGGTCCTGGGTCCAGGCCAGGCGGTCCTTCTGGTTCGAGCCCCAGGGGTTGCCCTTGTTCTCCAGGTTCTTGAACAGCCCCGACAGCTCCGTGGGGAACTCGGTCTCGATCATGACCTGGTAGCGGCGCATGTCGACGATGTGGTCGACGTGCTCGATGTCGACCGGGCACTGCTCCACGCACGCCCCGCAGGTGGTGCAGGACCACAGGATGTCCGGGTCGATGACGCCGAGCACGTCCTCGCCGCCGACCAGCGGGCGTTCGGCCTCCTTGACCGCGGCCTGCGGGATCGCGGCCAGGCGGGCCTCGGCGTCGTCGCCGGTGAGCCCGACCTCCTCGCCGGTCATGTCCTTGCGGCCACCGGCGAGCAGGTACGGGGCCTTGGCGTAGGCGTGGTCACGCAGCGCGTTGACCAGCAGCTTCGGCGAGAGCGGCTTCTCGGTGTTCCACGCCGGGCACTGGCTCTGGCAGCGGCCGCACTCGGTGCAGGTGGTGAAGTCGAGCAGGCCCTTCCAGGTGAAGTCCTCGACCCGCCCGGCGCCGAAGGTGTCGGTGTCCGGGTCGGCCTCCTCCAGGTCCAGGACCTTGCCCTGGCTGGTCATCGGCTTGACGTTGCCGAGCGCCTTGCGCCCGTCGTCCTCGCGCTTGAAGTAGATGTTCGGGAACGCGGTGAACCGGTGCCACGCCACGCCCATCGTGGGCTTGGCGGCGATCACGATCAGCCACAGCGTGGCCGAGAGGACCTTCACCGTGGCGAACACCGAGATCAGCGTGGGGCTGCCCGGGAAGACCGTGGACAGCGGGCCGGAGACGAAGGTCGACCAGTCCGGGGCGTCGAACGCGCCGAGGGCCATCTTCGAGGCGCGCACCACCAGGATGCCCACCCCCTCGAGGAACACGATGGCCTCGACGAAGTACGCGCGGCCCATGTGCGAGCCGTAGAACCGCGACGCCCGCCCGAGCCGGCGCGGGTTCTTCACCTGGCGGTACACGATCAGCGGGAGGATGCCGACCACGGTGCCCACGCCGAGGATCTCGACCCACAGCGAGTACGGGCCCCATTCGCCGATGACCGGCAGGTGCCAGGTCGGGTTCCACACCTCGACGAACGCCTCGACGAGCGCCAGGAACAGCCCGCCGAAGCCGACCATCACCAGCCAGTGGAACACACCGACGTGGCTCCACTTCAGCATCCGGGTGTGGCCCAGTGTCTCCTTGAGCATGGTCGCGAAGCGCGGCCCGAACGGGCCGCTGCGCGTTCCGTCGGCCTGGCCCAGGCGGATGATGCTCACCATGCTCGCCGCCGTGCGCCACACCAGCGCCACGGCCACGACGGCGGACAACACCGTGACGATGCCGAGCACGTACTGCACCCAGGTCATGTGGACGAACCTCCCTGTCGTGGTCCCGGCAAGAAGGCTATACGCGTGGTTACTGACGAGTAGCAACACGAAGCGGCCTCGTTGCGGTTCGCGACGACAATCGCGTGAGCGGGAGAATAGGTCACCGGAGTGGCCCTGTGCCCTGTGACGGGTACGGCACGCTGCGGTGACGGGGGGTGCCGGACGCGCTCCGCAACCGCTGCTCCCCCGGTCAGGGCCGGGTGGTCAGGGTGCCCTTCTGAGAGCGGAATCACCGAATGCCCGGCTCGTCGGCCCGCGGGGCGGGACGCACGGTGACCGGCCGTGCGCGGCTGCGGGCCGCTCACCCGGACGGCGGGCCTCGCTTCACGGTCGGTGCGAGGTCTGGCGCGAACGGGTGCGGCGGGGTACCCGGAAACGCGTGCGAACGGGTGGCTCTGGCGTGGTCCCGGCAGGGTCGGGGCCCGTCGTGGCTACTCTGGTCCGCTGGCGGCCCGTGCTCCCCCCGTTCCCGCAGGGTGTCCGCCCGACCACGGCAGGAGAAGACCGATGACCGGACCAGGGGCCCGGACCCTCTGGTACGCCCAGAACCTCACGACGAACGGCCTGCAGGGGTGGATCCAGGACAACATCGTCCCGCTCATCCTGCTGGGCATCGCCATCATCCTGCTGTGGATCGGCGGGCGGGGTGACAACGCCGGCGTGGCCCGCCGCAGCGTGGGCCTCCTCGTCGGCCTCGTCGCGCTGGGCATCGCCGTGTCCGGCAACGGGCCGCAGGTCGGCCGCTTCCTCGCCAGCCTGATCACCGGTTAGCCGTGCTGGTCCGCACCGACGACGAGGTGTACCGGGTCGACTCCGTCTGGTTGGGGCCGCCGCGCGCGACCTTCCCCTGGCGCGCGCGGTACGTCTCCTACGGTGTCGGCCTGCTCGTCATGATCGTGATCATGTTCGTCCAGCGCCGGATCGGCATCGGGCTGGACTTCTTCTCGGTGGCCTGGGCGCTGGTGCTGACCGTGGTCGCCACCCGGTTCCTCGGGAAGAAGATCGACTACGAGCGCCCGCTGAGCCAGGTCGCGGAGCTGTTCCGGCACGAGGTCACCGGTCCTCGGCAGCGCCGGCGTGGCGCGGGCGGGCCGGTGCGGTTCGCGCACGTCCGCACGCACCGGGCCCTCCCGCGGGCGGGCCGGTCGGGCCGGCCGTCCGTCCCGGAGCCGCGGCCCGCCGTGCGCGCCGAACCGGAACCCGCGCCCGAACCGGCACCGCAGGCCGTCGACGCGGCGCCCGTGCTGCGCGACGTCACCCCGGTGCGGGCCGCGCCGCGCCGGGTCGGACGCACGGCCTCTGTGCCGCAGCCCTGGGCGACCTCCGCGCAGCGCCGCGGGGCCCCCGGGAAGGCGAGCGGGAAGCCCGCCACGAACGGATGGAAGGGGGCCGGACGTGGCCGCGCGTGAGCAGCGCGACCCCTTCCGCGACGGCCGCCGCCCCGCCGGTCGCGCCCTGCAGGGCGAGGCCAAGCTCCCCAAGTTCAGCCCGACGATCGCGCTGCGCAGCATCGACGGCCACGTCACCCGCACGTCCGCCCAGGTCATGGCCTGGTACCGGCTGTCCCCGCAGGCGTGGAGCTTCCGCAGCGACAGCCAGCGCGAGATCCTCATCCGGCAGATCGCGGCACAGCTCGGCGAGCTGCAGGGCCGCTGGCTGCACCTGCGGGTGACCACCCGCCCGTACCCGGTGCACATGTGGGCGGAGTCCTTCGACAAGAACGCCCTCGGCCGCATGCCCGACGTGCCGGGCGCCCTGGGCTGGGACGCCTTCCTCGAGGGCGAGCAGCGCCATCTCATGGGACTGTCCATGAGCGACAAGGAGGTCTTCCTCGGCGTCGAGGTCTCCGGGCGCAGCATGATCGACCGGTGGTTCGAGCGCGCGGCCCCCGTACTGGGCCGGGTGGTGCCGGCGGCGGTGCGGGCCGAGCTGTCCGCGCTGGAGTCCGAGCTCAACCACCTCGACGCGCTGGTGGCCGGGTCGGGGCTCGACGGGGTGCCCGCGTCGGCGTCGGACATGGCGTGGCTGATGCACCGCTCGGTCGCCCTCGGGCTGCCCGCGCCGCGCAGCCTGTCGTCGGTCCCGGTGGGCGTGACCCGGTGGGAGGAGGAGGACCTCGCGGCCTTCACCGACGGCGTCGAGCTGCACCAGGAGCCCTACGCGCCCACGGTGAAGGTGACCGGCCGGGTCCGCGGACAGGCCGTCACCCGGGACGTCGCGGTGCTCTCGCTCGGGCTGATGGAGGGGCTGCGCATCCCCGAGGTCGACGACCCGTGGATGCAGCACTCCGACCGGCTCCCCTTCCCGGTGGAGTGGTCGGCGCGGATGTACATCCGCAGGCCGGAGGAGGTGACCGGCGAGCTGCAGCGCCAGATGGGCAAGGTGCGCAGCCAGATCCGGCACTACACCCACGACCACGACCTCGAGCCGCCGATGTCGCTGGCCCGCCAGGCCGACCGCGTGCTCGAGGTCGAGGACGAGCTGACCAGCGGCCTGACCCAGCTCAACACGCGGCTCTACGGCTGGTGGCGGATCGCGGTCTCCGGGCCGGACGAGGGCGAGGCGATCCAACGCGCCCAGCAGGTGCTGGACCTCTACTCGCCGAAGGTGCAGATCGAGCACCCGGAGGCGCAGTACCGCTACGCCCGCGAGTTCATCCCCGGCGAGGCGCTGGCGTCCACGGCGTACCGGCGGCGCGGCTCCGTCACCTGGGCGGCGGCCGCGGTCCCGGCCGCGACGGCCAGCGTGGGCGACCGGCGCGGGATCATGCTCGGCGAGACCTGCACCGCGACCCGCCGGCCGGTGGCCTGGGACCCGTGGCTCGCCCAGGAGGTCCGGCGGGCCTCCGGCCTCACCGCCGTCGTCGGCGGGCTGGGGTCCGGCAAGTCCTTCCTCACCGGCCTGATCGTCTACAAGACCCTCCGCGCGGGTGCACGGTGGACGGTGCTCGACCCGTCGGGCCCGCTGGCCGAGCTGACCCGGCTGCCCGAGCTGGCCTCCTTCTCCCGGCACATCAACCTGCTGCGCGCCGACCCGGGCATCCTCAACCCGTACCGGGTGGTCGCCGAGCCGCGGCCGGACCACTTCGCCGACGACGAGGACCCCGAGCGGTCCTGGCGGCGCGAGCGGTCCCTGGCCGCCGCCACCCGCCGGCGGCTGGTGCTCGACGTGCTCACCGGCCTGCTGCCCTACGACGTGGCCCGGCTGCCGCACACGCGGATCGTGCTGCTCCGCGCGGTGCGCGAGGTCGGCGGCGCACCGGACCGGCACCCGGGCCTGGTCATCGACGCGCTGCGCCGGCACCAGCGCGAGGGCGAGGACCACGCCGGCGTGGTCGCGGACTTCCTCGAGGAGCGCCGCGAGCTGCCGCAGGCCGCGCTGCTGTTCCCGGACACGAGCCGGGACGACCCGTGGGCCGCCGACCGGGACTACCGGTTGACCGTGCTCACCATGCAGGGCATGACGCTGCCCCGCCCGGGCAGCCCGCGCGAGGAGTGGACGGACAACGAGGCGCTGGCCGTCGAGCTGCTCAACCTGGCCTCCTGGCTGACCCAGCGGACGATCTACGAGGCCGACCGCAACCTGCGCAAGGGCGTCGCGCTCGACGAGACGCACTTCCTGTCCCAGGTGCCCACCGGCAAGGTGCTCATCGACCGGCTCGCCCGCGACTCCCGCAAGTTCAACGTCCGGGCCCTGTTCGCCTCCCAGCTGGCGGGCGACCTGCTGCGGGTCTCCGGCTTCGCGTCGCTGGTCAACGCCGTGTTCGTCGGCCGCACGGACGACGAGGAGGCGCAGACCGAGGCGTTGCGCCTGCTCCGGGTCCCCACCGGGGTCGGCTACGAGCAGATGCTGAGCACGCTCTCCCCGCGCCCCCGGCACGACGACCGGCCGGACGACACCCCCCGCCAGTTCGTGTTCGCCGACGGCCACGGCGGCGTCGAGAAGATCCGGATCGACCTCGAGGCACCCCACCTCGACCACGTGCGCGAGGCCCTCGACACCAACCCCGACGCCAGCCGGGTCGCCGTCAGCGGGGCACCGGTGCTGGCCGCCGACTCCGGGCGGGCGCCCGACGAGCCGCGCCCGGTCGGGGCGCGCCAGGTCGTCGTGCCGCCGGGCGGAATCGATCTGGACGAGGACCTCGACCCCGTCGACCTGTCCGCGCCGGAGATCCGCACCGGCGAGGCCACCCGCGTCGGTCCCGGCCGGCCGGGCTGGGACGGCGGCGTGCAGGTGGTCCCCGCCTCCCCCGAGGCGGACCTGGACGACCTCGACGACGAGCAGCTCGACCTCCTCGACGACCTGGAGGAGGGCTGGGCCGACCTCGACGAGGACGCCGAGCTCGCCGTCGACGGG
>NZ_JAJSOK010000031.1 GCF_021283305.1 Pseudonocardia kujensis
GGGGGTCGAGCGGGGGGTCGAGCGGGGGGTCGTGCGGGGGGTCGAGCGGGGGAACGCCGGCGCGGGCCAGCTCGCGGGGCCCGGAGCCGTCGCCGGGGTCGACCTCCACGACGACGGCCGCAGCGTCGAGCAGGTCGCGCAGCCGCGCCGCCAGCTCCCGGGTGAGCTCGACGGCGTCGAGCCGGCGCGCCAGGGACGCCGGCACGTGCAGCAGCCAGCGGGCCTGCTCGGCCGCGGACCAGGTGCGCTCGTGGTCGGGTGCCGGGGCCGGCGCGGGCTCGGCGCCGGGTCCGGCTCGCCGGGCGAGGGCGAACCACACCGTGTGCCGCCCGTCGGTGTCGTGCCGGGTGCCCCAGGTCGTGGCCAGCCGCGCGACCAGGGACAGGCCGCGACCGTGGGTGGCGGCTCGCCCGTAGCGCTGCCGCGGCTCGGCGAGGTGCAGCTCCAGTGCTCCCGGGCCGCGGTCGGTCACGGCCACGGTGACCTCGTCGTCGCCGACCTCCACCGCCAGGTCGAACGCGGTGCCGGCGTGCAGCACGGCGTTCTCGCACAGCTCGCTGGCCAGCAGGACGACGTCGTCGACGAGGTCCGGCACGTCGGAGCCGTCCCCGGCCGGGCCACCGTTCGCCACCTCGGTCAGCGCGTCGCGGATCATCCGACGGGCGCGTCTGATCGACCGGACGTCGGGTGGGAAGCGCATTCGCCGCTCGAGCTGAACGGGCACGCGTGCAGTCTGCTGCAGACGGTCCGGTTGTGGGAACCGGCCTCCCGGCCGGGCGCCTGGGCTACGCTGCGGCCCCGTCGGCAGGGGGAGGCGGTCATGACGGCGACACGGCACACGCATCCGGTGATCCCCGCAGAGCCCGAGACGACCGTGGTGGGTCCCGGGGCCACCTCCGGCGAGGCCTCCCCCGGCCAGGACGGCGCGTTCCTGGTCGAGCTGGCCGAGGGCCTGGCCGAGCTGCGCCGCGGTCGCTTCGACGTCCGCCTGGCCCGCCGCGAGGGGCCGGCGAGCGAGGTCGTCGAGCAGTTCAACGAGCTGGTGGCGCTGCAGGAGCGGCACAGCCGCGACCTGCTGAGGATCAGCAGGGTCGTCGGCCGCGAGGGGCGGATGTCCGAGCGGCTCGACGAGGAGTCCTACGACGGCGCGTGGGCGGCGGGCGTGCAGGCCGTGAACGCCCTCATCGACGATCTGGCCGCCCCGACCGCCGAGATCGCCCGTGTGCTGGACGCGGTCGCGGAGGGCGACCTCTCCCAGCACATGGCCCTGGAGATCGAGGGGCGCAGGCTCCGCGGCGAGTTCCGCCGCATCGGCCGCACGGTGAACAGGATGGTCGACCAGCTGTCCTCCTTCGCCGACGAGGTCACCCGGGTGGCCCGCGAGGTCGGTACGGACGGCCGGCTCGGTGGCCAGGCCGACGTGCGCGGCGTCGCAGGAACCTGGCGCGCGCTCACCGACTCGGTCAACACGATGGCCAGCAACCTCACCAACCAGGTGCGTTCGATCTCCTCGGCGGCCACCGCCATCGCGGAGGGCGACCTGTCCCGCAAGATCACCGTGTCCGCCCGGGGCGAGGTCGCGGAGCTGGCCGAGACGATCAACTCGCTGACGGACACGCTGCGGCTGTTCGCCGACGAGGTCACCCGGGTGGCCCGCGAGGTCGGCACCGAGGGACGGCTGGGCGGGCAGGCCGCGGTCCCGGACGTCGCCGGCACCTGGAAGAACCTCACCGACGCGGTGAACCTGATGGCGGCCAACCTCACCGGACAGGTGCGCGGCATCGCGCAGGTCGCCACCGCGGTGGCCCGTGGGGACCTGAGCCAGAAGATCACCGTCGACGCACGCGGAGAGATCCTCGAGCTGAAATCCACGGTCAACACCATGGTCGACCAGCTCTCGTCCTTCGCCGACGAGGTCACCCGCGTCGCCCGCGAGGTCGGCACCGAGGGCAAGCTCGGCGGCCAGGCCCAGGTACCCAACGTCTCGGGCACCTGGCGGGACCTGACCGAGAACGTCAACCAGCTAGCCGACAACCTCACCGCCCAGGTGCGCAACATCGCCCAGGTCACCACCGCGGTCGCCCGCGGGGACCTGAGCCAGAAGATCACCGTCGACGCACGCGGAGAGATCCTCGAGCTCAAATCCACCGTCAACACCATGGTCGACCAACTCTCCTCGTTCGCCGACGAGGTCACCCGCGTCGCCCGCGAAGTCGGCACCGAGGGCAAGCTCGGCGGCCAGGCCCAGGTACCCAACGTCTCGGGCACCTGGCGCAACCTCACCGACAACGTCAACTACATGGCGTTCAACCTGACCGGGCAGGTGCGCAACATCGCCCAGGTGACCACCGCGGTGGCCCGCGGGGACCTGAGCCAGAAGATCACCGTCGACGCACGCGGAGAGATCCTCGAGCTCAAATCCACGGTCAACACCATGGTCGACCAGCTCTCCTCCTTCGCCGACGAGGTCACCCGCGTCGCCCGCGAGGTCGGCACCGACGGCAAGCTCGGCGGCCAGGCCCAGGTCCGCGGGGTGTCGGGCACCTGGCGGGACCTGACCGAGAGCGTCAACCAGCTCGCGTTCAACCTGACCGGGCAGGTGCGCAACATCGCCCAGGTCACCACCGCGGTCGCCCGCGGCGACCTGAGCCAGAAGATCACCGTCGACGCACGCGGAGAGATCCTCGAGCTCAAATCCACGGTCAACACCATGGTCGACCAGCTCTCCTCGTTCGCCGACGAGGTCACCCGCGTCGCCCGCGAGGTCGGCACCGAGGGCAAGCTGGGCGGGCAGGCCCAGGTCCGCGGGGTGTCGGGCACCTGGCGGGACCTGACCGAGAGCGTCAACCAGCTGGCCGGGACGCTCACCACGCAGCTGCGCGCGATCTCGGCGGTGTCGACCGCGGTCGCCCGTGGCGACCTCACCCAGCAGATCCAGGTTGCGGCACTCGGCGAGGTCGCCGAGCTCAAGGACAACATCAACCAGATGATCGCGGCACTGCGCGAGACCACCGCGGAGAACGCCGAGCAGGGCTGGCTCGACTCCAACCTCGCCCGCGTCGGCGGTCTGCTGCAGGGTCAGCGCGACCTCGGCGACGTCTGTCAGATGATCATGGACGAGGTGGCGCCGCTGGTCCGGGCCCAGGTCGGCACGTTCTTCCTGGCCGCCGAACCCGGTGACCCCGCGGAGGCGAGCGCCCCCGCCCGCTGGGTGATGTGCGGCGGGTACACGGTTCCGACCGAGGACCCGCCGCTGGAGTTCCGCTCCGGGGAGGGTCTGGTCGGCCAGGCCGCGATGAGCAAACAGAGCATCGTCGTCACCGACCTCCCTCCGGGCTACCTGGACGTGCGCTCGGGGACCGGTACCGCCGCGCCGGGGGCGGTCGTCGTCCTTCCCGTGCTGTTCGAGGGCGAGTCGCTGGGCGTGATCGAGCTCGGCGCGACCACACCCTTCTCGGCGCTGCACCTGACCTTCCTGGAGCGGCTGGTCACCACGATCGGCGTGGCCATCGCGACCATCCAGGCGGGCCGGCGCACCGAGCAGCTGCTCACGCAGTCCCAGCGGCTGACCACGGAGCTGCAGAACCAGTCCGCCGAGCTGCAGCGCACCAACGCCGAGCTGGAGGAGAAGGCCCTCCAGCTCTCGGAGCAGAACCGCAACGTCGAGATCAAGAACCTGGAGATCGACGCGGCCCGGCGCGGCGTCGAGGAGAAGGCGCAGCAGCTCGCGCTGGCCAGCCAGTACAAGTCGGAGTTCCTGGCGAACATGAGCCACGAGCTGCGCACCCCGCTCAACTCGCTGCTCTTGCTGTCGCGGCTGCTCGCCGACAACCAGGACTCGAACCTGACCCCGAAGCAGATCGAGTTCGCCAGCACGATCCACGCCTCCGCGTCGGAGCTGCTGCACCTGATCGAGGACATCCTGGACCTGTCCAAGATCGAGGCGGGTCGCGTGGACGTCGAGGCCGCCCCGGTGCAGCTCGCCGAACTGTGGGCCGACGTGGAACAGGCGTTCGGCGTGCAGGCCGAGGACAAGGGCCTCGAGCTGCGTGTCGAAGCGGCGGCGGAGCTGCCCCCGTCCATCACGACCGACGCCCAACGGCTCCAGCAGATCCTGCGCAACCTCCTGGCCAACGCCGTCAAGTTCACCGACGCCGGCGGCGTCACGCTGCGGGTCGGCCTGGCCCCGCCCGGCACGCTCTACGGGCTGCCCTCGCTCGACGGCGCCCGTTCGGTGTTCACCTTCGCGGTCTGCGACACCGGTATCGGGATCCCGGGCGACAAGCTGGCCATGATCTTCGAAGCGTTCCAGCAGGCCGACGGCACCACCAGCCGGAAGTACGGGGGCACCGGCCTGGGCCTGTCGATCTCCAAGGAGCTGGCCCGGCTGCTGGGCGGCAAGATCGAGGTGTCCTCCGAGCCCGGCGCGGGGTCCGTGTTCACCCTGCTGCTGCCCGACGAGTGTCCGACGATCACCCCGGCGGCGTCCGGTGTGGCCGCCCGACGCCCGGGCGAGGCGCCACCGCCGGACGGCGCCGACCGGGGCGCGCCCATCCTGCGGGCCGCACGACCGGCCACGGTGCATCCGGCGCCGGAGCTGTCCGGGACCACCGTGCTCATCGTCGACGACGACGTCCGCAACGTCTTCGCCCTCACCAGCGCGCTGGAGCTGCACGGTCTCGAGGTCCTCTACGCGGACAACGGTCTCGACGGCATCGCCCTGCTCAGCGAGCACCCCGAGGTCCGGATCGTGCTGATGGACGCGATGATGCCCGACCTCGACGGCAACGCGACCACCCGCCGGATCCGGGAACTCCCGCAGGGTGAGGACCTGCCGATCGTCTTCCTGACGGCGAAGGCGATGCCCGGCGACCGGGAGTCCAGCCTGGCCGCGGGCGCCACCGACTACGTCACCAAGCCCGTCGACCTCGACGAGCTGCTCGCGATCATGGCGTCGTGGGTGGCCGGCAACGGGGACGCGACGACCCGTGCGGGCGGCGAGCCGGCATGAGCGCACCGGTCCGGGTCCTCGCGGTCGACGACCGGCGGGAGAACCTGCTCGCGCTCCAGGCGATCCTGGAAGGACTCCCGGTCGAGATCGTGGCGGTCACCTGCGGTGAGGATGCGCTCAAGCAGCTGCTCGTCAAGGACTTCGCGGTGATACTCCTCGACGCCCACATGCCCGGGATGGACGGCTTCGAGACCGCCAAGCACGTCAAGCAGCGGGAGCGGACCCGGCACATCCCGATCCTGTTCCTCACCGCTGCGGACTACGACGCCCACCTCGCCTTCCGCGGCTACCAGGCAGGCGCGGTGGACTACCTCACCAAACCCTTCGACCCGTGGGTCCTGCGGTCGAAGGTGGCCGTGTTCGTCGATCTGTACCTGCTGCACGCCGAGCTCGCCGAACGCGCCGCCGAGCGGGACGCGCTGCGCAAGGGCGTGGACGAGGCACTGGAGCTGCTCGACGGCGCCGGGCCTGCCGACCCCGCCGCGTCCGCGCTCGTGGAACGCCTGCGGGGTGCCCTCGGCGCGCTGCGCGACGAGCAGCCCTGGTAGCGCGGCCTGTCCGCAGCGGCTGACGAGGGACGCCGACATCCCCCCGCGCCGCGCTCCTGCTCTCCGACGGCACCTCGGCGGCCGGCCTGACCTCGGCGACCACCTCCGGGACCTCCATCCCCCACCACCGCAAGGAGGCACCATGCCCAAGAAGATCTTCGTGTCCGTCGGCATCGACGTCGACGCCGTCGGCGGCTGGCTCGGCTCCTACGGCGGTGAGGACTCCCCGGGGGACATCTCCCGCGGCCTCTTCGCGGGCGAGGTCGGCGTGCCCCGCCTGCTCCAGCTCGCCCGACGGCGCGACATGCCGGTGACCTGGTTCTGGCCCGGCCACTCCGTGGAGACGTTCCCCGAGCAGTTCGACGAGGTCGTCGCCGCCGGACACGAGATCGGGGTGCACGGCTACAGCCACGAGAACCCGATTGCGATGACCCGCGAGCAGGAGACCGAGATCCTCGACTACTGCACCGACCTCATCGAGCGACGCTCCGGCAGGCGGCCGGTCGGCTACGTCGCGCCGTGGTGGGAGTTCTCCGCGGTCACCAACGAGATCCTGCTCGAGCGCGGGTTCCTCTACGACCACTCGCTGATGCACGACGACCACACCCCGTACTACGTGCGCGTCGGCGACACGTGGACGAAGATCGACTACGAGGCGGACTCCGCCGCCGAGTGGATGAAGCCGCTGATCCGAGGCCGGGCGACCGACCTCATCGAGATCCCGGCGTCGTGGTACCTCGACGACCTGCCGCCGATGATGTTCGTCAAGTCCAGCCCCAACAGCCACGGCTTCGTCAGCCCTCGGGACATCGAGCAGCTGTGGAAGGACCAGTTCGACTGGGTCCATCGGGAGATGGACTACGCCGTCTTCCCCCTCACCATCCACCCCGACGTCTCCGGACGCCCGCAGAACCTGCTCATGCTCGAGCGGCTCTTCGACCACATCCAGGGTCACGACGGCGTCGAGTTCGCCTTCATGGAGGACCTCGCCCGCGACTTCGCGGAACGCCGTCCCCGCGAGTCCGCCTGATCCCGCTCCTGCGAAGGAAAGGACGGTCGAGGAGCAACCGGGTGCGCCGGAGGTGCCGGCGGCCGCGCGGTGTCACCGAGCACGGCCCACCTCAACCTGCACGGCACGAAGTCCGCCGTGCTCTTGGTGTGCGGGGACCGGTGGGTGATGGCATCGGCCGAGGTCGACAGCTCGGCCCTGCCCGGTCAGGACCGGTGCAGCACGCCTCCTTCGCTCTACGATCCCCGGCATGGCCGACAACGAAGACGACCTGGGCCGGACCCCTGGCCTGCCCCTCACCGACGAGCAGCGCGCGGAGCTGGTCGCCCGACAGGCGCGCCTCAACACGGCGCTGGCCGAGGTCGAGGCGGCGCAGCACGAGCGCGACGCCTGTTTCGCCGCGCTGAACGACGCGGGCGTCGACCCGAACGAGATGGCGAAGGCGCTCGGGGTGCACCGGCTGACCGTCACGCACGCGCTCACCGACCATCGCAAGGCCGAGGCGGCGCAGCGGCTCGCTGCGGACGCACCCCGCGCTGCGGCGCAGGCGGCCCTCGACCGGGCGCAGGAGCACGTCGACCAGGCCTGGCAGGGTCGGCCCGAGTAGACCGCCGCCCGGCTAGAGCACGGGTTGCGAGAGCTCGGCCGCGGCGCGACGGAGCGCGTGCACCCGGGGATCGTCGAGGTCCCGCGGCATGCGGTGCAGCGTGCCGATGAGGGACAGCGTGGCGGTGATCGCGTTGTTCACGCCGTACACGGGGACGGCGATGCAGCGCAGTCCGTCGGCGGAGGCGTCGCTGAACGCCAGTCCGGCTCTCCGGATCTCGGACCTGCGGGCCAGCAGCGCGGCGCGCTCCCTGTCCGTCACGGCCGCCAGCGCCCGGTCGAGGGCCCGCTGGTCCTCGAGGTGGGCGAGGAAGACCTGGCCCTGGGCGCTGGCGATCGGCAGCGTCGACCCCACGGGGACGGAGATCCGGATGAAGCGGCTCTGCTCGTCGTGGACGCGGGCGACCAGCGGCCCGCTGCCGCCCCAGACCGACAGGGTCGAGGTCTCGTGCGCCGTCTCGGACAACGCCTGCATCACCGGGCCTGCCCGGTCCAGCAGCGGAAGGCGATCGAGGGCGAGCAGGCCGACCCGCGAGAGCGTCGGCCCGAGCGAGTAGCCCTGCCCGGTGGTGTGCGAGAGCAACCCGTGTTTGACCATCGCCGTCAGGTAGCGGTAGGTGGTGGAGCGGTTGAGCCCCAGCTCGCTGGTCGCGGTGGCCAGGTCGATCCGCGAGCGCTCGTGGTCGAACAGCTGGAGCACGCGGGTGAAGCGGGAGATGACCTGCAGGTCACGGCTGTCGCGGGGACTGCTCTGCCCGGGCTGCTCCTCGGCGGCCGTCGCCTCCGGCGACTCGGCGTTCGCAACCGTCGCGACGCTTCCCGCTCCGTGTGCCATCTCGTCCACGTTGCCGTCCCCAAGGCTTCGTCCAGGTCGGCTGCGCCGGTCGCGATGCTGACGCGCCGGCGCGAGCCTCGGGCCGCCCTCTCCGGCCGCGCAGGACCGGGGAGAGGCCGTCCGCCCTACAGCCTAGGCGTCGCCGTCGCCGCCCTGCTCGAGCTGGTGGACGTGCGGCGTTTCGGGCCGGGGGGCGCATCCTGCGCGAGCCCGCCGGCGGCGCCCGCGCCCGGCGGCCCCGGGCCGCGCACCTCAGCTCAGGATCTCGACGTACCCGCTGGTCCCGTTCACCCGGATCCGCTGACCGTCCCGGATCAGCCGGGTGGCCCGCTCGACCCCCACCACGGCGGGGAGGCCGTACTCCCGGGCGACCACCGCGCCGTGGGTCATCTGGCCGCCCACCTCCGTCACCAGCGCCTTGATCGTGACGAACACGGGTGACCAGCTGGGGTCGGTGTAGGCGGTGACCAGGATGTCGTCGGTGTCGAGGTCGGCCTGCGCCATGTCCAGGACCACGCGGGCGCGCCCCTCGACGGTTCCGGCGGACACCGCGAGCCCGGCCAGCGCCCCGGGCGGGAGGTCGTCGCGCCGGTAGGCCCCGGAGAGCGCCTCGCCGTCCGACGTGATCACCCGCGGCGGCGTGAGCGCCTGGTACCCGCGGTACTCGGCCTTGCGCCGCATGATGAGCTCCCCGTCGGCACATCCGGTCCGGACGGCCTCCTCGAGCTCCTCGAACCGCAGGAAGAAGACGTCCTCCCGGTCGGCCACGACGCCGTCGCGCACCAGGCGGTCGGCCTCGCGCAACAGTGCCTGCTTGTAGCGCAGGTAGCGGCTGACCATGCCGAACTTGGGGTACTCGCGGTACCCGATGAAGGTCCGCAGGCGGTCGATCATCGTCTTCGTCTCGGTCGCCCGCCGCTCCCCGTCGGGCAGGGCCCGCAGCCGGGCGAGCAGGTCCTGCTCCTTGTCCCACGCCTCCTGCCGCCCCTGCTCGAAGCGCCGGCGGCTCGCTCCGGGCTCGGCGTGCTCGACGTGACCGAGCAGCACGGGGACCAGGACGCTGGGCTGCTCGCTCCACCGGGGCCTCGTGATGTCGATCTCGCCGGCGCACCGCATGCCGTAGGTGTCGAGGTAGCCGCGGATCGCGTCCCGCGCCTCGCGCCCGCCCGCGACCCGGGGCAGGTCGTCGAGGAAGTGGTCGTCGGAGACCCCCCGCAGGAACTCCACCACCTCCGGGTGCGAGCGGACGACGTCGGCGACGTCGAGCAGTGCCAGCCCCATCTCCGAGGTGATGCTGTTCGGGACGGACTGGGTGAGCGTGTCGGCCGCGCCCTCCTCCCCCAGCCACTCGCGCAGGTGCTCCTCGAGCCACCACGCCGCGTTCATCGCCGTCATGAACACCCGGTGGCTGACCGGGTCGAACAGCAGCCGCCGCAGCTCCTGGAGGTCCTCGCGGACGAAGTCGAGCAGGTCCGGACCCTGACGGGTCCGGATCTCGCGGTCGAGGACGGCCAACGACGCCCGGGTCCGTGCGATCAGCTCCTCGACGACGGCCGGGTCGGGGTCGACCGGTTCCGTCGGGGGGACGGCCCGCATCCCGGCGTCCGCGGTCGGCTCCCCGACGAGGTCGCCGCGGTCCACGACGGTCCGCAGCGCGTCCGCCATGAGCGGGTCGGACCGGCCCATGGCCTCCAGCAGGTTCTGCCGACCGGCCGCCGAGGCCAGCATCGGGGTGGCGTCGACGAACAGCCGCCCGCCGGCCTCGGCCATCGGCCGCGGGGTCGTCATCTGCCAGAACGAGAGCCCGAGCGGCTTCAGCGGGTCGGTCATCATCTGCTGGTGGCCCACGGAGAGGTAGACGTGGGCGCCGCCGTCGGCGGTCGGCGGGACGGGGAACAGGGTGGTGATCGGGCGGCTCTGCACGATCCGGACGTCGTCTCCGGCCAGGCACCACTCGATGTCCTGCGGGCAGCCGAAGTGCGCCTCGATGCGGCGCCCCAGCTCCGCGAGGCGCAGCACCTGCTCGTCGGTCAGCGCCGGCTCGTGTCGGGCCTGCGGTGCCACCTCCCGAGGCCGGGTCCCGCCACCCGCCGAGGCCCGCACCGCCCACTGCTTCGAGGCGATCGCCCGGTCGACGACGGCGCCGTCGCGCACCGTGAAGCGGTCGGCGTTCACCTGGCCGGAGACCAGCGCCTCGCCGAGCCCGAGGACTGCCTCGACGCTGGTCACCCGCCGGTTCGACGTCACGGGGTCGGCCGTGAACAGCACACCCGACGCGTCCGGGACGACCATCTCCTGCACGACGACCGCCATGCGGACCTGCCGGTGCTCGACGCCGCCGCGCAGGCGGTAGACCACGGCCCGCTCGGTGAACAGCGAGGCCCAGCACCGCCGGACGTGGTCGAGGACGGCCGCGGCGCCCACCACGTTCAGGTACGTGTCCTGCTGGCCCGCGAACGAGGCCGTGGGAAGGTCCTCGGCCGTCGCGCTGGACCGGACGGCGTAGGCGGTCCCGTCGCGGAGCGGGCCGGTGACGGCTGTCGCGAGGTCGTCGGGAACGGGAAGGGTCGCGACGACCTCGCGGATCTCGGCGCTCGACGCGGCGATCGCGTCCCGGTCGTCCGGGTCCAGGCGCGACAACCGATCGAGCCGCTCCTCGAACGCCGGCGCCCCCGCCGTCACCCGCCGGAAGGCCTCCGTCGTCACGCAGAAGCCGGGCGGCACGTCGACGCCCTCGATCCGCGAGAGCTCACCCAGGTGCGCGCCCTTCCCGCCGACCAGCCCGATCCGGCCACGGTCGATCTGCTCGAACTCCAGCACGGGACGACCGAGCGCGACCGATGTCGCCGCGCCACTGCCGCTACCCACCACAGCTTCCCCCCACCTTCGTCGACTGCAGCCACCGTCCGCGCAGGGCGGATCACGGTGACGGCCGCAGAGTCTGCGGCACCCACCGGGTCTTGTGGCAAGCCCCCCGGGGCGCTATACGTTGAAGTGGGACAGAGATCGATTCGCCCGCGCGACCCGACGGTCCTCCGCCACGACGCGCGCTCGACGTCTCCCGGCTGCCGTGTCTCCTCCGTCGTCCTGCCGACTCTCTCGGGACGCGCCGGTTGCCCTCCTTCCGAATGGGCAGCAAAGACGCAGGTAATGACAGAAAGAACCGCCTGGACCAACTCTGGGAAGCGTCTTCTCGACCGATCCCCGAATCTGCGACATCGGTTTTTTCCGCGAGATCACGAATGCGGCAGAAGCGTTCTGGCCCGGCGACGCGTCCAGGGGCCTCGACCCGCGGCGCGCGGGCCCGTGCGTCGGCCGGGCTATGCGGGCTTGCGCGGCTGCACCCGGACCCAGCTCCCACCGGCGTCGACGAAGTCCGCGGTGTCGTCGTCGAGCCAGATCCCGCCCGTGGCGAGGTAGCGGAAGCGGTGGGCGCCGGGCGGGAGCACGACCGACACACTGCGGGTGCCGTTGCGGCGGCGGACCAGCTCGTGCCGCCCCGGCTCCCAGGCGTTGAAATCGCCCACCACGCTCACCTGTCCGCCGGGTTCGTGCGCGGGCAGGCTGAACGTCACACGATTCTTGCCTCCGAACAGCGGAGAACGCCTCAGCATTCGACCTCCCGAGCAGGAAAACTCCGAGGGAGAACCCTAAAGTGGGACCGCCTCCGGCGGGGCGAGCGACACACGCCCCGCTGGTGAACATCACGCGTCCGGCGGCATCGGCCGCTCGGCAACGGGCGTGGCACCCGCGCGTTCCACAACCTCGTCCGCGAGCAACCCGGTCGGAGGGTCGAGGGCCGAGGCAGCACCCGCACCACACCACCACACCCTCCCGGTGGGCGGCGCGCAGGGCGCCGTCGATCCCCAGCCGGTAGCCGGCGCCGACGTGCACCGCCGGGCGAGGAACACCCTGGACGACCACCGCTCGTCCTGAGCGGAGGCGGTCGGTCGCGAGCGACGTCCCTGCCGCTCACCCCAGCACCACGGGCAGCGCGGACAGGCCGCGGAGCACCAGACCGTCCCCGTGCCCCCAACGGAGCTCGGTCGGGTCCACGGCCAGCCGCATCGACGGGAAGCGGGTGTGCAGCGCGCCGAGCGCGATGCGCCCCTCCATCCGGGCGAGCGGCGCGCCGAGGCAATGGTGGATGCCGTGGCCGAGCGCGAGGTGACCGCCGTCGTCACGGAAGACGTCGAAGGTGTCCGGGTCGCGGTAGCGGGCCGGATCCCGGTTCGCCGCCGCCAGCGACACGATGACCTGCGCGTACGCGGGGACCGCGACGTCGCCGATCCGGATCTCCTCCGTGGTGTAGCGGAACGTCGAGTGCGGCACCGGGGCGTCCCACCGCATGGTCTCCTCGACCACCCGGGACGCCAGTTCCGGGTCGGCGACCAACGCGTCGCGCTGGCCCGGGTGGCGCAGCAGCGCCACGGTGGCGTTGCCGATGAGGCCGGTGGTCGTGTCGTGCCCGGCGACGACCAGCTGGAAGATCGTCGACAGCATCTCCTGGCGGGTGAGCGCGCCGTCCCCCGCGGCGACGACGAGATCGGTGACGAGGTCCTCGGCCGGCTCGGCGCGCTTGCGGTCGAGCAGCCCGGACAGGTAGCCGACGATCGACTCGGACGCGGCGACGGCGTCCGGCCCCTGGTCCGGGGCGAGCAGGGTCCGGAACCACCGCCCGAGGGCGGCGCGATCGGGCTGCGGGATCCCGAGCAGCTCGCAGATGACCGTGAACGGCAACGGGAACGCGAACCCGGCGACGAGGTCGACGACCCCGTCGCAGCCCGCCAGGCCGTCGAGCAGGCCTCGCACGATCGCGCGGACCCGCTCCTCCAGCCGTTCCACCCGACGTCGGGTGAACGCCGGGGTCGCCATCCGGCGCAGCCGGGTGTGATCGGGCGGGTCGACGGCGAGCATGTGCCGGGCCAGCGCCGGACCGGGCAGACCCTCCGCGACGACCTCGCCGCTGCGGGCCAGCGCCGCGTGCATGTCCTTGGACAGGCGCGGGTCGGTGAGTGCCGCCCGTGCCTCGGCGTGCCCGACGACCAGCCACGCGGTGTGGCCGTCGGCCAGGCGTACCTCGTGCACCGGACCGGACGCCCGGACGCGGGCGAACAACGGGAACGGGTCGTCCCGGTCGTAGTGCGCGGGGTCGCCCCACGCGTCGAGCGCGGGATCACGCAGCGACGTGCTCATCGAGAACCTCCCGGAAGCCGGAGCACAACAGGTCGATGACGGCCAGCAGCCCGTCGACCGTCTTGCCGATCGCGGTCTGCGTGCAGACCCAGCGGGTGGTGCCCCGGGCCACGTGCAGGCGGTAGTGGACGAGCAGGCGATCGGCGACGCCCTCGCCCGTCGCCTCCACGAGCTGCACGGTGTCGAAGCCGGCGAAGAAGGCCTGGAAGCGGGCGGCGACCTCCTCGCGTCCGTGGACCTCGATCGGGCCACCGGGCAGGAGGGCGCGCAGCCGCACGGTCTCGGTCAACACCGTGGCCAGCCGCTCCGGGTCGCGCGCGGCGACCAGTGCACCGACCTCGGCGGCAACGGGGTGAGGGCGCATACCGGGTCCTCTCAGCTCGCCCGTCGGGCGAGCGTGTCCAGGTGGTCGACGAGGTGGGCGGTGAGCGCGCGGGCGTCGCCGTCGGCGCCGTCGATCAGCGTCGACTTCCGGCGCCGCAGGAACGGCAGCCCCATGACGTAGAGGCCGGGTGCGGCGGTCACACCGCCGTCGTGCACGATCCGGCCCCGGCGGTCGAACACCGGCACCTCCAGGAACGACAGGTCCGGGCGGAAGCCGGTGGCCCACACGACGCTCTCGATCCCCCCACGGCCCAGCTGCGCGGACAGCACCGGCGCGGGCACCGCGGTCGGTGCGAAGCGCTGCGGCGCCTCCGCCTCGACGCCCGCCCGGTCCGCCCACGCGTCGAACATGTCCAGAAGCCGGCCCAGCTTGAGGTCGGCCAACGCGCACACGTTGGCCAGCGACCCGGAGAACTGCACCGTGTCGTCCCGGGCACCGGCGAGCCGGCCGACGAGCGCCACCCCCTGCCGGCGCAGCACGTCGAGGTCGAGGGTGCGCGGTGCGCCGACGAGCTGCATCGACGGCAGGTTCCGCGCCCGGACCAGGTCCGGGACCGCGTCCCAGCGCTCGTCGAGCAGGCCCGACGCGTCCATCCACCACAGGACGTCGCGGCCCCGGTAGGTGCGCGGGAGCCGCACGTGCTCGCCCACGGCCAGGGTCACCGGCCGCCCGGAGCGGGACAGCTCCTCGGCGATCTGGATCCCGCTCGCCGAGGCCCCCACGACCAGCACACCCCCGTCGGGGAGTTGGCCGGGATTGCGGTAGCCCGCTGCGGTCACCGTGGGGATCCCCGGTGGCAGGGGCACGGACGGCCGGGCCGCCGCGGCGGACCCCCCGGTCGCCACGACGACGGTCCGCGCCCTCCACGCGCCCCGGTCCGTGCGCACCAGGTATCCCTGGTCGAGGGGCTGCACCGAGGTCACGGCCACCCCGGTGAGCACCGGTGCCCCGGTCGCGTACTCCCCCAGGAAGCGGATCACCTCGGGCACGGAGAGGTAGCCGTCCGGGTCGTCGCCGCGGTAGGTGTTCCCGGGCAGCCGGGTCATCCAGCTCGGCGTGAGCAGGCGCAGCGAGTCCCACCGCTGGGTGCGCCACGAGTGCGCCACCTCGCCACGCTCGAGGACGACGTGGTCCACCGAGTGCGCGGCGAGGCAGCGGCTCACGGCCAGGCCGCAGTGGCCGGCCCCGATCACCACCGTCGTCGCGTGCCGCACGGTCAGCTCACCGACACCGTGACGGCGGTGGGGTTGGTCATGATGTCGTAGACCGCCGAACGCTTCTGCGACTGCGCCACCAGCGCCTCGATGTCCGCGCGGTCGGCGTCGGCGTCGACGTGGTAGTCGACCCGCACCCCGCTGAAGCCGTTGCGGACCTCCGGGTCGGCGCCGAGGATGCCGTGCAGGTCCATCTCCGCGCTGACCTCGGCGCGTACCGAGCGCAGCTGGATGCCGCGCTGCTGCGCGACGGCCGCGACGCCCGCGGTCAGGCAGCCCCCGAGGGCGACCAGCACGTACTCCACCGGTGTGATGCCGTGGTCCTCGGCGGCGAACTGCAGCGGGTGGTCGACGTCGAAGGTGAACGTCCGGGAGTGCCGCTGTGCGTCGCCGAAGCCGGCGAACGTGTCCACCTCGGCCGTGCTGTGCGTGCCGTGCACCCAGGAGACGCTCGACCGCCACTGGAACCGGGCGATCTCCGGTGCGTCGGCGAACGCCTCCCGGGCCCCGAGCAGGGCGGCGACGTTGACGCCGTTGTCGACGACGGACGTGGTCATGGTGTGCTCCTTCGGATCGGTCCTGCGAACAGCCGGAACGCTAGGAGCGGGCCGGGGTGCGACGCGTCGGGAACGCCACCCATCTCGGCCCCGGGCCACTACCCATACCGGCCGGGTGCCGATGCCCAGATCGGGCACTTCGGCCGTGTCCACCCAGGACGCGCCGGGCGTACGTTCCCGCGTCATGCCACTGCTGGAACGGGAGGAGGCGCTCGCCGACCTGGACGGCGCGCTCGCGGCGGCGCAGCGCGGTCGGGGGCGCGTCGCGGTCGTCAGCGGGGGCGCCGGGCTCGGCAAGACGTCGGTGGTGCGGGCGTTCCTGGCCGGGCTGGACTCCGATGTCGTGGTGCGCGAGGGCGCCTGCGACGACCTGCTGACCCCGCGCCCGCTGGGCCCGGTCCACGACCTGGGCCGCCAGGCCGGTCCGGCGCTGGCCCGCGCCCTGGCGGAGGGCGACGTGCAGGCGGTGTTCACCGCGCTGCTCGACGAGCTCGCGAGCCGCGCGGTCACCGTGGTCGTGGTGGAGGACGTGCACTGGGCGGACGACGCGAGCCTCGACGCGCTGGCCTTCCTGACCCGCCGCATCGAGCGGTTGCCGGCGCTGCTCGTGCTCACCTACCGCGACGACGACGTCCCGGTCGAGGCGCCGCTGCACCGCGTGCTGGGCGGACTGCGCACCCCGGCCGCGGTGCGGATCCAGCTCGCCCCGCTGTCGGCGGACGCGGTGATGCGGCTCGCGGGGCACCCGGAGGCGGGGCGGCGGGTGCACGCCTCGACCGGGGGCAACCCGTTCTTCGTCAGCGAGCTGCTCGCCGCCGAGCACGAGGGCACGCCCGCCTCGGTGAGCCACGCGGTGCTGGCACGGGTGGCGCGGCTCCCCTCCCCCACCCGCGCGCTGCTCGACCTGCTCGCCGTCGTCCCGGCCCGGACGGAGGCCACGCTGCTCGACGTCCTGTGCCCGGGCTGGCCGGAGCGGGCGGCGGCCGCCGAGGAACGCGGGGTGGTCGAGTGGCAGGGCGACGGCCTGGCGTTCCGGCACGAGCTCGCCCGGCGCGCGGTCGAGGAGGCGTTGCCCGCCTCCCGGGCGCGCGGGCTGCACGCCCAGGTGCTGGCGGCCCTGCGGGCGAGCGGCGCCGACCCCGCCCGGCTGGTGCACCACGCCGAGCGTGCCGCGGACCTCGACACACTCGCCGAGGTCGCTCCGCTCGCGGCGCGCGCGGCCGCCGCGGCCGGTGCGCACCGCGAGGCCACCGCGCACTACCGGCGGGCACTGGAGCTGGGCGACCGCTACCCCGACGCCGAGCGGGCCGACCTGCTGGAGGCGTTCACGCTCGAGGCGTCGACCACGTGCCACATCGGCGAGGCGCTGCAGGCCGCCGAACGGGCGCTGGCCCTGCGCGAGGCGCGGGGCGAGCCGTCGGGGATCGGACGCAACCTGCGCCGGCTCAGCCAGCTGTCCTGGTTGCGGGGGCGCCGCGACGACATGGAACGCCGGCTCGCCGCGGCGCTGGAGGTGCTGGAGGACCAGCCGCCCGGTCCGGAGCGCGCCATGGCCTACAGCGACCTGGCCCTGCGGATCGGGCTCTACGGCGGCCGGCGTGAGGAGGCCGCGCGCACGGCCGACCGCGCCGTCGCCCTCGCGAAGGACTGCGCCGACCCGGCCGCGCTCGGTCACGTCCAGGGCCGCATCGGCCTGCTGAACGCGCTGCTCGACGCCGACGACGCCCTGCTGCGGGACTGCCTGGAGCGCGCCCGGACGGCGGGGCTGCACCTCGACGCCGGCATGGCCTACCAAGGCCTGGCCACCGGCGCCGCCCTGCGCCGCGACCGGGCGGCCCGCCGATGGATCGATGAGGGCATCGACTACCTGCAGTCCCGCGACGTCCTGGGGCCCCTGCAGTACCTGCGCGGCCTGCAGGCGGCCCACGACCTCGCCGACGGGGACTGGCGCGGCGCGCACCGGAGGGCCGGGTGGGTGCTGGCCCAGCCGGAGGGCAGGGGCATCACCGGCGTCCACGCCCTGCAGACCGAGGCCCTCCTGCACCTGCGGCGGGGCCGCCTCCCGCAGGCCGTGCCGGTGCTGGGCGAGCTGTGGACCGTCGCGGAGACGTGCGGCATGGTGCAGCACGTCGCCCCGGCCGCGTGCGCGCTGGCCGAGCACGCCGAGCTGACCGGCGAGTGGGCCGATGTCGTGGTGCCGCTGCAGGAGGCCCGGGCGCTCGCGCAGCGGCTGGGCCTGGCACAGGTGGCGAGCGAACTCGGGTTCTGGCTGGTCCGCGCGGGCGCTCTCGACCCGGCCGGGACCGGTGCCCCCGAGCCGGAGGACCCCTACGCCCTGGCCGCGGCGGGCGAGTGGCGGGCCGCGGCGGCGATGTGGGAGCGGTCGGGGTGCCCGTTCGAACGCGCGCACGCCCTCGCCGACTCCGACGAGGAGCAGGCACTGCTCACCGCGCTCGACCTCGCCGTCGGGCTGGGCGCCGATCCCCTGGCGGCCCGGATCCGGGCGAAGCTGCGTGCCTCCGGCGTGCAGCGGGTGCCGCGGGGCCCTCGGGCCGAGACCCGGTCGAACCCGGCCGGCCTCACCGCTCGCCAGCTCGAGGTCCTCTCGCTGCTGCGCGAGGGGCTGACGGACGCCGAGATCGCCACCCGGCTGGTCCTGTCGGTGAAGACCGTGAACCACCACGTCAGCGCGGTGCTCGACAAGCTGGGGGTGGACAACCGCCGCGCCGCGGTGCGCGTCACGGCGCGCAACGGCTGAGCCGCGGCGGCCTAGACACGTGACCTAACGGTCACCTATTGTTCCGTGCATGGGCCCGGATGACGACCGCGTGTTCAAGGCGTTGGCCGATCCGTCCCGGCGGCTGCTGCTCGACCGGCTGCTGGCCCGCGACGGCCAGACCCTGGGCGAGCTGGAGACGCACCTGGAGATGACCCGCTTCGGCGTCATGAAGCACCTGCGCGTGCTCGAGGAGGCCGATCTCGTGGTCACACGTCGCTCCGGACGGGAGAAGCTGCACTTCCTCAACCCCGTCCCGGTACGGCTGGTCCACGACCGGTGGATCGACAAGTACACCGAGCGGCGGGTGTCGCTGCTCACCGAGCTCAAGACCCGACTGGAAGGCGGCGACGTGTCCTCCTCTGCCCCCACCGCGGTCACGCAGGTGTTCCGCGTGCACATCAAGGCCACCCCCGAAGACGTCTGGCAGGCGATCACCTCCCCGGAGTGGTCGGCCCGCTACGGCTACGGACCGATGGAGTTCGACCTGCGCCCCGGCGGCGCGTTCCGGGGCAGGACGAACGAGCGCCTGCGCGCCATGGGCGTGGCCGAGGTCGTCGTCGACGGCGAGGTGCTCCAAGCCGACCCGCCACGCCGCCTGGTGCAGACCTACCGGCTGCTCTTCGACCCCGCCGCCGCGACCGAGCCGCCCACCCGCGTCACCTGGGAGCTCGAGCCCATCGGCGCCGACGTGACCCGGCTGACCGTCGTCCACCAGCTCGACGACGCCCCCGTGCACGCCCACCTCGTCGCCGGCGACGACGTGCGGTCCGGCGGCGGCTGGCCGTTCGTGCTCTCCGACCTCAAGTCCGTCCTGGAGACCGGCAGCCCGCTGCCGTCCGCCTTCTGACCCTGGAGGACCCGTGTCCGACATCCACTCGCTCCTCGACCGCGAGACCGCACAACTGGTCGCGGCGCTCGACGCGCTCGACGACGCGCAATGGGCCGCCCCGAGCCTGTGCGCGGGCTGGCGGATCCGGGACGTGGCGATCCACCTGCTCATGCCCTACGAGCTCTCCGTACCGCGGTTCCTGCTCGGGATGGCCACGGCGCGCTTCGACTTCGACCGGCTCGCCGACCGGTGGGCCACCGGCGACACCCGCCCCCGCGCCGCGGTGACCGCGGCCCTGAGTGCCACCCTGCGGCAGCCCTTCCGCGTCCCCGGCGCCCCGCCCGAGGCCCCGCTGTCGCACGTCGTGATCCACGCCGAGGACATCTACCGGCCACTGGGGCTGCCGCACGGCCCGAGCGCGGCGGCGGCCTCGGTCGTCCTGGACCAGCTGACCGGACCGCGCGCCCGCGGCCTGGTGCCCGCCGGCCTGCTCGACGGCCTGACCTTCACCGCGACGGACGCCGACTGGTCCATCGGTGCCGGACCCGAGGTGCGCGCGACCGCCTCGGCCCTCGTCACGACGTTCGCCGGGCGCACAGCCGCACTCAGCGAGATCCACGGCGACGGCGCACCCGAGGTCCAGGACCGGCTGGGAGCGGCGACCCGGTAGCGACCCGGGAGCCGGGCGTGCGCGGGCGGGCGTTCTCGACCGGGTCGTCGGTGTGGAGCAGCAGGTGCCGCCACCGAGCGTCGCCTCGTGGGTGGCGCCGGTCCGGCGCCCGTCCGGTCCCCGTGCGGACGAGTGCCTGGCCCAGGGGCCGCTCTCCCCGGCCAACTCAGAGGGACAGCGGGCCCGGCATCTGTCCGGTGACGACGTAGATGATCCGGCGGGCGATGGCGACGGCGTGGTCGGCGTAGCGCTCGTAGAAGCGCGCGAGCAGGACCGCGTCCACGGCCGCCTCGACCCCGTGGGGCCAGTTGCGGTCCATCAGCTGGCGGGACATGTGCTCGTGCAGGTCGTCCATCGCGTCGTCGTCGGCCTCGAGCTGGGCGGCCTTGACCGGGTCGCGGCTCTCCATGACCTCGACGGCCTTGCGGGCGAGCTCCACGCCGACCCGGCCCATCTCGCCGAAGAACCCGGCGACCTCCGCGGGCAGCACCGGCTCGGGACGGCGACGCAGCACCGCCTCGGCGATGTGCTCGGCCAGCGCGCCCATCCGCTGGATGTCGGCGGCGGTGTGGATGGCCGCGACGACGATCCGCAGGTCGGTCGCGAGCGGCGCCTGCAGCACCAGCAGCTCGAAGGCCTTCTCCTCGGCCTCGTGCCACGTGAGGTCGATGCCGGCGTCCTCGTCGACGACCTCCTGGGCGAGCACCGCGTCGGACTGCACCAGCGCGCGAGTGGCCTTGTCGAGAGCGATCGCGACGTCGGTGCACATGCTCGTCAGCAGGGCGACCAGATCGTCGATCTGCTCGGTGTAGGCGTCACGCACGCAGGACAGGCTAGGCCCTCGTGACTCCTCGCCCGGCGCGTAACCGGGGGCCGGCGCAAACCGGAAGGTGCCGATCCCCCGGCACCCGGACGCGATGCCGGGCTGTCCAAGACCAGTTCCAGCTCTCCCTGATCCCGGCGGTCCGGCGGTGGGGGGCGGGCGCCGCGAGCCCGTGGCCGTCTCGCCCGCCCGCACATGATCCGGCCGCACGGCCCGGCCGGTGCCGAGCCGTGTCCTACATGTCCAGCACGACGTCGGTGTCGGGCCGGGCGCAGCAGATGAGGACCTCGCCGCCGGCCGGGGGATCGAGCGGATCCGGGGCGTAGGCGACCTCGCCGGACAGCAGCGGCGTGATGCAGGTGTGGCAGACGCCGGACCGGCAGCTGAAGCGGGTCGGGACGTCGCAGGCCTCGGCGAGCTCGAGCACGCTGCGCAGGCCGGTGACGAACGGCGTGGAGAGGCCGCTGCGGCTGAAGGTCACCAGCGGCCCGGTCCCCGGTGGGCCGGACGGCTGGTGGGGCGGCCGCCCGGGCCGCCCCGTCACACCGGGGTTGATCGAGGGCTTCGCCCCGAACAGCTCGGTGTGGATGCGGTCCGGGGCCACGCCGAGCGCGGTGAGTGCACGCTGCACGTCCGTCATGAACCCGGCCGGACCGCAGACGTGGGCGGTCGCGTCGGTGGGCAGGTCCAACGCGGCCAGCGCGTCCTTGGTGAGCCGCCCGAGATGGGCGGCAGGCCCACGGTCCTCCCCCACGACGGGGGCGCTGTAGAAGACGTGTTCGTGCGCGTGGGGCAGCGACGCGAGCAGGGCGTGGGCCTCGCCGGCCAGGGGATGTTCGTGCGCGCTGCGGGCGCTGTTGAGCCACCAGACCTCGCGTGGGCTGTGCCGGTCGGCGAGCTCGTGCAGCATCGCCAGCACCGGAGTGACCCCGATGCCCGCCGAGACGAGCAGCACCGGCCCGGTGCCGTCGTCGAGCACGAAGTCCCCGCGAGGCGCGGCCGCCTCGAGCAGCGTCCCCGGCCGCAGTCCCGTGGTCAGGTAGCCGCTGGCGAGGCCGTGCGGCTCGTGCTTGACGCTGATCCGGTAGGTGCCGGCTCCGGGCGCCGAGGACAGCGAGTAGCTGCGCACCGGGGCAGGTCGGGCGGCGCCCGGGATGCGCACCGTCAGGTACTGGCCCGGGCGCGGGCGGGGAACCCGGTTCCCGTCCGTGGTCACCAGGTAGAGGGACGAGACCGTGGCGGTCTCCCGGACGACGTCGGCGACGCGCACCGTCCGGAACCCGGCCCACGCCGGTTCGGCACCGGCAGCGGGCTCCGCAGCCGGTCCGGCCGCGTCGGTCCCGTCGAGCAGCTCGCGGAAGGAGTCCCGCCAGCCCGGGCTCAGCGCGGGCAGCTGCGTGGCGAGGCGCAGGGTCGCCCGGTCCCGGCCGGGGAGGTAGAGCAAGGCGTCGGTGTCGGCCACGGTCAACGCGCCGGGACCGGTGCGCGTCCTGACGATCGGGTCGCCGGCCCGGACGTGTCCCTCGGTGAGGACGCGCATGTAGAAGCCGGGACGACGGTGGGCGACCAGCAGCGCGGGGAGCTCGGGCTCGGCCAGGCGGATGCCGAGGCGGTAGCAGGTCACCCGCGGTTGGGTGACCTCGAACTCGGCCTCGCCGATGCGGTACCGGTCGCCGATGCAGACCTCGTCGTCACCCAGGCCGTCGACGGTGAGGTTCTCCCCGAACCGGCCGTGGCCCGTCTCGTCCCATCCGAAGTGCCGCTGCCAGTGCGCGTAGGACTCGAGCTGGTACACGAGCACCGCCCGCTGCTCACCGCCGTGCCCGGCGAGGTCGCCCTGCCCGTCGCCGTCGAGGTCGAGCCGACGGGCCATCACCGGGCCGCTGACCGGTCGTTTCCAGATGCCCGTGTGCACCGTCCGGCCCTTCCAGGACACGTCCTGCGGCATGCCCACGTTCACGGACACGACGGACGGAAGGGCGGTGGTCTCCGCTGCGGCGGCGGCGGTCCTCCCGCTGTCGAGGCGCGCCTGCAGGTCGCTCATGCTCGTCCCTCCTGAGGAACCGACGGGGTGGGGGCACGCCCTGCAGTAAGCCGCCCGGGCGGCGAGGCAAGGTCCGCGGCGCCCGCGCCCGTCACGAGACCGGTCCGACCGATCGGACCCCGTCGGTCGGCAGGGCGTGCACCTGACCACCGATGGGGTCGATCAAGCGGACCGGCGGCTGGCCGGTGCCCGGGACGCTGCGCCGGTCGCGACGCCGGGGTGGTGCGCGCGAAGCGGCGCTACACGAGGTCCCGGTAGGCCGCGGCGAGGTCCCGTGCCTCCGCGCGCAGCTCGTCGCGGTCCAGGCCCGCGTACTCCGCCACCGCCTCGGCGTACGCGGGCCCGGCCACCGCGGTGACCACGGCCCGCGTGGCCGCGCCGGACATCGTCGGCTGGTACTCCCGCTGGTAGTGGAAGCGCTCGGCGATCGCGACCAGCCAGGCCCCGCGCACCGCTCGTCCCCGTTCCACCTCGACCAGCCCGAGCGCGAGCAGCACGGTCCCGCACACCGGGTCCGGCGCACCCGCCGCGAGCAGCGCGCCGAGGCCGGCGGGCAGGCCGTCCGCCGTCCCCGCCACCTCGTCGAGCCGGTGGTGCCGCACATGGGCCACGACCGCCATGGCCCGCAACGACCACGCGTACGGCCACAGCCAGGCGGCGCAGGAGTCGACGTCGAGCACGGTCGTGGCCCGGCGCCAGCTCGCCAGCCCGGCGTCGACCTCACCCTTCGCCAGCGCGAGCTCCGCCCGGGCGACCAGGTCGAACGTCACCGCGTCCGGGGTGTCGGCGGACGGCCCGGCCCCCGCAAGGGCACGTTCGGCCGCACCGGTCGCGCCGAGACCGAGATGGGCGACGACCGTCCCGAGCCGCACGTTGATCGGGTCGCCGAAGACGCCGAGCTCGGCCACCGCCCTGCCCGCCGCCCCGAACTGGACGAGCGCCTCGTCGTGCCGTTCGAGCTGCAGGCTCAGCTCGGCCAGGCGCCCGTACACGAACATGTGGAGCCACGGCATGCGCGCGGGTATCCGGGCCGGCATCTCCCGGGCCGCCGCGCGGGCGCCCGCGAGATCGCCCTGCACCTCCCGGACGTAGCCGACCACCCCGAGCGCGACCGCCGCGACCAACGGGCGGGGGTCGCGGCACAGCTCGTCGAGCGCCTCCACGTCCGGCAGCACGGTGACGACCCGGGCGATCGCCCCGATCGCCTCGTCGGTACGGCCCGGCGGGATCCGGCGCAGGACGGCGAGGGGACGGACCGCGGTCGCGGGATCCACGACCAGGCACAGCGTCGCGTACTGGACGACGGCCTGCCGCAGCGCCGCGAGACCGGCGTCGTCGGCGGGCCGGTACCGCGCCAGCGCGGGGAGGCAGTCCACCCCGGTCGCGAGCAGGCGTTGCGTCCCGGACTCGACGGTCCACAACGCCCCCAGCGCCGCGAGCACGGCCGCCAGGGTGCCCCGGTCGCCGAGCGCCCGGGCGAGCCGGAGCACGTGCAGCAGGTTCTCCTGCTCTGCCCGGATCAGGTGGAGGGCGGGCGCCGGCTCCGCACCGAACGGCTGCGCGTGCACGGCCAGCGAGGTGCGCCTCCCCCACTCCAGCACCCGTCCGGTGACGAGGGCGTCCTCACCCGCCTCGGCCCGCCGGGCCGCGCAGAACTCGCGGACGGTCTCCAGCATGCGGAACCGGCCGGTGGCGTCGGGCGGGCGCAGCAACGACTGGTCGACCAGCGTCTCCAGCAGGTCGATCCGATCGCCGCCGAGAAGACCCGTCGCGGTGTCGCCCGTGAAGCCGCCGGGCAGCGCGGCGAGCGTGCGCAGGGCGGTGCGCGCCTCGTCGTCGAGCAGGTTCCAGCTCCACGCGACGACCGCCTCCAGGGTCCGGTGCCGCTCCGGGCGGTCCCGCCCCGCGCCGCGCAGCAGCGCGAACCGGTCGTCGAGCCTGCGCAGGATCTCCCCGACCGGCAGGACCCGCACCCGCGCGGCCGCCAGCTCGACGGCCAGGGGCAGCCCGTCCAGCCGGGCGCAGAGCGCCGCGACCTCCGTCGGCGGCAGGGCGACATCGGGACGGGCCGCCCGCGCCCGTTCGAGGAACAGCGCCACGGTGACCGCGGGGTCGAGCTGCGGGAGCGGGTAGACCGACTCGGACGCGAGGTTCAGCGGCGCCCTGCTGGTCACCAGCACCCGCAGGTCCCGGGCGCGGGCGACCAGGGCGTGCACCAGGTCCGCCGCGGCGTCGAGCACGTGCTCGCAGTTGTCCAGCACCAGCAGGGCCGGCCCGGACCCCAGCGCCTCGGCCACCGCGCTCGTGGGGTCCGGCGCGGCAACCGCCAGCGGGCCGCCCGCCCGGACGGCGTCGGCCACCTCCGCGGCGACGTCGGCTCCCGACCGAACCCCCGCGAGCGACACCACCTGCACGGTCCGCGTGTCGGTCCGCGCCGCCACGGCGTGCGCGAGGCGGGTCTTGCCGAGCCCGCCCGGGCCGAGCACCGTCACCACCCGGGAGGTGTGCAGCAGGGCGAGCACCGCCGCGACGTCGCCGTCGCGCCCGAGCAACGCGTTCGGCTCGGCGGCGATCCCCCGGCGGCGGGCCGGCGCGGACTCCGCCAGCAACGCCGCCTGCTGCGCCCGCAGCGCGGCCCCGGGATCCGTGCCCAGCTCGTCCGCGAGCACCCGGCGATAGGACTCGTAGCGCGCCAGCGCCGCACCCGGACCGCGCACCGTGCCCTCGCTGCGCAGCAGTTCGAGGAGGACCTCCTCGTCCTCGGGGGCGGCGCCCACGAGCTCCTCGAGCGGCTCGAGGGCCTCGCCGGCCCGGCCGAGCCGGGACAACGCCAGCGCCCGCCGCCGTCGCAGCCCGGCCACCGTCCGCCGGCGTTCCTCGCGCAGCGCCCCGAGCGGGCCGCTGTCCGAAGGGTCGCCACTGCCCGACCACAGCGCCAGGCCCGCGTCCACGGCGGCCAGCATCGCCGCCGGATCCGGCGCCCGGTCGGCCTCGGCGGCGTGCAGCCGCAACGCCTCCGCGTCCACGTCCACGGGGTTCAACGCCAGGCGATAGCCCGTCGGGGTCGTCGCGACGAGCCCCGGCCCGACCCGGGCACGGACCCGGGACACGACGACCTGCAGCGCCTTGGCCGGGTCGGCGGGCGGCACCTCGGGCCACAGCTCGGCGACCAGCCGCCCGGTCGAGCACCCCGCCGCCAGGTCCGCGGCCAGGGCCGCGAGGAGGGCCCCGGCCCGCACCCCCGGCACCGCGACACCGTCCACGGCGACCCGCGGGAGCAAGGTCAGCCGAGGCACCTGCCCACCGTAGCGAGCTCTTCCCGTCCCCGATCTGCGACCGGCCCGCGCGGATCAGGGCGAGGAACGACGCGGGCGACGTCCTCCACCGCAACGTCGACATCACGCCCGCCTGACCCGGACGGGCCGTCTCCTCGACGGCCCGCCGCTCCGACGACGGGGGCCGAGCGGCGCCGGTCGACCAGGGTCGCCCGGGCGACACTCGTGCTCGCCCCGTTCACCCTCCGCGGGTGGCGCCCGGGTCTCGGACGACCGGCTTGTATCGGCCCCGGCGTCCACAGGCCACGGGGCGGGGAGGCGGCAGGGTGCACACGAACCGAGGGGTGCGCGCGGTCGCGGCAGGGCTCTTCGCGGCCGCGGTCGCGGCCGGCTGCGCCTCGACGCCGCCTGCGCCGCCGTCGCCGTCCCCGGCGCCCCCGGCGCCTCCGTCCACCACGGCGCCGCCGTCGACCGCCTACTCACCGCAGTTGTGTGCGGCGGCGACGCAGTTCCAGACCGCTGCGAACGCGCTCGTGCAGCTCGACGCCACCAAGGTCGGGACCGACGGCGTCAAGACAGCCCTGCAGAACCTCGCCGACGCCGGCCGGAACCTGGCGGCGGCGGCGAAGACGCAGTTCGCCCCGCAGGTCGCGGCGCTGGAGCAGGCACTCGGTTCCCTGCAGACCACGATCTCGCAGCTGAGCGACCAGGCCGATCTCTCGGCCAGACTCGGCGCCCTCGCCTCGTCGGTGGCACAGGTCGAGGCCGCGGCGACACCCATCGTCGACAGTGTCCGGACCGGGTGCACCGGTGTGCCGCCGGTCTCGATCCCGCCGACCTCCTGACGTGCGCATCGCTCACCTGCCCGAGGTGAGGTGACGGAACATCCGGATCGCGACGATTCCGGTGCCGGGCACACGGGGGTCCGGCGTCGGATCGGAGGATTGGCCATGCGGACCGACCTTCCGGAGAGCAGGGAGACCGACCGGGGCGACGACTGGTACGCCCGGACGCCGGCCGCGGTCGCGGAGGCGCTGGGCGTCGACCCCGGCCGGGGGCTGACGGCGGAGGCGGCCGCGGACCGGCTGCGGATCCACGGGCCGAACGCGTTGCCCGAGGAGAAGCCGAAGCCGGGCTGGCTGCGGTTCCTCGAGGAGTACCGCAGCTACATGCAGATCATCCTGCTCGCCGCCGCCGTGGTGTCGTTGGTCGTGGCCGAGTGGGGCACCGCGGTGCTCCTGGTCGTGCTGACCGTGCTCAACGCCGTGATCGGGCTGCGGCAGAAGGGCAAGGCCGAGAGCGCGATGAACGCGCTGCGGTCGATGATGAAGGCCACGGCCCGGGTCCGCCGCGACGGCACCACCAGGGAGATCCCCGCCCAGGACGTGGTGACCGGCGACGTCGTGCTGATCTCCGCCGGCGACCAGGTACCTGCCGACGGGCGCATCGTCGCCGCGAGCGCCCTGCAGATCGACGAGTCGGCGCTGACCGGCGAGAGCACCCCGGCGTCGAAGGAGCCCACCACCCTGGCCGGCCGGGCCCTGGGGCCCGGTGACCAGGTGAACATGGCGTTCATGAACACCCCGGTCACGCACGGCAGCGGGACGATGATCGTCACCGGCACCGGGGCGCGGACCGAGCTGGGCCGGATCTCGGCGATGCTCGCCGCGACGGCCGAGGAGAAGTCACCGCTGACCCGCGAGCTCGACCGACTCACGTTGTGGATCGCCGGTGCGGCGGGCCTGACGATGATCGTGATGTTCGTCCTCGGCCGCGCCCGCGGCGACGCCTGGGACGCGCTGTTCATCAGCGCGGTCGCGCTGGCGATCGCGGCGATCCCCGAGGCCCTGCCGACGGTCACCCAGTGGATCCTCTCGGTCGGCGGGGTCGACCTGGCCAAGCGCAACGCCATCGTCAAGGAGCTGCCCGCGGTCGAGACCCTCGCCTTCACCTCGGCGATCAACTCGGACAAGACCGGGACGCTGACGAGGAACCAGATGACCGCCGTCGAGGTCGTCGACGCCGGCGACCGGTACACCGTCTCCGGCAGCGGCTACGAGCTGGAGGGGAAGGTCCACCACGCGGCCGGGCGATCGGCGTCGATCGAGCCGGCGATCCTGCCCTACGTCCTCGCGAGCGACGCCCACCTCGTCGACGGCCGGGTCGTCGGCGACCCCACCGAGGGGGCGCTGCTCGTCCTGGGGCACAAGGCCGGCCTCGACATCGACGCGACCCGCGCGGCGCTGCCCCGGCTGGCCACGCTGCCGTTCGACCCCACCTACAAGATGATGGCCACCTTCCACACGGCCACGGACGCGGCCGGAAGACCGGTGGTGCGCTGCTTCGTCAAGGGCGCGGCCCCCGCGGTGATGGACCACGCCGCCTCCGCGCTTTCGGCCGGCGGGCCCGTCCGGTGGGACGCCGAGCTGAAGGCGCGGGCGACCGAGCACATGGTGCGCATGGAGCGCGCGGGCATGCGGGTGATGGCGGCCGCGGTGCGCGACCTCGACCCGGCCGTGTTCGACCCGGGGGGCGACCTGCTCGGCTACGTCACCGACCTCGAGGTGACGAGCCTGGTCGGGATGGTCGACCCGCCCCGGGCGGAGTCGAAGCAGGCCGTGGCCGAGGCGCAGGCGGCCAACATCCGCGTCCGGATGGTGACCGGCGACGACGTCACCACCGGCGCCGCGATCGCCGCGCAGCTCGGCATCACCGGCACCGCCATCCTCGGCGCCGACTTTGCCGCACTACCGGAGGACGTGCGGCTGGCCAGGATCGACGAGATCGGCGTGGTCGGCCGGGTCGCCCCGGAGCACAAGGTGCTGCTGGTCGACACGCTGAAGAAGAAGGGCGACGTCGTCGCGATGACCGGCGACGGCGTCAACGATGCCCCGGCCATCAAGGCCGCCGACATCGGCATCGCCATGGGCTCGGGCACCGACGTCGCGCAGAACGCCGGCCGCATGATCCTCTCCGACGACAACTTCGCGACCATCGTCTTCGCCGTCGAGCAGGGCCGGAAGATCTACGACAACCTGACGAAGTACATCCGCTTCGTCCTGCTCCTGCTCGTGGTGTTCGTCCTCACCTTCCTCGGTGCCAGCCTGTTCGACATCGCCGCGGGCGAGCCGTTCACCCCCGCCCAGGTGCTGTGGATCCACTTCTTCGTCAACGCGGCCTTCGGTTTCGCCCTCGGGTTCGACCGCGAGACGCCGGGCCTGATGCGGCTGCGGCCACGCCCGCGCGGGGAGTCCGTGCTGACGACCGGGCTGATGGTCACCGTCGGTCTCGCCGGACTGTTCATGAGCATCGCGCTGCTGAGCCTGATCGTCCTCGGCGAGCAGGCGTTCGGCGATCTGCGGATCGGGCAGTCCATCGCGTTCACCTCGTTCGCCCTCTGCCTGGTCGTCGCCGCCTTCGAGTGCCGCAGCGCCACCGCGACCGTGTTCACGCTCGACACCTTCGACAGCAAGCAGATGAACCGTGCGGCGGTCGTGGAGATCGTGCTCGCCGTCCTGGTCACGCAGACCGACGTCTTCAACCGGCTGCTGAACACCGTCGACATCACCGCCGTGCAGTTCCTCTGGGCGGCCGTGCCCCCGATCGGGCTGCTGCTCCTGTGGGAGGCGGGCAAGCTGGTCGGGCGGCGGGTGAGCCACGTACCCGGCCCGGCCGCCGGCGTGGCGTGATCACGCGGGCCGGCGAGGAGCAGCCATGGGCAAGCACAAGAAGCACGACAAGCACGCGCCGCAGGGTTCGCGCGACGGCGCCGTGGCGGTGCTGCCGGACCAGGCACCCACCACCATCGGTCCGCCGCCGCGGATGAAGCAGAAGCAGTACCAGCGGGAGCTGCGCCGCCTGCACGGCGAGCTCGTCGCCCTGCAGGAGTGGGTCAAGGCCACCGACGCGAAGGTCTGCGTGGTCTTCGAAGGCCGCGACACCGCCGGCAAGGGCGGCACGATCAAGGCCATCACCGAACGGGTCAGCCCGCGGGTGTTCCGCGTCGTCGCGCTCCCGGCTCCGACCGAGCGTGAGAAGTCGCAGATGTACATCCAGCGCTACATCCCCCACTTCCCCGCCGCCCGCGAGGTCGTGATCTTCGACCGAAGCTGGTACAACCGCGCCGGCGTGGAGCGCGTGATGGGCTTCTGCACCGAGGAGGAGACGACCCGCTTCCTGGAACAGGCACCCGCCGTCGAGCACGCGATGGTCGACTCCGGGATCGTCCTCGTCAAGTACTGGCTCGAGGTCAGTAGCGACGAGCAGACCCGCCGCCTCGAGAGCCGCATCGACGACCCGCGCAAGATCTGGAAGCTGTCCGAGCTCGACCTCGAGTCCTACACCCGGTGGGCCGACTACTCCCGCGCCCGCGACGCCATGATCACCGCCACCGACACCGCCTGGGCCCCGTGGTGGGTCGCCCACTCCGACGACAAGAAGCGTGCCCGGCTCAACATCATCACCCACCTGCTCGGCCAGGTGCCCTACGAGCACCTCCACCGGAAGAAGGTCACCCTGCCCCGCCGGGACGTCCCGGAGGAGTCCGCTGCACCGGCCCTGCCGTACCGGTACATCCCGACCCCCTTCTGACCCGCGGTCCGCGGACGACCCCCCGGCCGTTTCGTTCCTGCCCGGTCACGGGCGGGCGACCAGCACCGGGCAGTCGGCGTGGTGCAGGAGCGCATGGCTCACCGAGCCGAGCAGCAGCCCCGTGGCGTTCCCGCGACCGCGCGAGCCGACGACCAGCAGCTGCGCCCGCGCCGCTGCCCCGAGCAGCGCGGGGGCCGGCCGGTCCCGCTCCACGAGCCGGCGGACCTCGACGTCGGGGTACTTCTCCGCCCAGCCCGCCAGCCGCTGCGCGAGCAGGGCGTGCTCCTCCGTCTCCAGGGACGCCCAGTCGATCACGGGGGCGAGGGCCGGCTCGAGCATCTCGTCCGACCAGGTGTGCAGCGCGACGAGCGGCGCCACCCGCAGCGCGGCCTCCTCGAACGCCAGGCCGAGCGCGGCCTCGCTCGTCGGCGAGCCGTCGACCCCGACGACGACGGGTCGCGGATCCGCCCGCCCCGCCGCGGCGCGGTCGTCCCGTCGCCCCCGGACCACGAGCACCGGGGACCCGCCGCGGGAGGCCAGGGACACCGCGACCGAGCCGACCAGCAGGCCGGTGAAGCCGCCCAGCCCACGGCTGCCGACGACGGTCAGCCGGGCGCGGTCCGACTCGTCGAGGAGCACCGGGGCCGGGAAGCCCTCCCACAACGCCGGCTCGACGGCCACGTCCGGCGCCGCCTCCCGGGCCAGCTCGGCCGCGGACTCCAGCACCGCCCGCGCGGCCTCGGCCATCGTGCTCCGGTACGCGGTGCCGAGGCCCGGATTGCCGACGTGACCGGCCGGGAGCGGCGCGAAGGCGAGCACCGGCCGCAGCCGGGCGCGCCGCAGGGCGGCCTCGCCGGCCGCCCACCGCACGGCGTCGCGTGCCGACTCCGACTCGTCCACGCCGACGACCGGGCCGCCGGGCTGTCCTCGCGTCATCCTCGGGTCCTCTCGGCGGCGGGGCGGCCGACGGGGACCGGGCGGCGCGGGTGTGCTCGACGGGCATCAGGATCCCTTCGGGTCGTCCTCGACGGTTCCGGTGTGCGGCGCCGCGGCCGCCTCCGCGTCGGCCCGCGGCCCGGGGGCGTCGACGACCTGGTCCGGATCGGCCTCGTCGCCGTAGAGGGCGGCCAGGACGTGCCGTTCCTCGTCCGCATCGGGCACCGTCGACGACGAAGGCATGGCGCCAAGGGTCCGGTCGGCGCGCCGCGGCGGGCAGGGCCGAAGGTCCGTCACGGTCTCGCGTCCGGCCGCTGCGCGTACGCCGTCTAGCACGGCGCACCGGGTCCACCGACCCTGCCGTCCCGGCCGCTCCTGCGGCACCCTGCACCCGAGCCGACCCGATCCGCTGCGGAGCACACGATTGCGGAGCACACGATGACCCTGGTCGACCACGGGCCGCTGACCGGTTGGGACTCGCTGGTGGTGCTGCTCGTCGAGGGAACGGACCCGCCCGGCCGTGAGCCCCCGGACTGGGTCCGGAACTGGGTCCACGGCTCCGGCGCGGCCCTCGAGGTCGCACGGGGTGCCGGTCCGGGCGCCGCCCTCCCCGGCGCGGCCCTCCACCGGCACCGCGCCGTCCTGGTGCACCGCCCCGACGTCGCCTCCCCGCCGCACCGGCTCGTCGCCGCGGTGCAGGAGTACGACGCGGACCGGCCCGTCGTCGACGCGGCGGTCTCCGCCGCCAAGGTGTGCCACGGCCGGTTGCGGATCCTGCACGCCGTACCCCGGTCGTTCGGCGAGCGCAGCGTCGGCCTCGCCGAGGCGGTGGACCGGGGACGGCGGCTGGTGTCCACCATCGGGGCGGCCGAGGAGCCGGGCGTGCCGGTCGGCCGTGACCTCGTCCGGGCGTGGCCGCACGAGATCCTCGACGAGACCCTGGAGGCCGACCTGCTGGTCGTCGGCGGTCCACGCCCGAACGGGCCGGCCGAGCTCGGGCTGACCGCCCTCACCGCCGTGGTGCACGCGCCGTGTTCGGTGCTGGTCGTACCGCGCGCGGCCTGATCGACCGCTCCGGCCAGCACGGCGATCCCGCATGACGGACTTGGCGGCGCGGCTCACCGCGCTGCACCGGTCTGCGCAGCGCCCCCGTGAGGCCCGGAGACAGCCCCGCTGCAGGCGCGTGGGCTTCTCCGGCTCCTCCCCGGAATCCGCCCCGGCTCCCGGACCGATTCGCGGAGTCCCGGTACCCCTTCTGTACCGTGGTCGTTCATGACGTCGTCACCGTGGAGAGGACCACAGGTCCGGGTGACCGTGCGGCGTCACGGCTTCGGCGGGCACGAGGCAGTGGTCGTCCGGGTCCTCGGCGAGATCGACGACGACACCGGCGGTCAGGTTCGGGCCGCCTACGCCGAGGCGTTCGCGGCAGGCCTGCCGACCGTCGTGGTCGACCTCACCGGCGTCACCCTGCTCGCCTCCCAGGGCATCGCCGACCTGCTGCTGGCCCAGCGCAGTGCCGCGTCCACCGGGACCGCGCTGCACCTCGTCGCCGGCGAGAACCCGCGCGTCCTGCGCCCGCTCCACCTCACCGGCGTCGCCGACGTCCTCGGCGCCTGCCGCGACCTCGACGAGGTCGTCCGGCGCGGCCCGGAGTCGCGGGCGGGCTGAGCGGCGAAGGGCGCCGGGCGGGTTGGAGCGGCGCTGAGCGGGAACCTGTCGCTCTCGACGACAGGGAGGTACGCGCATGAAGATCGGGATCTTCGTCCTGCGGGCCGTGGTCGGGCTGCTGTTCCTGGGGCACGGGCTGCAGAAGCTGACCGAGCGGTTCGGCGGGCACGGCCTCACGCAGACCGCGGCCGGGTTCGAGGCCATGGGTCTGCGCCCGGGGCGGCAGAACGCCATCGCCGCGGGCGTCTCGGAGGCGGCCGGGGGCGCCCTGCTCGCCGCCGGGCTGGCCACCCCGCTCGCCACCGGCCTGATCACGGGGACGATGGGCTCCGCCGTCTACCACGTACACGGGCCGAAGGGGCCCTGGGCGACGCAGGGCGGCTGGGAGTACAACGCCGTGATCCTGGCCGCGGCGTTCGCGATCGCCGACACCGGGCCGGGCGGACTCTCGCTCGACCACGCGCTGGGCATCGAGCGCTCGGGGTGGCGGGTCGCCCTCGCCCAGCTCGTGGCCGGCCTCGTCGGCTCGGCGGCCGTGGCGGCGCGGGCGACGGCACCCGCCCCCACGGTGGTGCCGGTCGCCGAGAGCGGCGGCACCTGACCCCTCCGGCCTCCCAGCGGCATCCTCAGGGCAGGATCGCGTCGGCGACGTCGGCGGCGACGGTAGCCAGGTCACGGCCGTTCAGCCCGCCGAGGGGTCCGGCGCCGTGACCGTGAGCAGGCGGGTCCCGGACAGGTCGAGCCGCAGCAGGCCGCCGCCGGTCCCGAACCGCAGCACGACGGCCGTGCAGGCGGGGCACCGCACCACGAGCGCCGGGGCGTCGGGATAGAGGTCGTGGGCGCCCAGCTCCGTGCGCGCCCCGCACCCGCCACAGGTGAGGACGGCGCCGGTGAGGTCGAGCGCGAAGAGGCCGCGCAGGTCGTCGAGCGTGGTGGGCATGCCTCAGTCCCCCGCGTAGCGCTGCTCGCGCCACGGATCGCCGTAGTCGTGGTAGCCGAAGGTCTCCCAGAAGCCGGGCTCGTCGAACGCGGTGAGCGCCAGCCCCCGCACCCACTTCGCCGACTTCCAGAAGTAGAGGTGCGGCACGAGCAGCCGCGCGGGCCCGCCGTGCTCGGGCGCGAGCGGCTCGTCCTCGTAGGTGTCGACCACCCACCCCTGCCCCTCGGTCAGGTCCGCCAGCGGCAGGTTGGTGGTGTACCCGCCGTCGGAGAAGGCGACGACGTACTCCGCCGCCGTCTCCACGCCGTCGAGCAGGGTGTCGATCGCGACGCCGGACCAGCGGGTGTCGAACTTCGACCAGCTGGTCACGCAGTGGATGTCGACCGTGACCGGTTCGTGGGGCAGGGCCCGGAACTCCTCCCACGTCCAGCGGTGCAGCCCGTCGACCTGTCCCTGCACCACGAAGTCCCACTCGTCGAGCGGGGTGTGCGGCGTCGGGCCGGCGGTGAGCACCGGGAACCCGTCGCCGATGTCCCGTTGCCCGGGAGGCAGCCGCCGGTCGCGCCGCCCCCGCCCGTGGAACCCCCGCGACACCACAGCCATCGCGCGCCCCCTTCCCTCGGAGGCACCCGAGCATGCCGGGTGGGCGGGGCCGCCACATCGCGCGTTCGTACGAAGCGGCCCCGGTTCGGCGCGCCGCCGGGCGGTCCCCCGTGGCGGGCGCGATGAGCTGCTCGAGCGGGAGATCCGCGCGCCCTACCGGCGAAGGACCGTCCGGACAGCGCCACGCGCGCCGCGCTGATCCCCGGATCGGGCCCGTTCGGGGCGTTTCGACTCCTCCACCGCGCGCATCCGGGGCGGCGACGGCGGCCGCGTGCCGCGACCCAGCTCCGAGAGGACCGACATGCCGCGCCTCCCGCGCCTCCCGCGCGTCACGCGCGCGCTGCTCCTGCTCGTCCCCCTCCTCGTGGCCGTGGCGTGTGCGGCGCCGGGCACCGCCCCGTCCGGCGGGTCCGGGAACGGGGGCGGGCAGACGGTCTCGATCGGCGTCGCCGACGCGAGCGAGAACTACTGGAACGTCTACAAGGCCAAGGCCGCCGCCCAGGGCATCACGGTGAACCTGGTGAACTTCACCGACTACAACCAGCCCAACCCTGCGCTGTCGCAGGGCCAGCTGCAGCTCAACGAGTTCCAGCACCTGCTGTACCTGGCGAACTACGACGTCAAGAACAACGACACGCTCGTGCCGATCGGCGCGACCGCCGTCTACCCGCTGCCGCTGTACTCGACCACCCACACGTCCCTGGACCAGATCCCGCAGGGCGGGAAGGTCGCGATCCCGAACGACCCCACCAACCAGGCGCGGGCGCTGCTCGTGCTGCAGGCGGCGAAGCTGATCTCGCTGAAGGGCGGTGGCAACTCGCTGTCCACCCCGAACGACGTCGACACCGCCGCCTCGAAGGTCACCGTGCTCCCGGTCGACGCGGCGCAGACCGCGGCGAACCTCGGCGGGGTCGACGCGGCCGTCGTGAACAACAACTACGCGACCGCCGCGAACCTGCGCGACGACCAGATCCTCTACGCCGAGGACCCGAACAGCGACGCGGCCAAGCCGTACATCAACGCCTTCGTGGCGCGCGCGGCCGACAAGGACAACGCGACCTACCTCACGCTCGCCCAGCTCTACCACGACCCCGAGGTCGTCGACGCGGTGCGCAAGGACCTCGGTACGAGCGGCGTCCTCAAGACCAACGACGCCGCGGACCTGCAGGCCACCACGGCGCAGATCGAGGACACCATCCGGAAGGCGGGCGGCTGACCCGTGCCGCCGGTGATCTCCTTCCGGGGAGCCACCAAGACCTTCGCCGGTCCCCGCGGCGCGGAGGTCCGGGCCGTCGACGGCGTCGACCTCGACATCGCCCCGGGCGAGGTCGCCGGCGTGATCGGCTACTCGGGGGCGGGCAAGAGCACGCTCGTCCGGATGGTCAACGCGCTGGAGCTGCCGACCTCCGGGACGGTGACGGTGGCCGGGCGGGTGACCGGGACGCTCGGCGAGCGCGGGCTCCGGGAGCTGCGCGCCGACGTCGGGATGATCTTCCAGCAGTTCAACCTGTTCTCCTCCCGCACCGTCGCCGGCAACGTCGGCTACCCGCTGCGGATCGCCGGCTGGTCGCGCGAGCAACGCCGCGACCGGGTCCGGGAGCTGCTGGAGTTCGTGGGGATCCTGGACAAGGCCCGGCAGTACCCCGCCCAGCTCTCCGGCGGCCAGAAGCAACGCGTCGGGATCGCCCGCGCGCTGGCCACGTCGCCGGGGATCCTGCTGGCCGACGAGGCCACCAGCGCCCTCGACCCGGAGACCACCCAGGACGTCCTCGCCCTGCTCAGGCGCGTGAACGCCGAGCTCGGGACCACCATCGTGGTGATCACGCACGAGATGGAGGTGGTCAGCTCGATCTGCCACACCGTGGCGGTGATGGAGCGGGGCCGGGTGATCGAACAGGGCCCGGTCTACGACGTCTTCGCCGACCCGCGCGCACCCGCGACCCGCCGGTTCGTGCACAGCGTGCTGCGCGACACGCCGTCCGGCGCGACGCTGGCCCGGCTGCGCGAGCACTTCCCGGGCCGCCTCGTCACGGTGTGGGTGCGGGCGGGGTCCGGCGCGCGGTCGGCGCTCTCCGACGTCCTCGCCACCCATTCCGCCGGCCACGGCGTCCGCAGCACGATCGTCTACGGCGGCATCCGCGAGCTCGCCGAGAAGCCCCTGGGCAGCATCACCTTCGCGCTCACCGGCGACGACGCCGCGGTCGACGCCCTGATCGCCGACCTGCGCAGGCACACCCGCGTCGAGGAGGCTGCATGACCGACTGGGGCACGCTCGCGCCGATCCTGTGGCTGTCCTTCCAGCAGACCGTCTACATGGTCTTCTGGACGATGCTGGTGGCCGGGCTGCTGGGGCTGGGCCTCGGCGTGGCGCTGTACACCACCCGCCGGGGCGGGCTGCTGCAGAACGCGCCGGTCTTCCACCTGCTCAACGTGCTGGTCAACATCGTGCGGCCGATCCCGTTCATCATCTTCATCACCGCGATCGGCCCGCTGACGCTGCTGGCCATGGGCACGACGATCGGCACGCGGTCCGTGCTGTTCCCGATGGCCGCCATGGCGACCTTCGTGATCGGCCGGATCGTGGAGCAGAACCTCGTCGCCGTGGACCCCGGCGTGGTCGAGGCCGCCCGCGCGATGGGCGCCGGCCGCTTCCGGATCATCTGGAGCGTCCTCGTCCCGGAGGCGCTCGGCCCGCTGATCCTGGGCTACACGTTCATCTTCGTCGTGGTGGTCGACATGTCGGCGATGGCCGGCTACGTCGGCGGCGGCGGGCTGGGCAACTTCGCGATCAGCTACGGCTACCAGCAGTTCGACTGGGCGGTCACCCTCGTGACCGTGCTCGTCATCATCGTCGTGGTGCAGGCGGCACAGCTGCTCGGCAACCGGCTGGCGCGCAGGGCGCTGCGGCGGTGAGAGCACGCCCGGTGCGGGATCCGCTGCGCGACCGCCCTGGTCGCTCCCACGGGCCCGCGGGCGATGAGTTCGGACGAGGGCGGCGGTCTTCTCGTCCATGGGCACCCTCAGCTACACGATGACCATGTCCCTCGACGGCTACGTCGAGGACCCGACCGGCAGCATCGCCTTCACCGACCCGGACGAGGAGGTGCACCGCTTCGCCAACCAGCAGGCCCGCGAGACGGCGGCGTTCCTGTTCGGCCGCGGCCTCTACGACGTCATGGAGGAGTTCTGGACGGCGCCGGAGCGGGCCGACGGGCCCGACGTGGAGGCGGAGTTCGCCCAGCTCTACGCCGCGACGCCGCGGATCGTGTTCTCCGACTCGCTGGAGTCGGTCCCGCCCGGGTGCCGGCTGGTGCGCGGCGCCTCTGCGGTCGAGGAGGTGCTCCGGCTCAAGAAGGAGACCGACGGCGACCTGGCCGTCGGCGGCGCCGGTCTGGCGGCGTCGCTGCTGGACCTGATCGACGAGTTCCGCCCGAGGGTGGCGCCGGCCGTCCTCGGCGGCGGCACGCCGTACTTCCCGCGCGGCGCCGACCTGCGGCTGCGGCTCGTCGAGGAGCGCGCCTTCCGCAACGGCGTGGTGCACCTGCGGTACGAGAGGACCGGCTGACCGTGCACGTGTGAGCGGAGGACCGTCGGAGCGCAGGTCGGAGCGCACTGTCGGATCACACAAAGGACGGTGCGGAGGTGCCCGGCGCGTTCGTGCTCGCGGTGCCTGCCGGGGCGGGGACGGGCGACGGAAGGTATGACCCGTCCCACACCACCCCCTGCGAGGTGCCCGTGCGCGCTACCGCCCGATCCCGTCCAGGCAAGACCGGCCGCAGGCCGCACCCGGTCGACGAGGTGCTGCCCGCCGGCAAGCTCGCCGTCTACGGTGTGCAGCACGTGCTCGCCTTCTACGCCGGTGCCGTCATCGTGCCGATCCTGCTGGCCGGCGCGATCGGCCTGTCGGAGCGCGAGCTGATCCACCTCATCAACGCCGACCTGTTCACCTGCGGCATCGCGTCCATCATCCAGTCCGTCGGGTTCTGGAAGGTCGGTGTGCGGCTGCCGCTGCTGCAGGGCGTCACGTTCACGGCGGTGTCGCCGATGATCGCGATCGGGCTCGCGGCGGGCGGCGGCACCGACGGCCTGCTGGTGATCTACGGCGCGGTGATCGTCGCCGGCCTGTTCACGTTCCTCATCGCGCCCTGGTTCAGCAAGCTGATCCGGTTCTTCCCGCCGGTCGTCACGGGCACGGTCATCACGATCATCGGCCTCGCGCTGCTGCCGGTCGCCGCGCAGGACGCCGTCGGCGGCGGCTCCGCGCCCGACCCCACCAGCGCCCGCAACCTCGCCTACGCCCTGGGTACGCTGGCCGTCATCGTCGTCATCCAGCGGGTGTTCCGCGGCTTCACCGCCACCGTTGCCGTGCTGATCGGGCTGGTCCTGGGCACGGGCGTGGCCTGGCTGCTGAGCGACGTGTCGTTCACCGCCGTCGGGGAGTCCTCCTGGTTCGGCGTCACCACCCCCTTCTTCTTCGGCTGGCCGAAGTTCGCCGGCGCCGCGATCGTCTCGATGATCGTCGTCATGCTGATCACCGCGGTCGAGACCACCGGCGACGTCTTCGCCACCGGCGAGATCGTGGACAGACGGGTCGGCCGGGAGGACATCGCCCGCGCGCTGCGGGCCGACGGCCTGGCCACCACCATCGGCGGCGTCCTCAACTCCTTCCCCTACACCTGCTTCGCCGAGAACGTCGGGCTGGTCCGGCTGACCCGCGTGAAGAGCCGCTACGTCGTCGCCGCGGCGGGCGTGTTCATGATCCTGATCGGGCTGGTGCCCAAGGCGGGCGCGGTCGTCGCGGGCATCCCGCACCCGGTGCTCGGCGGCGCGGCCCTGGCGATGTTCGCGACGGTGGCCGTCGTCGGCATCCAGACGCTGTCGCGCGTGGACTTCCACGACCACCGCAACGTCGTGATCGTCGGGACGAGCCTCGGGCTGGCGATGTTCGTGACCGCGCAGCCCGACGTCGCGAAGGCCCTGCCCGCCTGGGCGCAGATCGTGTTCGGCTCCGGCATCACCCTCGGCAGCATCACCGCGATCGTGCTGAACCTGGTGTTCCACCACGTCGGCAAGGACTTCGGCCCCGCCGTCGCCGGCGCGCCGGGGACCCCGACGATCCGGCTCGACCAGGTCAACCGCATGACCCGCGACGAGTTCGCCGCCGCCTTCGGCCGGCTGTTCCAGGGCCCGACGGACGTCGTCGCCCGGGCGTACGACCGCAAGCCGTTCGCCGACACGGCGGCCCTGCGCACCGCCTTCCAGGAGGCCCTGTTCGCGGCCCCGCGCGAGGAGCAGCGCGCGCTCATGGCCGTCTACCCCGACCTCGGTGGCGACCGCGTCGCCGACGGCGAGGAGGGCGACGACTCCCGCGAGGACCAGGCGTCGGCCGGCCTGACCCGGCTCTCCGACGACGACCGCACCGAGTTCGCCGAGCTGGCCGCGGCCTACCGCGAGCGCTTCGGCATCCCGCTGATCGTCTGCGTGCGCGAGCACCCGGACCGCGCCGCGATCCTGCGCGAGGGCCGGCGCCGGCTGGGGAACTCCCCCGCCCAGGAGCACGCGGCCGCGCTGATCGAGATCGCCAAGGTCGCGAACCGTCGTTTCGAGGACCTCGTCGCCGAGGCCAACCCGATCACGACGGCGCGGGCCGGGGCCTTCGGGTCGAGCGCCCGATGACCACCCTCGAACCCCTGACCGTCGGCGGCTTCGACGACCTGCCCGCCGCCCGCGCCGAGGAGCTGCTCCGCGAGATCTGCTCCGCCCCACGGTGGGCACGGCAGGTCGTCGCGGGGCGACCCTACGGCGGCCTCGCCGCACTGCAGCACGCGGCCGCGGCGGCACTCACCGAGGATGATCTGGACGCCGCCCTGGCCGGGCACCCGCGCATCGGCGACCGGTCCGCCCGGGGCACGGCGCGGCGCGAGCAGGGCGCGGTCGCCGCGGCGCCGGCGCGGGTCCTGGACGCGCTGGCCGAGGGCAACCGGGCCTACGAGGAGCGCTTCGGGCACGTCTACCTGGTCTGTGCCAGCGGCCGGAGCGCCGAGGACCTGCTCGCCACGTTGCGGACCCGGCTCGGCAACGACCCCGCGACCGAGCGCCGGGTCGCCCTGGCGGAGCTGGCCGCGATCAACCGGTTGCGGCTGGGGCGGGTGTTCGGCCCGTGACGCTGTCCACCCACGTCCTCGACGCGGCGACGGGCGCGCCCGCCGCCGGGATGACCGTCGTGCTGCGCACGGCGGGGCGCGAGCGGGACCGGCTGACCACCGACGCCGACGGCCGGGGGCACTTCATCGAGCCCGGCGCCGGCGTCCACACCCTGACCTTCGCCACCGGCGACCGGTCCGACTTCTATCCCGAGGTCACGGTGACCTTCGCCGTGACCGACCCGGGGCGGCACCACCACGTACCGCTGCTGCTGTCCCCGTTCGCCTACTCGACCTACCGCGGGAGCTGAGACATGGGAATCAGGCTGGGTGCCAACGACTACGGCAAGGCGGAGAACCGCGTCGTGCGGATCTACCGCGACGCGCCGCGGCACGAGATCCGCGACGTGACCGTGTCGACCTCGCTGCGCGGCGACTTCTCCGCGGCGCACCTGGAGGGCGACCAGTCGCAGGTGCTGCCGACGGACACGCAGAAGAACACCTGCTACGCGTACGCCAAGGAGAAGGGCCTGCGCGAGATCGAGGACTACGCGCTCACACTGGCCCGGCACTTCGTCGCCGACGTCGAGCCGGTCACCGGCGCGCGGGTCGCCGTCGACGAGCACACCTGGGAGCGGGTGCCGGTCGACGGGCGCGGGCACGACCACACCTGGGTGCGCCGCGAGTCGGAGATCCGGACGACCGCCGTGGAGGTCTCCGCCGAGGGCGAGCGGGTCGTGTCGGGGCTGCGGGACCTGGTGCTGCTCAAGTCCACCGGCTCGGAGTTCGCGGGCTTCCTGCGCGACGGGTACACGACCCTCCAGGAGACCCACGACCGGATCATGTCCACCTCGCTGGTCGCGGAGTGGGTCTACGCCGGCACGGACGTCGACTGGGACAAGTCGTGGGCCGACGCGCGGCGGATCCTCCTCGAGCGCTTCGCCACCGTGCACTCCCTCGCCCTGCAGCAGACGTTGTGGGAGATGGGGAAGGCCGTCCTGGAGGCGCACCCGGAGATCACCGAGATCTCGCTCTCCGCGCCCAACAAGCACCATTTCGTGGTGGACCTCGCCCCGTTCGGCCTGTCCAACGACAACGAGGTCTTCTACGCCGCCGACCGCCCCTACGGCCTCATCCGGGCGACCGTCTCCCGCGACTAGGTGGGACAACAGGGCGTGTCCTGTCAGGGATCTGAGCCGGCCTGATTGATCATGTCCCGGTGGTCGGTCGCGGCGAACCGTGGCATCGACCGTCTCTCGCGGCGGCACGGTGGCGGGAGGGTTCACAAGTGTCGCGCGGCCGCAGCGAGCCCGTGTGCGCCCCCCGGCTAGCGTGGAGCGCGGGCGGACGGGGTCGCCCGCGGCCGAGGAGAGAGGACAGGGTCGCCGTGGCAGGAACCGGCTCGCGACGTCGCCTGATGGAGAACGAGCTGCTCGACAGGGCGGCCGGCCTCTTCGCTGAGCGCGGCTACGAGGGCACGACGCTGCAGGAGATCGCCGAGGCTGTCGGCATCACCCGACCGTCGTTGTACAACTACATCAAGAGCAAGGACGAGCTGCTGGGCATGCTCGTGGCCGGTCTCACCGAGACCGCCGCCGCCGAGCTCGCCGAGCTGGAGGCCGACGAGGGCAGCGCCGCGGACCGGCTGGCCCGGTCGGTGCGCTCGGTCGCGCTGCGGGTGTGCGAGCACCCGGCCCGGTTCCGCCTGCTCGACCGCTCCGAGCACCTGCTGCCCGGGACCTTCCGGGACCGGCACGAGTCCGCGAAGCGCACGATCCTCGCCCACATGCGGGCGATCATCGCCGACGGTGTGACCCGCGGCGAGTTCTGGCCGGTCGACGAGCGCACCGCGGCCCTGTCCATCGTCGGCTCCTGCAACTGGGTCGCCTGGTGGTACCGGCCCGACGCGCCGGACGCCGATCCGCAGGCCCTCGCCGACCAGCTCGCCGAGATGGCCGTCCGCTCCGTCGCCCGTCCGGAGGGTCGGTCGAGCCCGGCGGCCGCCCTCGCCACGATCCGCGCGGACCTCATCTACCTGGAGAAACACCTCCGGTCCTGAGCCCGCTCGCCCCGACGGCCGTCACCTCGAGCAGGTGGCGGCCGTTCTCGTGCCTTGACAGGAGTGACCCGGCTCTCTACGTTTCCGACTCGACAGTTGTATTTGCAACTCCAGAGTCGGAGGTGCGATGAAGAAGGTCTCCTCGCTCGACGCGATGGTCGCCGCGGTCCCGCCGCACGGTCTCGTCTCCTTCGGGGGCGGCGGGATGGTCCGCAAGCCGATGGCCGCGGCGGCCGCACTCGCCGCCCGCGAGACGCCCGTCCGGCTGTCGGTCTTCCTCGCCGGCCCGGAGGTCGACCTCCTGCTCGGCGCGGGCGCCGTGGAACAGCTCGACTACGCCTACGTCGGCCTCGACGCGCTCGGCCTGTCCCCCAACTTCCGGCACGCCCGGGAGAAGGCCGGCCTCCCCGCCGTCGAGTGGACCGAGGCGATGTACATCGCCGGGGTCGAGGCCGCGACGCGCCGGGTGCCGTTCGCCCCGACCCGCAGCGGGCTGGGCGTGGACCTGATGGAGCTGCCCGGGATCCCGTTCCGCCGCTTCCCCTGCCCGCTCACCGGCGAGGAGCTGACGGCGGTGCCCGCGATCCGCCCGGACGTGCTGTTCCTGCACGCCAACGAGGTGGACACGCTCGGCAACGTGCGGATCACCGGCGACGGCTTCCTCGACGCCCAGCTCGCCCGCGCGGCCCGGACGGTGTACGTCACGGCGGAGCGGGTGGTCGACCGGCTCGAAGGCATGTCCGAGCGCGAGACCACGATCTCCCGCCTCTGGGTGTCCGCGGTCGCCGAGGTGCCCGGCGGGGCCGGGTTCACGGCGCTCTACCCCGACCACCCGCTGGACTACGCGCAGGCCGGGGACTACGTGGCGCACTGCGCCGACCGGGAGTGGGTCCGCGCCTACGCCGCGAAGGGAGCCCCCGCATGAGCAGTGCGGTCGACCCGGAGTTCACCGTCGAGGAGCAGGTGATCACGGTCCTCGCCGACATCTACCGCGGCGAGGTGATCGCCGTGAGCGCCACCGTCTGCGGGGACATCGCCGCCCGCCTGGCGAAGGCCCTCTACGCCCCCGAGATCGTTCTCATGGCCGGCGGGAGCATGGCGGGCTTCGACTGCGCCCCCACTCCGAAGGTGCTCAACGACGAGTGGGTCACCTCGCCGACGGCGGCCCGCGGTTCGGACTGGACCGAGGCGTTCGACTTCATCTCCGCGGGGAAGTACGCGATCACGATGGGCCCGGTCCAGGTGGACCGCACCGGCTCCTGCAACATCTCGGTGCTCGGCGACTGGCGCAGGCCCAAGGTCGCGATGATCGGCTCCCGCGGCATCCCGGACGACATGGTGCGGCTCGCCGAGATGACCTTCCACGTGCGCCGGCACTCGCCGCGCGCGCTCGTCGAGAAGGTCGACTTCCGGTGCGGGCTGGGGTTCGGCCCCGATCGCGACCGGCTCGGGCTCACCCTCGGTGTACCGCGGATGCTGGTGACCGATCTCGGGGTCTTCGACTTCGACCGCACCGGCGCCGGCATGTCCGTCCGGTCGCTGCACCCCGGCGTCACCTTCGACGACGTGCAGCAGGCCACGGGCTTCGCGCTGCTGCCCCCGGACGGGGCGGTCCCGACCACGAGACCGCCGTCGGAGGAGGAGCTGTACTGGATCCGCGAACGCCTCGACCCGCTCGGGGTGCGCCGTCTCGACAGCCCGAAGCCCCCGCCCGGCCTGCTGGCCGAGCTGGCCGAGCGTGAGCGGGAGCTGCTGCCGTGAGCTGGGACTTCAGCACCGACCCGGAGACCGAGCGGGAGCTCGCGTGGATCCGGGAGTTCATCGACACCCAGGCCGTGCCGCTGGAGGCGCTCGACCTGCCGCGGGAGGAGTTCGACCGGGTCGCCGCGCCGCTGATCGCGCAGGTCAAGGAGCGCGGGCTGTGGGCGGCGCACCTCGACGAGGCACACGGCGGCACCGGGCGGGGCCAGCTGCGGCTGGCGCTGATGAACGAGATCGTCGGCCGGTCGCGCGTCGGACCACTGCTGTTCGGGACGGCCCCGCCCGACTCCGGCAACCTGGAGCTGCTCGCCGCCCACAGCACCCCGCAGCAGCGCTCGCGGTACTTCGAGCCGTTGCTCGCGGGCACGGTCCGCTCGGCCGTCGCGATGACCGAGCCGGGCGCCGGGGCGGACCCGACCCTGCTCACCACCCGGCTGGTCCCCGACGGGGACAGCTGGATTCTGAACGGGCACAAGTGGTTCGCCACCAACGCCTCGCTCGCCGACTTCCTCCTGGTGATGGCGGTGTCGGATCCCGAGGCTGCTCCGCGGGACCGGGCGACCGTGGTGATCGTCGACCGGGACACCCCGGGCGTCGAGATCCGCCGGGACATCGCGACGATGGAGAACCCGCACCCGCGGCCCGCGCAGATCGAGAACCACTGCGAGGTGGTGTTCACCGACGTCCGGCTCCCGGCCGGCGCCGTGCTCGGCGAGCCGGGCCGCGGGTTCGCGATGATGCAGGAGCGGCTCGGGCCGGCGCGGCTGCACCACTGCATGCGCTGGATCGGCCAGGCCCAGCGCGCGCTGGACATGCTCTGCGAGCGCGCGACCTACCGGTTCACCCACGGCTCGGTGCTCGCGGACAAGCAGACGATCCAGAACTGGATCGCCGACTCGGCGGCGGACATCGCCGCCGCACGACTGCTCACCCTGCACGCCGCCTGGAAGATCGACACCCTGGGAGCGAAGGCGGCCAGGGCCGACATCGCCCTGATCAAGTTCCACGGGGCGAAAGTGCTGCACGACGTCGTGGACCGGGCGGTGCAGGCCCACGGCTCGCTCGGGTTCTCCGCCGACCTGCCGCTGGAGTCGATGTACCGGCGCGCCCGCGCCGCCCGGATCTACGACGGCCCTGACGAGGTCCACCGGCAGAGCGCCGCGCGGCTGCTGCTCCGTGACCGCAAACCTCCCGCCGACGGAGTTCCCACCGAGCACCTGCCCACGATGCGGCACACGGCCCGGGTCCTGTTCGGGCTCGGCGCGAACCTGAAAGGAACTCGATGAGCAGCACCGTGCGCTACGAGACCCCGGAACCGGGGATCGCCGTGATCACCCTCGCCCGGCCGGAGAAGCGCAATGCGCAGGACGTCCGGATGACCTACGAGCTCAACTCGGCCTTCGAGCAGGCCGCCCGGGACGACGCCGTCAAGGTGATCGTGCTGGCCGCCGACGGCCCGCACTTCTCCGCCGGCCACGACCTGCGCGACGTCGTCTGGCACCCGGAGTTCGACCAGGTCGGCACCTGGGGCGGCTACGGCGAGCCCGGCGCCGAGGGCTGGGTCGCCCGGGAGGAGGAGATCTATCTGGAGATGTGCGCCCGCTGGCGCAACATCCCCAAACCCACGATCGCCGCGGTGCACGGCCGCGCGATCGGCGGTGGGCTGATGCTCGCCTGGGTCTGCGACCTGATCGTGGCTGCGGACGACGCGATCTTCGCCGATCCCGTCGTCGCGATGGGGGTGTGCGGGGTCGAATGGTTCGCGCACCCCTGGGAGCTCGGGCCGCGCAAGGCCAAGGAGCTGCTGTTCACGGCGGACTCGTGGAGCGCCGAGGAGGCGCACCGGCTCGGGATGGTCAACCAGGTCGTCCCGCGCGCGGAGCTGACCGGGTACACGCTGGACCTGGCCCGGCGGATCGCCGCCAAGCCGATGTTCGCCCTGCGGCTCACCAAGGAGGCGGTCAACCAGGCCGTCGACGTCCAGGGCCAGCCGTCCGCGATCCGAGCGGCGTTCTCCCTGCACCAGCTCGCCCACACGCACAATCTGGAGCGGTACGGGATCTGCCTGGACCCGGCCGGCATCCCCCCGGCCCTCCAGGAGACCTTCCCCGCCGCCGAGCCCGGCGACGAGGTGCGCGCGAAGCGGCGCGCCGACCGCGGGGCAGCCGGATCATGACCCCCCTGAGTGCGCAGCGTCGCGGAGAGGTGCCAGCCATGTCCTATGTGATCGGAATCGACGTCGGGGGCACGTTCACCGACGCCGTCGCGGCCCGCGACGACGGCACCATGATCTCGACGAAGACCCCGTCGACCCCGCCGGACTACGCCGAGGGCGTCGTCACCGTCCTGGAGGACCTGGCCGGGCGCATCGGCACGGACCTCCACGGCCTGCTCTCGGAGACGTCCTACATCGCCCACGGCACCACCTCGACGCTGAACGCGCTGGTGATCGGCGACGTCGGCCGCGTCGGCTGGCTGACGACCGTCGGGCACCGGGACTCGATCTCCATCATGAACGTGGTCGGCCGCTACGCCGGCCAGGGCCCGGAGCAGGTGCAGGACATCCTCGCCACCCGCAAGCCCGCCCCGCTCGTCCCCAAGCGGCGGGCGAAGGAGGTGATCGAGCGGATCGACTACAAGGGCTCCGTCATCGTGCCGCTCGACGAGGACCACGCCCGCCAGGCGATCCGCGAGCTGCTGGCCGAAGACGTCGAGGCCATCGCGGTGTCCACGCTCTGGTCCTTCCGCAACCCCGCGCACGAGCGGCGGCTGCGCGAGCTCGTGCACGAGCAGGCGCCGGGCATGTACGTCACCCTGTCCAGCGAGCTCTCCCCCCGCATCCGCGAGTTCTCCCGCAACGCCACCACGATCATGAGCACCCAGGTCGGGCCGACGCTGTCGCGCTACCTGGAGCCGCTCACGGACCGGCTGCGGGGCCACGGCCTGCGCGGTCCGCTGCTCGTCATGCAGGGCACCGGCGGCACCCTCGCCGCGCAGGAGGCGCCGAAGACCGCGATCACCACGGTCGGCTCGGTCCTCTCCGGCGGCGTGACCGGCGCGACGCGGCTCGCCGAACAGCTGGGGCACCGCAACGTGATCTGCACGGACGTCGGCGGGACGACGTTCCTCGTCGGCCTCGTCGTGGACGGTGCGCCGCTGCAGACCACCACCACGGTGATCAACCAGCACATCATCGACGTCCCGATGCTGAAGGTGCAGGCCATCGGCTCCGGCGGCGGCGCGATCGCGCACCTCGATGCGGGCGGCAACCTGCGGGTCGGCCCGCGCAGCGCCCAGGCCGTCCCCGGCCCCGCCTGCTACGACCAGGGCGGCACCGAGCCGACGGTCACCGACGCCGACCTCGTGCTCGGCATCCTCAACCCGGACAACTTCCTGGGCGGGCGCAAGAAACTGTCCCTGGAGCGGGCCCGGGCGGCGATCAAGGAGCACGTCGCGGACCCGCTGGGGCTCGACGTGGAGGCGGCCGCCGCCGCGGTCTTCGCGGTGCAGAACGCACAGACCTCCGACCTGGTCCGCAAGGTCGTCGTGGAGTCCGGGGAGGACCCCCGCGACTTCGTGATGTACGCCTTCGGCGGGGCCGGGCCGGTGCACTGCTTCGCCTACGGCGCGGAGCTGGGCGTGCAGTCCACCGTCGTCCCGCTCGGCCCCTCGGCCGCCGCGTTCTCCGCCTACGGCCTCGCGGCCAGCAACGTCGGCGTGGTCAAGGAGGTCTCCGAGCCCGGGACGTTCCCGGTGCCCGCGCTGGCCGTGACCAAGACCTTCGAGGACCTCGAGGCCGAGGCACGGACCGCCCTGGAGCGTCAGGGCGTGGACCTGGTGGACATCGGGCTCCGCCGCGAGGTCGACGTCCGGTACACGATGCAGCTCGCCGAGCTGCCGACCCCGGTCCCGTCGGGCACCCTGACCGACGCCGACCTCGCCGACGTGATCGCGAACTTCGAGACCCGGTACGCGCGGACCTTCGGCGAGGGCACCGGCTTCTCCGCCGCCGGGTTCCAGTTCATCACCTACCGCGTCCACGCCACCGGCGTGCTGCCCTCGACGGTCACCCTGCCCGACGCCGACCCGGCCGACGGCGCGCCGGTCGAGGCGGCCCTCACCGGCACCCGCCGCGCCCTGCTCGATCCCCGGCGCGGCTTCGAGGACACCCCCGTCTACGACTACCGCAGGCTGCGCCCGGGCCACCGGTTCACCGGCCCCGCGATCGTCGAGGTGCCCACGACCACGGTCGCCGTGTCGCACCAGGACACAGCCGAGATCGACCGCTTCGGCAACCTCGTCCTGACCCACACCACCGAGGAGGCCTGATGACCCACCCGGTTCCCGGCTCCGAGATCTTCAACAGCCGCCCCGTCGATCCCGACGTCCTGCGCGCCGGCGTGCCCTCGAGCCTGCGCCTGCACACCGTGGGCCAAGACGCGGTCGACAACCTGGACCCGCTCACCTACGAGGTCATCCGGCACCGCCTCTGGTCCGTCACCGACGAGATGGGCGAGACGCTCAAGCGGATGTCGGGCTCGGTCGTGGTCACCGAGGCCAACGACTTCGACTTCGCCCTGTGCGACGAGGTGGGCCAGGAGGTGCAGATCGGCCTCTACAACACCTTCCTCGCCGCCTCCCTCGACCTCGCCGTGTACTGGACGCTGCAGAACCGCGCCGAGAACCCGGGCATCGAAGAGGGCGACATGTTCCTCTGCAACGACCCGTGGGTCGGCGGGGGTCTGCACCAGAACGACGCCACCGTGTACGCGCCGTTCTTCTTCGAGGGGCAGCTCTTCGGCTGGTCCTCGGCCGTGGCCCACCAGCTCGACGTGGGCGGGGTCGCGCCCGGCTCGTGGACCCCGCGCGCCCAGGACGTGTTCTGGGAGTCGCTGCCCACGCCGCCGATCAAGGTCGTGCGGAACAACGTGCTGCAGCGCGACGTCGCGGAGATGTGGACGCGCCGCTCCCGGACCCCGATGCTGCTCTCACTGGACCTGCGGGCCAAGGTGGGCGCGAACATCACCGCCCAGACCCGGCTTCGCCGGCTGCTGGAGACCTACGGCGCGGACACCGTCAAGGCCGTGATGAAGCGGATCATGGACGACGCCGAGCAGCGGCTGCGCGCCAAGCTGCGCGAGCTGCCCGACGGCACCTGGCACGCCCAGGGCTACCAGGAGCACTCGGGGCAGGGCGACCGCGGCCTGTACAAGATCGTGCTGGCCATGACGAAGACCGGCGACACGCTGACCTTCGACTTCCGCGGCACCGCCGACCAGACCGGCATGATCAACTGCCCGTACTCCGGCGTCCGGGCCGGGATCATGTCCGCGCTGCTCCCCGTGCTCGCCGGAGACATCCCGTGGGCCGGCGGCGGGCTGATGCGCTGCTTCGACATCATCGCGGACGAAGGGACGATGATCAACGCGTCCTTCCCGGCCGCCGTCGGCAAGGGCCCGGTCGGCCCGGCGTGGGCCGCCGGCAACCTCGTCAACGAGTGCCTGGCCAAGATGCTCGACGCGCGCCCGGCCTCCCGCAAGTCCGTGCAGTCGGTGTGCGGCGGGACCTTCGACATGGTCGCGCTCGCCGGCGTCGACCAGCGGCAGTACCCGTTCGTCTCGCTGGTGATGGACACGATGGCCGACGGCTACGGCGCCGGCGTCGACCGGGACGGTGTGGACACCGGCGGCATGTTCGTCATCCCGATGGGGCGCGCGCCCGACGCCGAGATGACCGAGTTCACCTCCCCGGTCCTGCTGCTGTGGCGGCGCGAGGAGACGGACTCGGGCGGCCCCGGCACGCAGCGCGGCGGCGTGTCCGGCTCGGTGTGCATCGTCCCGCACGACACGCCGGCCCCGCTCGGCGGCGTGTTCTCCGGTTCCGGCAAGGCCACCACCATGAACGCCGGCCTGGCCGGCGGCTACCCCGGCAACACGCAGCTCGACATGGTGCTGCGCGGCGCGGACGCGTGGAACCTGCTCGCCGCGGGCCGCGTCCCGCGCAGCCTCGAGGAGGTCGGCGGCACCCGCGACATCATGGGCGGCGAGGTCGAGACCGGGATCGGGCTCGGGGACGCGATCTTCGTGCACTGGCAGAGCGGCGGCGGCTACGGCGACCCGCTGCGCCGGGACCCGGCGGCCGTGGCCGAGGACGTGATCGAGGCCAAGGTGTCCGCGCAGGCGGCGGCCGACGTCTACGGGGTGGTCCTGACCGCGGACGGCGAGGTCGACGCCGCGGCGACCGAGGCCCGTCGCGAGGCGGCGCGTGCCGAGCGGCGCAGCGCGGCGGGGATCACCGGGGCCGCCGCGAGCGCGGCGTCCACCGTGGAGGGTGCAGAGCTCGACGCGAACCAGGTGCTCGACGGCGCGACCGTCCGCTGCCGGCACTGCGGCACCGGCCTGGGCACGTTCGGCGAGGCCTATCTGGCCGCGCTGCCGCGCGTCGAGACGGCACCCTCGGGCGCCGGCCCGCACGTGTGGGCGGACCCGTCGACCTATGTCGACGAACCGGTGGTGTTCCGCCAGGTGCTGTGCCCGGGCTGCGCGACCGCCCTGCTCAGCCAGGTCGTGCCCGCCGACCACCCCCTGCCGGCCGACACGTTCGCGGGGCAGCACTCCCATGCCCACTGAGGTTCCCGCGGTCCCGCGGGCCGAACGACCCTTCCCGGCGTGGCCGGCCGACCGGGCGGCTCGCTACCGGTCGGCCGGTGCCTGGACGGACACCTCGATCGGTGCCGAGCTGGCCTCCACCGCGGTCCGGTTCCCGGACCGGACCGCGGTGGTGGACGCCGAGCGGCGGCTGACCTACGCCGAGCTCGACCGCTCGGCCACCGCGGTGGCGCTGGGCCTGCTCGACCACGGCTTCGTCCCGGGCGACGTCGTGGTCGTGCAGTCGGCCAACGTCGTCGAGACCATCGTCGCGTTCTACGGTCTGGTGCGGGCGGGCCTGGTGCCCGTCTGCGCACTGCCCCAGCACGGGGAGCGCGACATCGCCGATCTCTGCACGATCTCCGGCGCCCGCGCCCACCTCGTGCAGGCGGACTGGGCGCGGTCGGACCTGCCCGCGGCGGCCGCCCGGCTCCGCGACACCCACGGCACCCGCGTCCTGACCGTCCGCGGGCGGGTGCCCGGGGGCCTCGCGCTGGAGGACCTGCTCGACGGACCGGTCGAGCGGGCCCTCCCCCGGCCCGATCCCGAGGGCCTCGCCGTGCTGCAGCTCTCCGGCGGCACGACGGGCACCCCGAAGCTGATCCCCCGGGTGCACTGCGACTACCTCTGCAACGCCCGGGCCTGGGTGGAGCGCTGGGGCTGGGACGAGCACGTCGTCTCGATCCACGCCCTGCCCGTCGTGCACAACGCGGGGGTCGCGCTCAGCGTGCTGCCGGCCATGCTCGCCGGCGGCACGCTCGTCCTCGCCCCGGGCGCGGACGCGGCCACGATCGCCCGGACGATCGAGCGGGAGGGCGCCACCGACATGGTGGCGAACGCGACCGTCGCCTACCGGCTGCTCGAGTCGCCGGAGGCCGACGCCGGTGCGCTGCGGACGTTGCGGCGCTTCAGTGTCGGGCCGCAGACGCCCGAGTACGCGGCGCGCCTGGAGTCGGAGCTGGGCATCCGGGCGATCGGGGTGTTCGGCATGGGCGAGGGACTGATCATGTGCACCCCGTGGGACGCCCCGTACGAGGCCCGGCTGACCACCGTCGGCACCCCGATCCACCCCCTGGACGAGGTCCGGATCGTGGACGACGAGCTCCAGGACGTCGCCCCCGGCGAGGTCGGCGAGCTGATCTGCCGCGGCCCGTACACGATCCCCGGCTTCTACGCCGCGCCGGAGCACGACGCCCGCGCCTTCACCGAGGACGGCTACTACCGCACCGGCGACCTCGCCCGCGCCCACGACGTCGACGGCACGACGTTCTACTCGATCGAGGGGCGGATCAAGGACAACGTCAACCGCGGCGGCGAGAAGATCCACGCCGACGAGATCGAGCGGCTGCTGGTCACCCACCCCGCCGTCGCCGAGGTGGCCGTGGTCGGCATGCCGGACCCGGAGCTGGGCGAACGGCTCTGCGCCTACGTCGTGCCCCGGGCCGGGGCGGCGGCCCCGACGGTGCCCGACCTGGCGGAGTTCCTGCTCGGGCTGGGGCTGGCGAAGTTCAAGCTGCCCGAGCGCGTAGAGGTCCGGGACGCGCTGCCGGTGACGAACGTCCGGAAGGTCGCCAAGAAGGCCCTGCGGGAGGACATCGCGGCGATCCTGGCGAGGGAGCGCGGATGACCACCCTGCCCGTCGATCGGCTCGGACCCTGGCTGCACGGTCGCCTGGGCTTCGAGCCGCCGTTCACCGCGGAGCTGGTCGCCGGCGGCCGGTCCAACCTCACCTACCGCGTCACGGACGGCGCGGGCCGGCGCGTCGCGGTGCGCAGGCCCCCGGCGAAGGTGGAGGTCGCCGGCGCGCACGACATGGCCCGCGAGCACCGCATCCTGTCCGCGCTGCACGGCTCCGCGGTCGGTGTCCCGGCCCCGCTCGCGCTGTGCGAGGACCCCGATCCGATCGGCGCCCCCTTCCTCGTCACCGAGTTCGTGGACGGCGACGTCCTGCGGGACACCGCCGCGGCCGCGACCCTCGACCCGCGGGCCCGGCGCAGCCTCGGGTTCGCGCTGGTGGACCAGCTCGTCGCGCTGCACCGGACCGATCCCGCCGCGGTCGGGCTCGACGACCTGGGCCGGCCCGACGGGTACCTCGCCCGGCAGCTGCGCCGCTGGTCCGGGGCGATCACCGGCGCGGAGAAGACCGCGGAGCTCCTGCGCGAGGGTCACCGGGCGCTGCGGGCCGGCCTTCCCGCGTCCTCGACGGCCCTGCTGCACGGGGACTTCCGGCTGGACAACGTGATCGTCACGGGGACCGGGGAGATCCGCGCCGTCCTGGACTGGGAGCTCTCCACCCGGGGCGACCCGCTGACCGATCTCGGCTGGCTGCTCCTGTACTGGCAGCCCGGACCCGAGCTGGGCTTCCTCCCCGGCGGCAGCGAGCTCGAGGGCTTCCCGACCGCCGCCGAGCTGGCCCAGCGCTACGCCGCCGGCACCGGCGCCGACCTCGGCAGGCTCGGCTACTACCGGGGCTTCGCGGCCTGGCGGCTCGCGGCGATCACGCTGGGCGTGCGCGACCGGTACCGCAGCGGGGCCGGCGCAGGGTCCCCCGTGGACGTCGACCGGCTGGACACCGAGGCCGAGCTCCTCGCCGTCGCCGCCCTGAACCATCTGTGAGCCCCCTCCGACCATCCTCCGCGACCACGAGGAGACACCCATGCCCGACGCCGTGATCGTCGCGGCCGCCCGGTCCCCCATCGGCCGCGCCGGCAAGGGATCGCTCGCCGGGATGCGGCCCGACGACCTCGCCGCGGCGATGGTCCGCGCCGCTCTCGACAAGGTGCCCGCCCTCGAACCGGACCGGCTCGACGACCTGATGCTCGGGTGCGGCTGCCCCGGCGGCGAGCAGGGCTACAACATGGCGCGGGTCGTCGCCGTCCTGCTCGGGCTCGACTCCGTGCCGGGCACCACCGTGACCCGCTACTGCGCCTCCAGCCTGCAGACGCTGCGCATGGCGTTCCACGCGATCCGGGCCGGCGAGGGTTCGGCGTTCGTGGCGGCCGGCGTGGAGACGGTGAGCCGCTTCGACAAGGGCTCCAGCGACTTCCTGCCGGACACCACCAACCCGCTGTTCGACGCCGCCCGGGCCCGCGCCGAGCAGGCGGGCCCCTGGACCGACCCGCGCGGCGCCGGCGAGCTCCCGGACATCTACATCGCCATGGGCCAGACCGCGGAGAACGTGGCGCAGCGCTACGGGGTGAGCCGCGCGGACCAGGACGAGTTCGCCTGCCGCAGCCAGAACCTGGCCGAGAAGGCGATCGCCGACGGCTTCTGGGCGGCCGAGATCAGCCCCGTCACGACGCCCGAGGGGACCGTCGTGAGCGCGGACGACGGGCCGCGCGCGGGCGTGACGACCGAGAAGCTCGCCGGGCTCCAACCGGTCTTCCGGCCCGACGGGACGGTGACCGCCGGCAACTGCTGCCCGCTCAACGACGGCGCCGCCGCCCTCGTCGTCACCAGCGACGCCGAGGCGCAGCGGCGCGGCCTGACCCCGCTCGCCCGGATCGTCGCCACCGGTGTGTCCGGACTGAGCCCGGAGATCATGGGCGTCGGGCCGGTGCAGGCCACCCGCAACGCGCTGGCCACCGCGGGCATGAGCCTGGACGACGTGGACCTGGTGGAGATCAACGAGGCCTTCGCGGCGCAGGTCCTGGCCTCGCAGCGGGAGCTGGGCATCGACCCGGAGAAGCTGAACGTGAACGGCGGGGCGATCGCCGTCGGGCATCCGTTCGGCATGACGGGCGCCCGGCTGACCGCCACCATGCTGAACTCGCTGCGCCACCACGACAAGGAGACCGGGCTGGTCACCCTGTGCGTCGGCGGCGGGCAGGGCATGGCCGTGCTGCTGGAGCGGCTGACATGACGACGGCCACCGAACCACCGCTGCTGTTCACGCCGCTGCGGCTGCGCGAGCTGACGGTGCGCAACCGGATGTGGGTCTCCCCCATGTGCCAGTACAGCGTCGCGGAGCGGGACGGCGTGCCCACCGACTGGCACCTCGTCCACCTCGGCGGGCGGGCGGCGGGCGGGTTCGGGCTGGTCATGACCGAGGGGACGGCGGTCACCCCGGACGGCCGGATCAGCCCGCAGGACGCCGGACTGTGGAACGACGCCCAGGCCGAGGCATGGGCCCGGGTCGTCGCGTTCGTGCACGGGCAGGGCGCGGCGGCCGGGATCCAGCTCGCCCATGCCGGCCGTAAGGCGTCGACCTACGCGATGGCGCTCGAGCGGGACGGGACCATCCCGGCGGCCGCGGGCGGCTGGACCCCGGTGGGCCCCTCCCCCGTCGCGTATCCCGGGCTCGACGTCCCGCACGAGCTGACCCACGACGGGATCGCCGCGGTCGTCGCGGCCTTCGGCGCCGCGGCCGCCCGGGCGGACCGGGCCGGCTTCGACCTGCTGGAGCTGCACGGGGCCCACGGCTACCTGATCCACCAGTTCCTCTCCCCGCTGTCCAACTTCCGCACCGACGGCTTCGGCGGCTCCTTCGAGAACCGCACGCGGTTCCTCCGGGAGGTCGTGGCCGCCGTGCGCGCGTCCTGGCCGGAGGGCAAACCGCTGTCCGTCCGGTTCTCCGGCAGCGAGTGGGCCGGCGGCGGCTGGACGCTGGAGGAGACCGGGGAGCTCGCCCGCCGGCTCGGGCCGCTCGGCGTCGACCTCGTCGACGTCTCCTCCGGAGGGGTCGTCGCGCCGCAGGAACGGGTCACCGTCGGCCCCGGCTACCAGGTCGGGTTCGCCCGGGAGGTCCGCAAGCTCTCCGGGCTGCCGACGGCGGCGGTCGGCATGATCACCGAACCCGCGCAGGCCGAGGAGATCCTCGTCGAGGGCTCCGCCGACGTGGTCCTGTTCGGACGGGTCGCGCTGCGCGAGCCCGCCTGGCCGCTGCGCGCCGCCGCCGAGCTCGGCGTACCGCGGGACGCGGCGCCGTACCCCACGCAGTACCTCAAGGGCGCGTGGCCCCGCAGCGGGCCGGTCCGAGAACGAAGGAACGCCGACCGATGACATCCGTAGGAATCGTCTACCACAGCGGGTTCGGGCACACCGCCACGCTCGCGCGGGCGGTCGGTGAGGGCGCGCTCACGGTGCCGGGGACCACGGCGCGGCTGGTCTTCGCCGAGGACGCGGCCCGGGACCCGAACGTGCTCGACCCCTACGACGCCCTGGTCCTGGGCTGCCCGACCTACATGGCCGGTCCCTCGGCCCCCTTCAAGGCGTTCCTCGACGCCACGTCGGAGATCTGGCTGAGGCAGGGGTGGAAGGACAAGCTGGCCGCCGGCTTCACCAACTCCGGCGGCTACAGCGGCGACAAGCTGAGCACGCTCGTGCAGCTGATGCTGTTCGCGATGCAGCACGGGATGGTGTGGGTGGGCCTGGGCCTCCCCGACGGCGGTGGCTCCGGCTCGGCGCCGCCCGACAGCCTCAACCGGCTCGGCGGGTACGCGGGCGCGATGGCGAAGTCCGACACCGACCTGGGCCTGGAGGGCACCCCCGACAGCGACGTGGCGACGGCGGCGGCGCTGGGCCGGCGGGTCGCGGTGTGCGCGCAGCGCTGGGAGCGCCGGCCCGCGGTCTCGCCGACGGCCCCGCAGGTGGAGAGGACGGCACGATGAAGGTCCTGGTGGTCGGCGGGGGGCCGGGCGGGCTGTTCCTCGGCATCCTGCTCAAGCGCGCCCGGACGGACGTGGCGGTGCACGTCGTCGAGCAGAACCCCGAGGGCGCGAGCTACGGGTGGGGCATCGGGCTGACCGACTCCGCGCTCGACGCCCTGCGTCCCTCCGCGCCCGACGTGGTGGACGACCTCGCCGCCGACATCGACGTCACCGACCAGATGGAGGTCGGCCTCGACGGCGAGACGCTGCGGGTCACGGCGTCCACCTTCTCCCGCACCGGCCGGATCCAGCTGCTGGCGACCCTGCAGCGCCGCGCCCGCGCCGAGGGCGTGACATTCGCTTTCGAGCAGCGGCTCGAGGACGCCGCGGAGCTGGCCGGCTGGGACCTCGTCGTGGGGGCGGACGGCGTGAACAGCCGGGTCCGGGACATCTACGCCGATGTGTTCAAGCCGGAGATCAGCTACGGGAACAACTGGTTCGCCTGGTACGGCACCTCGCGGCTCTTCACCGCCCCGTCGATCATCGTGCTGCGCCGCCCGGAGGGCGTGGCGGTCAGCCACGCCTCCCAGTACTCCGCGGACCGCAGCAACTTCGTGGTCGAGCTGACCCCGCGCGTCTTCCGCTCCGGCGGGTTCGAGAACCTCGACGAGGACGAGTCCCGCCGGCGCTGCGAGGCGATGTTCGCCGGCTCGCTGGACGGGCACCCCCTCTACACGAACAAGTCGCTGTGGTTCCAGCCGAAGTTCGTGCGCTGCACGGGATCCTGGAGCCACGAGAACGTCACCCTGCTCGGCGACGCGCTGCACACGGTCCATCCCTCACTCGGCTCCGGCACCCGCTTCGCAATGCGCGACGCCGTCTACCTCGTGGACGCGCTGAAGGCTGCCGAGTGGGACGTGTCCCGCGGGCTGCGCGGCTACGAGGAGAGCCGGCGGAGCAACGCCGAGGCCTTCCAGCGCGCGGCGCTGCGCAGCATCGGCTGGTACGAGGGGTTGCAGAGCCGCCCGCCCCGCGACCTGACCACGATGACGCTGGAGTACATCATGCGGACCGGCCGGGTGCGCTACGAGGAGTTCCGCCGCAACAACCCGGAGATGATGCGGGCCTACGAGGAGCTCCGGTAGGGCGCCGTTCAGAGCCGGGGACCGAACAGGACACACCCTGGCCGCATTATGGAACCATAACGCGGATATGGGCCCGGATTTTGCGCGTTATGGTTCCATAACGCGACCACGGGCCAGGATTGTCGTCGGGGCACAAGTCGTACATCTGCGTACTGGCCCTCGTCCCCGCGCAGGACGACTATCTCCGCACCACGGCGGGCGGACGCGGAGGTGACCCTTGCCCGAGACGATCCGCCCCGGCACGATGCGCGCGGCGCGGTTCCACGAGCCCGGCAGGCCGCTTGCCCTCGAGTCCCTCCCACGGCCCGAGCCCGGACCCGGCGAGGTCCTGCTGCAGGTCCGGGCCGTGGGCGTGTGCGGCTCGGACGTGCACTTCGCGATCGAGGGCAGCCCGGTCGGGTTCGTGCCGATCACCCTCGGGCACGAGGTCGCCGGCACGGTGGCGGAGCTCGGCCCCGGCGTCGACGGACCGGGCGTGGGTGCGCGGGTGGTCGTCAACGCCGTGCTCACCGACGGCACCTGCCCGCAGTGCCTGGCCGGGCGTGGGTCGATCTGCGCGAGTCGCAGCCTCGTGGGGGTCCACCGTGACGGCGGGCTGGCCGAGTTCGTCGCGGTCCCGGCCCGCGCCCTCGTGCCGCTGCCCGACGACGTGCCGTCCGACGTCGGCGCCATCGTCACGGACGCCGTCGCGACCCCGTTCCACGCGCTGACCGACGTCGCCCGCGTCCGTGCCGGGGAGGCCGTCGCGGTCGTCGGTGTGGGCGGTCTCGGGTTGCACGCCGTCCAGATCGCCCGGCTGCAGGGGGCGTCGCCCGTGATCGCCGTCGACCCGCGGGCATCGCAACGCACCCGTGCCGCGGAGGCCGGCGCGGACCTGGTGCTGGAGCCCGGTCCCGAGGCCACCGAGGCCGTGCTGGCGGCGACCGGTGGGGCCGGGGTGGACGTCGCCGCCGAGTTCGTGGGCCGACAGGAGAGCATCGCGGGTGCCGCCGAGCTGCTGCGCCCGGGCGGCCGGCTGGTGGTCGTCGGCCTCGGGGCGGACCCGATCGCGCTCCCGCCGCCGACCGTGTTCGTCCGCCGGGAGCTGCAGGTCCTGGGCAGCTACGGGTTCACCACGGCGTCCATCCGCTCGGCGCTGGGACTGGTCACCGCGGGCCGGCTCGACCTGAGCCGCTCCATCACCCACCGCTTCCCGCTGGAGGAGGCGGACAAGGCGCTGCAGACCCTGCACCAGAAGCTCGGCGAGCCGCAGCGCGTCGTCGTTGTCCCCTGACCGCCCGCATCATGGAACCACAATGCGAGATGTCGCTGGAGATTTTCGCATTATGGTTCCATAGCGCGAAAATTTCCGCCTGATTCGCGCATTATGGTTCCCTAGTTCGTCAGCGGGAGCGGAGGGCGAGGAAGAGGTCGACCCGGTCCGGGAAGTCGGCGAGGCTGCGGCCCGTGAGCTCCTCGACCCGCCCGATCCGGTAGCGCACGGTGTTGACGTGCAGATGGAGCCGTTCCGCGGCGCGGCTCCACGATCCGGAGCAGTCCAGGAACGCCTCCAGCGTCTCCAGCAGCCCGGCGGCGTTGCGCTCGTCGTAGGCCAGGACCGGGCGGAGCACCCGGTCGGCGAAGGTGCGCCGGACGTCGTCGGGCACCGCGGCGAGCAGCGCGACGTGCGAGGTCACCTCCGACGCCGTGACGACGGCGACCGCACCCGGGCGCTGCTGCGCGAGCGTCCGCGCGTGCACGGCCTCCTGCAGCGCCCCGGTCAGCGCGGTGAGCGCGGCCGGCCGGCTGACCCCGACCGTGAGCTTCTCGGAGGCGAACCCCGGTTCGAGGCGGGCCAGGGCGGCGTCGAGCACCGCCGTGTCCCCGGGCACCAGCGCGACGGCCGCCCCCTCGTGCGTGCCGACGACCGGGGGCCCGAGGTGCGCGGCGACGTCGACCAGCACCGAGCGCGCGGTCTCCACCCGCCCCGGCCCGCTGAACCCCGCGACCGCCACCGCGAGCGGCGCCGACGGGTCCAGGCCCGCCTGCCGCAGCCGCACCGGCAGCTCCGGCCGTTCCCCCGCCCCCTCCGCGACCAGCGCGATCGCGTCGTCGGCGATGTCGCGCGCGAGCCGCAGCCCCTCGCTGCGCCGGGCCCGGTCGAGCGCGGCGATCGCCACGAGCTCGCCGACCGCCTCGACCGTCTCCTGGTCCCAGTCCGGCCGCGCCCCGTCGACCGCCACGAACCACGACGTCGGCCGCAGCTCGGACGCGGGTCCCACCGGGAACACCGTCCGCGCCGGCGCCGGGGTGACCGCGGGCAGCCGGTCCGCGGTGAGGAAGGTCCGCACCGCGGCGTCGAGCTCGGCGGCCGGCAGCGGCTCCGGTCCGGCCGCGAGGGCCCGCCCGGTCGCGGTGAACACCCGGCAGGTCAGCCCGATCGCCGCCCCGACCTGCGCGGTCATCTCGTCGAGCCCCAGCCCGCTCGCGACCGCGGCCAGCAGCTGCCGCTGCCGCCCCACCGTGACCGCGAGCCGGTCGCCGCGCGCCGCCGTGACCGAGCCGACGACGTACTCGGTCACCGCCGCGAACGAGACCTCCTCGGGCACCTCGACCAGCGGGACGTCGTGCCGGCGGCAGGCTTCCACGACGTCGTCGGGGATCCCGTGGAACACCGCCGCGCCCGCGGCCAGCGCCGCCACCTTCGCCCGCGCCAGCGCGCCGACGAACCGCTCGGTGTCCGCCTCGGCCGTCCGCCACACCAGCCCGCTGATCACCAGCTCGCCGCCGGAGAGGTAGCGGCCGGGATCGGGCAGGTCGGTGGTGTAGACCCAGCGCACCGGTCGCTCGAGCGCCGCCTCGTCGCCGTGCAGCAGCCGCAGCCTCAGGTCGGGGCGTCCGACCAGGTCACGCAGCAGCATTGGAGGAACGTACAACCCCGCCGCCCGGGACCGCCACGGGTTCGTCACGGCGGCGACTCGTGACCGCCGCGAGTGCGCGCTGTACTTCCAGGCATGGACTTCCTGGCGCCGACCTCCTGGGCGGAGGCCCTCGAGACCAAGGCGGCACACCCCGACGCCCTGCCCGTCGCGGGCGGCACGGACGTCATGGTCGAGCTCAACTTCGACCACCGGCGCCCGGCCGCCCTGCTGGACCTCAACCGCGTCCCCGACCTGCAGGAGTGGAGCCGCACGGACGACGGGCGGATCCGGCTCGGCGCCGGAGTGACCTACAGCCGCGTGATCGCCGAGCTCGGCGGCACGCTGCCCGGCCTGGCCATGGCCGCGCGCACCGTCGGGTCGCCGCAGATCCGCAACCGCGGCACGGTCGGCGGGAACCTGGGCGCGGCCTCCCCGGCCGGGGACAGCCACCCGGCCCTGCTCGCGGCCTTCGCCGAGGTGGAGATCGCGTCGCTGCGCGGGACGCGGGTGGTGCCGGTCGCAGAGTTCTTCACCGGCGTGAAACGCAGCGTGCTGGAGCCCGACGAGCTCATCGCCGCCGTGCGGACCACCCCGCCCGCCGGACCGCAGCAGTTCTGCAAGATCGGCACGCGCAACGCCATGGTGATCGCGGTGTCCGCCTTCGGGTTCGCCCTGCACCCGGACCGCCGGGAGGTCGGCACCGGGATCGGCTCGGCCGCCCCCACCCCGCGCCCGGCCCCCGCGGCCGCGGCGTTCCTCGCCGGTGAGCTCGAGGCCGCCGGGCTGTGGGAGTCCCGCGGCCCGCTGCCCGAGAACCTCGCCACCGACTTCGGCCGCCGCGTCCGCGACGCCGCGGCCCCGATCGACGACGTGCGCGGCAGCGCCGCGTACCGCCTCCACGCCCTGTCGGTCATGGCGCGCCGCGCCGCGACCTGGGCCTGGGACTCCTACCGCGACGAGAACCGGAGCGCCGCATGAGGATCGAGCTGACGGTCAACGGCACCCGCCGCGAGGCCGACGACGTCTGGGAGGGCGAGAGCCTGCTCTACGCGCTGCGCGAGCGGCTCGGCCTGCCGGGCTCCAAGAACGCCTGCGAGCAGGGCGAGTGCGGCTCCTGCACCGTCTATCTCGACGGCACCCCGGTGTGTTCGTGCCTGGTCGCGGCCGGGCAGGCGCAGGGCCGGGAAGTCACCACGGTCGAAGGGCTGCGGGACGGGGACGACCTGGACCCGGTGCAGCAGGCGTTCGTGGAGAAGGGCGCCGTGCAGTGCGGGTTCTGCACCCCCGGCTTCCTGATGTCGACGAAGGACCTGCTGGACCGCAACCCCACCCCCAGCGACCCGGAGATCCGCGAGGCGCTGGCCGGGAACCTGTGCCGGTGCACCGGCTACGAGAAGATCCTCGACGCGGTCCGCGCGGCCGCCGCGGAGCGTGCCCGGTGATCATCGAGAACGCCCACGTCGTGACCGTGACCGGCGCCGAGATCACCGGCGGGCACGTCGTCGTCGAGGGGAACCGGATCACCGCCGTCGGAACCGGCCCGGCGCCGCACCGCGAGGGCCACCGGGTGGTCGACGCGCGCGGCGGCCTGCTCACGCCCGGCTTCGTCAACACGCACAACCACCTCTACCAGTGGGTCACGCGCGGCCTGGCCGTCGACGCGACGCTCTTCGAGTGGCTCACCACGCTCTACCCGGTGTGGGCGGGCATCGACGAGCACGCCGTCCACACCGGCGCCACGGGCGCCCTGGCCCAGCTGGCCCTGACCGGCTGCACCACCAGCACCGACCACCACTACGTGTTCCCGCGGGAGGGCGGCGACGTGTTCGCCGCCGAGATCCGCGCCGCCGCCGAGGTGGGCCTGCGGTTCCACCCCTGCCGCGGGTCGATGGACCTGGGTCGCAAGGACGGCGGGCTGCCGCCCGACCACGTCGTCGAGGACCGCGACGCCGTGCTGGCCGCGTCGGAGGCCGCGATCGACCGTTGGCACGATGCCTCTCCGGGCTCGATGCTGCAGGTCGCGCTGGCCCCGTGCTCGCCCTTCTCCGTGACCGGCGACCTCATGCGCGAGTCCGCCGAGCTGGCCCGCCGGCGCGGCGTCCGGCTGCACACCCACCTGGCCGAGACCCTCGACGAGGAGGACTTCTGCCGCGATCGCTTCGGCTGCGCGCCGGTGGAGTACGTCGAGGGCCTGGGCTGGACCGGCGACGACGTCTGGTTCGCCCACGCCATCCACCTCGACGACCCCGCGGTCAAGCGGATCGGCGCGACCCGGACCGGGGTGGCGCACTGCCCGTCGTCGAACGCGCGGCTCGGCGCGGGGATCGCCCGCACCCGCGACCTGCGCGACGCCGGCGCCCGCGTCGGCCTCGGGGTCGACGGGGCGGCGAGCAACGAGGCCGGCAGCCTGCTCGAGGAGGTCCGGCATGCGGTGCTGTTCGCCCGCGCCGTCGGCGGTCCGACCGCGCTGACCGTCCGGGACGCCCTGGAGCTGGCCACTCTCGGCGGGGCGAAGGTCCTCGGGCGCGAGAACGAGATCGGCTCCGTCGAGGTGGGCAAGCTCGCCGACCTCGCCCTCTGGGGGCTCGACGGGCTGGGGCACGCGGACGTCGCCGACCCGGTCGCCGCGCTCGTGCTCGGCGCCCCGCCGCCCCTGGACCTCCTGCTCGTGAACGGCCGCCCGGTCGTCGTGCACGACCGCGTGGTCACCGTCGACACGGACGCCGTGGCGCGCGAGTGCGCCCGCGTCCACCGCACCCTGCTGGAGAAGGCGTCATGACCAGTACCGAAACCCGGACGGCAGGCAGGCTGGGCGACTCCCCGCTCCGCCCCGACGGCACCCTCAAGGTCACCGGCGAGTTCGCCTACTCCTCCGATCTCTGGCACGACGACATGGTCTGGGGCGTCACGCTGCGCAGCCCGCACCCGCACGCCCGGATCCGGTCGATCGACGTCACGGATGCACTGCGCGTCCCCGGCGTCTCCGCGGTCCTCACCGCGGCGGACGTCCCGGGCGAGAACGCCGTCGGGCTGGAGCACCTCGACACCCCCGCGCTGGCCGACCGTGTGGTCCGCTACCAGGGCGAACCCGTCGCGCTGGTCGCCGCGGACCATCCGGAGACCGCCCGCCGGGCGGCGAAGCGGATCGTCGTGGACTACGAGGCGCTGCCGGCCGTCACCGACCCGCGGCGCGCGCTCGACGCCGACGCCCCGCTCGTCCACGCCTCGCACGAGGACAACCTGGTGCGCGCCATGAAGGTCCGGCGCGGCGACCCGGCCCCCACCGCGCCCGTCGTGGTGGCGCTGGACTTCGAGGTCGGCATGCAGGACCAGGCCTTCCTCGGCCCGGAGTCCGGCCTCGCGGTGCCGGACGGCGAGGGCGGCGTCGACCTCTACGTCGCCACCCAGTGGCTGCACGTGGACCAGAGCCAGGTCTGCCGGGTGCTCGGGCTGCCGCCGGAACGGGTGCGACTGACCCTCGCGGGCGTCGGTGGCGCGTTCGGTGGTCGCGAGGACCTGTCCATGCACGTCCACGCGTGCCTGCTCGCGCTGCACACCGGCAAGCCGGTGAAGATGAGCTACGCGCGGGACGAGTCGTTCTTCGGTCACGTCCACCGGCACCCCGCCTGGCTGCGCTACGAGTTCGGGGCCTCGGACGAGGGCGAGCTGATCTACGCCAAGGCCGACATCCTCTTCGACGGCGGCGCCTACGCGTCCTCGACCGGCGCCGTCGTCGGCAACGGCGGCACGCTGGGCCTGGGCCCGTACCGGATCCCGAGCGTCCACGTCGACGCCCGCGGCGTCTACACCAACAACCCGCCGTGCGGCGCGATGCGGGGCTTCGGCTGCGTGCAGGCCGCGTTCGCGCACGAGGCGCTGATGGACGAGCTGGCCGACCGGGTCGGCGTCGACCGGGTGGAGATCCGGGCGCGCAACGGGATGCGCGAGGGCGACCTCAACATCACCGGCCAGGTGATCGACTCCGCGGCCCCGGTCGCCGAGCTGATCCGCACGGTCCGCGACCTGCCGCTGCCCGCTCCTCGTGCCGAGGACCCGGACATCCGCGAGCTGCCCGGCGGCGCGTCGAACACCACGCACGGCGAGGGCGTCGTGCGCGGGATCGGGTACGCGGTGACCTACAAGAACGTCGGGTTCTCCGAGGGGTTCGACGACTACTCCACCGCCCGCGTGCGCCTCGAGGCGGTCGCCGGCGAGCCCGTCGCGACCGTGCACACCGCGGCCGCCGAGGTGGGGCAGGGCCTGATCACCCTCGAGCAGCAGATCTGCCGCACCGAGCTGGGCGTGGACCAGGTCGTCGTGCACCCCAAGGACACCGGCGTCGGCTCGGGCGGCTCGACGTCGGCCTCCCGGCAGACGTACGTCACCGGCGGCGCCGTCAAGGCCGCGTGCGAGGCCGTGCGGACCACGGTTCTGCGGCGCGCGGCAGCGTCGTTGCAGCGCACCGACCTCCGACTGGAGGGCGACAAGATCGTCGCGGAGTCCGGCGAGGTCGTCGCGGGCCTGGTCGAGGTGCTCGAGGAGCCGGTCGAGGAGACCGTCGAGTGGCGGCACCGCCCGACCTCCCCGATCGACCCGGAGACGGGGCAGGGGAACGCGCACGTCCAGTACGCCTTCTCCGCCCACCGCGCGGTGGTCGACGTCGACGTCGAGCTCGGCCTGGTCAAGGTGGTCGCGCTGGACACCGCACAGGACGTCGGGCGGGCGCTCAACCCCGACGCCGTCGTCGGGCAGATCCAGGGCGGCAGCGCGCAGGGCATGGGCCTGGCGCTGATGGAGGAGATCGTGGTGACGGACGGGCACGTGAAGAACCCGTCGTTCACGGACTACCTGATCCCGACGATCCTCGACATGCCGCCGATGCAGGTGAAGGTGCTGGAGTACGCCGACCCGCACGCGCCCTACGGCGTCCGCGGCGTCGGGGAGCCGCCGACGATCTCGTCCGGCCCCGCCGTGGCCGCCGCGGTCCGCGCCGCCACCGGCAAGGCCCTGCGGCGCGTCCCGATCCGCCCGGAACACATCACCTTCTGACCCGTCCACCCGCCGTGCACGGGACGCGGTGCCGACGCAGCACGTCCCGCGCACAGCCACCGGAGGCGCGCAATGCCCCGCATGTTCCTCAACGGCACCGCCATGGCCGGCGGCGCCGACCACCACCTCGTCGGCGACGCGCCGCTGGTCGCCCGCACCCGGACGGCCCCGCGCTACCGCTTCCACGCCGTCGACGGCCGCTACCCCGCCCTCGAGGAGGGCGGCGACGCCGCCGTCGAGGGCGAGGTCTACGAGATGACGTACGACCAGCTCCGCGAGGTGCTGCTGCCCGGCGAGCCCGACGGGCTGGAGCTGGGCGTGGTCGAGCTGGCCGACGGCTCCGGGTCGCTCGCCATGGTGCTGCGCGCCGGCCATCCGGCGCCCCGCACCGACATCTCGGAGCTGGCGAGCTGGCGCGCCTACCGGAGGACGTCGTGAGGACGGTCTTCCGGGCGGCCCGCGCCGTCGTCGACGGGGCCGAGCGGCCTGCGGCGGTGCTGGTCGAGGGCGGTCGCGTCGAGGCCGTGCTCGACCGGGACGCCACGGTGGACGCCGCCGAGATCCGGCTCGCCGACGACGAGGTGCTGATCCCCGGCCTGGTCGACACGCACGTGCACGTCAACGAGCCCGGCCGCACCGAGTGGGAGGGGTTCGCCTCCGCCACCCGGGCGGCCGCGGCCGGCGGCGTCACGACGCTGGTCGACATGCCGCTCAACGCCCTGCCGCCGACCGTCGACGTCACGGCGCTGGAGGTCAAGCGCAAGGCGGCCGACGGGCAGTGCGTCGTCGACGTCGGGTTCTGGGGCGGCGCGGTCCCGGGCAACGAGCAGGAGCTGCGCGCGCTGCACGAGGCCGGCGTGTTCGGGGTGAAGTGCTTCCTGCTCGACAGCGGCGTCCCCGAGTTCCCGGCGATGCCGGACCCCCGCGGCGCGATGCGGGAACTGGCCGCGTTCGACGGCCTGCTGCTCGCCCACGCCGAGGACGGCGCCCTGGTCGGTGCGGCCCACGGCCGTCGCTACCGGGACTTCCTCGCCTCCCGGCCCCGCGCGGCGGAGGACTCGGCGATCGCCGGGCTGCTCCGCGCGGCCCGCGAGACGGGGACGCGGGTGCACGTGGTGCACCTGTCCTCGGCCGACGCGCTGCCGCTGCTGGCCGCGGCCCGCGCGGACGGCGTGCGGGTCACCGTCGAGACCTGCCCGCACTACCTCGCCCTGGCCGCCGAGGAGGTGCCCGACGGCGACACCCGCTTCAAGTGCTGCCCGCCGGTCCGCGAGGAGGCCAACCGCGACGCGCTCTGGCAGGGGCTGGCCGACGGCGTGATCGACATGGTGGTCAGCGACCACTCCCCCGCCACCCCCGAGCTCAAGGGCACCGGGGACTTCGGCTCGGCCTGGGGCGGCATCGCGTCGCTGCAGATCGGGCTGCCCGTGGTGTGGACCGAGGCGCGCCGGCGGGGCTGGTCGTTCGCCGACGTCGTCGGGCGGATGGCGGCCGCGCCCGCGGACCTCGTCGGGCTGCGCCGCAAGGGCCGGATCGCCGTCGGCGCCGACGCGGACCTCGCCGTGGTCGCGCCCGACGAGACCTTCACGGTGGGCGCGCTCGCCCACCGCCACCCCACCACCCCGTACGCCGGCCGCAGGCTGCACGGCGTCGTGCGCGGCACCTGGCTGCGCGGCGCGCGGGTGGACCCCCACCGGCCCGCGGGCCGGCTGATCGAACGAGGAGAGACGTGATGGACCCGGATCTCGCCCTGCGCACCGTCGGCGGTTCCGTGGTGTCGGCGACGGACGAGTCGTTCGCCGCCAAGGAGAACCTGATCGTCCCCGGGCCGCCGGTGTTCGATCCCAGCACCTTCGGGCACCGCGGCAAGGTCTACGACGGCTGGGAGACCCGCCGGCGCCGCTCGCCCGGGCACGACGAGGCCGTGGTCCGGCTCGGCGCACCCGGCGTCGTCCGGCGGATCGTGGTCGACACGACCTGGTTCACCGGCAACTACCCGCCCGAGGGTGCCGTCGACGGCAGCGCGGACGGGACCACCTGGTTCGAGCTCGTGCCGCTCTCGCCCCTCAAGGGGGACTCGGAGAACACGTTCGACGTTCGCTGTGAGCGGCGCGTGACCCACGTGCGGCTGCGGATCGTGCCCGACGGCGGCGTGGCCCGGCTGCGCGTGCACGGCAAGGCCCTGCCGGACCCGGCACTGCTCGAGGTGCTCGGCACCGTGGACCTGGCCGCGATCGAGAACGGCGGGCACGTGCGCGACGTCTCGAACCGCTTCTACAGCAGCCCGCACAACCTGTTGCTGCCCGGACCGGCCCGGTCCATGGGCGAGGGCTGGGAGACCGCGCGGCGCCGCGACGCCGGCAACGACTGGGTCGAGCTCGGGCTCGGCACCGAGGGCCGGATCGCCGTCGCCGAGATCGACACCTCGTACTTCCTGTACAACGCGCCCGGCTCGACGACCCTGCGCGGCCGGACCGGTGACGGTGCCTGGCAGGACCTGCTCAACACCCCGCTGCAGCCCGACACCCGGCACCGGTTCGTACTCACGGACCGTCCGGCCGTCACCCAGGTACGGCTCGACATCCACCCCGACGGCGGCCTCTCCCGAGTACGCCTGTGGGGCACCCCGACCGACACCGGCCGCGAGTCCCTCCGGACCCGCTGGCACGCTGCCCGCTGACCCGACCGCAGTATGGCTCCATAACGCTTCCAGAACCCGGCGTCGAGCGCATTATGGTTCCATAACGCGCTCCGAACGCCCTCGAAATCGCATTATGGTTCCATAATGCGGACGTTCCGAAGGAATGCCCGTGACTTTCCCTCATGCCCTCAACTGCTCGATCGTGCTCGCCGACCTGCCCCTGCTCGACCGGCCGCGCGCCGCGGCCGACGCCGGGTTCGACGCCGTCGAGTTCTGGTGGCCCTTCGCCACCGCCGCCCCCTCCGACGCCGAGGTGGACCGTTTCGCCCGTGCGATCGAGGACGCCGGCGTCCGGCTGATCGGGCTGAACATCGCCGCCGGCGACATGCCCGCCGGCGACCGCGGCCTCGCCTCCTGGCCCGGCCGCGCCCAGGAGTTCCGCGACTCCGTCGCCGTGGCCGTCGGTCTCGGCGAGCGGCTCGGCACCCGGATCTTCAACGCCCTGTACGGCAACCGGATCGACGGCACCGTCGGCCAGGACGAGATCGCCGCCGAGAACCTCGCGCACGCCGCGAAGGAGGCCGGGCGGATCGGCGCGACGATCGTGCTCGAGCCGCTGAGCGGCACGGACCGCTACCCGCTCCGCACGGCTGCGCAGGCCGTCGAGGTCCTCGACCGGGTCGGCGCGCCCAACCTCGGCCTGCTCGCCGACCTCTACCACCTCGCTGCGAACGGCGAGGACCTCGACGCCGTGATCGCGCGGTACGCCGACCGCATCGCCCACGTCCAGCTCGCCGACGTCCCCGGCCGCCACGAGCCCGGCACCGGCGAGCTCGACTTCGCCCACCTGCTCGACGCCCTGCGGGCGGCCGGCTACTCCGGCCGCACCGCCCTCGAATACGTGCCGACGCGACCCGACTTCGCGTGGCTGGGAACGGAGAACCGATGACCACCCCCGGGAAGACGACGATCGCCTTCATCGGCCTCGGCATCATGGGCGGCCCGATGGCCGCGCACCTGGTGCGGGCCGGGCACGACGTCGTCGGCCACAACCTGTCCCGGCTCGCCGTGGACGTCCTGGTCGAGCGCGGCGGGCGCGCCGCCGCCGACACCGCCGACGCGGTCCGCGAGGCCGACGTCGTGATCACCATGGTCCCGGACAGCCCGGACGTCGAGGGGCTGGTCCTCGGCGAGGACGGCATCCTCGCGCACGCCAAACCGGGCACCCTGCACATCGACTGCTCCACGATCCGCCCCGATGTCGCCCGCCGCATCGCCGACGCCGAGCGCGAGCGGGGCATCCGCCCGGTCGACGCCCCGGTCAGCGGCGGCGAGCCGGCCGCGGTCGAGGGCAACCTGTCGATCATGGTCGGCGGGGAGCCCGACGACGTGGCCGCCGCCCGGCCGCTGCTCGACGTCGTCGGGAGGACCGTGGTGCACGTCGGCCCCTCGGGCGCCGGCCAGACGGTGAAGGCCGCGAACCAGCTGATCGTCGCCGGGAACATCCAGCTCGTCGCCGAGGCGCTCGTGTTCCTCGAGGCCTACGGCGTCGACACCGAGTCCGCCCTCGAGGTCCTGCAGGGCGGGCTGGCGGGGAGCACGGTGCTCGCCCGCAAGGGCGCCACCATGCGCGCCCGCACCTTCGCGCCCGGGTTCCGGATCGACCTGCACCACAAGGACATGGGCATCGTGACGGCGGCGGCGCGGGAGGCGGGCGTCGCGATCCCGCTGGGTGCGCACGTCGCGCAGCTCGTCGGGTCGCTGCGGGCGCAGGGGCACGGCGGGCTCGACCACAGCGCGCTGCTCAAGCAGGTCGAGGAGCTCTCGGGGAGGCAGTCGTGAAGATGCGCGCCGCCGACGCCGCCGTCGCGATCCTGCGGGCGGAGGGCGTCTCGCACCTGTTCGGCCTGCCCGGTGCGGCCATCAACCCCTTCTACGACGCCGTGCGCAAGGACGGGACCCTCACCCACGTCCTGGCGCGGCACGTCGAGGGCGCGTCGCACATGGCCGAGGGCTACACCCGCGCGAAGGCCGGCAACATCGGCGTCTGCGTGGGCACCTCCGGGCCCGCGGGCACCGACATGATCACCGGGCTGTACTCGGCGATGGCGGACTCGATCCCGATCCTCGCGATCACCGGGCAGGCGCCGGTCGCGAAGCTGCACAAGGAGGACTTCCAGGCCGTCGACATCGCCGCCATCGCCGCGCCCGTCACGAAACTGGCCATGACGGTCCGCGAGCCCGCCCAGGTCCCGGGCGCGCTCGCCCAGGCCTTCCACCTCATGCGCTCCGGGCGGCCCGGACCGGTGCTGCTGGACCTGCCGATCGACGTCCAGCTGGGCGAGATCGACTTCGACCCGGAGACCTACGCGCCGCTACCGGTGCACCGTCCGGAGGCCACCCGCGCGCAGGCCGAGAAGGTTCTCGACCTGTTGGGGACCGCGGAGCGCCCGGTGATCGTGGCGGGCGGCGGGATCGTCAACGCCGACGCCTGCACCGAGCTCGTCGAACTGGCCGAGCTGCTCGACATCCCGGTCGTCCCCACGCTGATGGGCTGGGGCGCGATCCCCGACGACCACCCCCTGATGGCCGGCATGGCCGGGATCCAGACCGCGCACCGCTACGGCAACGCCACCCTGCTCGCGTCGGACCTGGTGCTCGGCATCGGGAACCGGTGGGCCAACCGGCACACCGGCGGGCTGGAGACCTACCGGCGTGGGCGGCGGTTCGTGCACGTCGACGTCGAGCCCACCCAGATCGGGCGGGTCTTCGCCCCGGACTACGGCGTGGTGTCCGACGCCGGTGCGTTCCTCCGCCGGATGCTCGAGGCGGCCCGGGGACGTGCGCTGCCGAGCCGCACCGAGTGGGTGCGGGAGTGTGTGGAGCGCAAGGGGACCCTGCAGCGGCGCACCCACTTCGACGACGTCCCGATCAAGCCGCACCGGGTGTACGAGGAGATGAACAAGGCGTTCGGCCCGGACACCCGCTACGTCAGCACGATCGGGCTCAGCCAGATCGCGGGCGCGCAGTTCCTGCACGTCCAGCGGCCGCGGCACTGGATCAACTGCGGGCAGGCAGGACCGCTGGGCTGGACCGTGCCGGCCGCGCTCGGGGTGCGGGTCGCGGACCCGGAGGCGCCGGTCGTCGCGCTCTCGGGCGACTACGACTTCCAGTTCATGATCGAGGAGCTGGCGGTCGGCGCGCAGTTCAGCCTGCCGTACGTGCACGTGGTCGTGAACAACTCCTCCCTCGGGCTGATCCGGCAGGCGCAGCGCGGCTTCGACATGGACTACTGCGTGCAGCTCGGCTTCGACAACCTCCACTCGCCCGAGCTGGACAAGTACGGCGTCGACCACGTCAAGGTCGCGGAGGGCCTGGGCTGCAACGCGCTCCGCGTGACGGACCCGACCGATCTCCCCGGCGCCTTCGCGCGGGCGAAGGAGCTGGCCCGGTTGCACCGGGTCCCGGTCGTCGTCGAGGTGGTCCTGGAGCGGGTCACCAACATCGCGATGGGGCAGGACATCGACGCCGTCGTGGAGTTCGAGGAGCTCGCCACCACCCGCGAGCACGCCCCGACGGCGACGATCCCGCTGCCGTGACCCGGGACCGGAACGGTCACGTGCTGGTCGCGCCGGACAAGTTCAAGGGTTCGCTCACGGCGGCGCAGGCCGCGGCCCACCTGGCCGCCGGTCTCCGCGCGGCCGGGCACACGGCCCGCGAGCTCCCGGTGGCCGACGGCGGCGAGGGCACCCTCGACGCGGCCCTCGCCGCCGGCTTCACCCGGCTCCCGGTGCCGGTCGGCGGGCCGACCGGGAAGCCGGTGGACTCCGCGATCGCGGTGCGCGACGACCTCGTGGTGGTCGAGCTGGCCGCGGCCTCCGGGCTCGCCCTGCTGCCCGACGGGCCGGACCCCCTGGGTGCGACCAGCCGCGGGACCGGCGAGCTGGTCGCGGCCGCGCTCGACACCGGCGCCCGGACCGTGGTCCTCGGGGTCGGCGGCAGTGCCTGCACGGACGGCGGGGCGGGCCTGCTCACGGCCCTCGGCGCGCGGGTCCTCGACGGAGCCGGCGAGCCGGTGCCCGACGGCGGGGCCGCGCTGGCCCGCGCCGCGCGCGTCGATCTGACCGGGCTGGATCCCCGGCTGCAGGCCGTGGACCTCGTGCTGGCCTGCGACGTCGACAACCCGCTCCTCGGTCCCTCGGGCGCCGCCGCCGTCTACGGCCCGCAGAAGGGCGCGGGTCCGGGGGAGGTCGCGGCGTTGGAGGCCGGGCTCACCCGATGGGCCCGGCTGGTCGGGAGCTCACCCGACGTCCCCGGCTCCGGGGCCGCCGGCGGGGTCGGGTTCGCCGCCCTCGCGGTGCTCGGCGCCCGGCGGCGTCCCGGCATCGACGTCGTGCTGGAGCTGGTCGGGTTCGCGGAGCACCTCGCCGGCGCCGGGCTCGTCGTCACCGGGGAGGGGGCGCTCGACGCGCAGACGTTGCACGGCAAGGCACCCGCGGGTGTCGCCGCCGCGGCCCGCGCGGCGGGGGTGCCGGTGGTCGCGGTGTGCGGGCGGTGCGAGGTGACACGCACCGAGCTCGCCGCCGCCGGGATCGGCGAGGTGCACGCCCTCGTCGACCGGGAGCCCGACCCGGCGCGGTGCCTGGCGGACGCGGGCGCGATGCTGCGGAGGATCGGCGCCGCACTCGGGTGAGGTCCGGCCCGGACGGGGAACGCTCCCCGGCGGGAGGACGCCCGTGCAGAAGATCAACGACAAGCTCTACAGCTGGGCCTCGATCCTCGAGCCCGCGACGCTGGCGCAGGCCGAGCGGACCGCGTCGATGCCGTTCGTGCAGCCCCACCTGGCCCTGATGCCCGACGCGCACCTCGGGGCCGGCGCGACCGTCGGCTCGGTCATCCCGACCGTCGAGGCGATCATGCCGGCAGCCGTGGGAGTGGACATCGGGTGCGGGATGATCGCCGTCCGCACGCAGTTCACCCGGGACGACCTGGGCGGCCGGTCCCTCGCCGACCTGCGGCGGTCCCTGGAGAAGCGGATCCCGCTCGGTGCCGGACACGACAACCGGACGGTCGGCGGGACGGCGGCGCCGCGGGTCGCCGCGCTGACCGAGGAGGCCGGCGACCGGCTGGCCTTCTACGAGGGCCTCACGCGGGTGGGCTGGGAGCTCCAGCTCGGCAGCCTCGGCGGCGGCAACCACTTCGTCGAGCTGACCGCCGACGAGAGCGGCACGCTGTGGCTGTTCCTGCACTCCGGCTCGCGCGGCATCGGCAACGCGATCGCCCGCCACCACATCCGGGTCGCCCAGGAGCAGTGCCGCGACCGGCGGCTGCCGGACCGGGACCTCGCGCACCTCACGGAGGGCACCGAGGAGTTCGACGCGTACCTGCGCGACCTGGAGTGGGCGCAGCACTTCGCGCTGGCCAACCGCGAGGAGATGACGGACCGCTTCCTCGAGCTCGTCGCCCGGTTCCTCGGCGCGGCGGTCGAGGAGCAGGAGCGGATCAACTGCCACCACAACTTCACGGCCCGCGAGCACCACCTCGGCCACGACGTGTGGCTCTCCCGCAAGGGCGCGATCCGGGCCGACGCGGGCCGTCCCGGGCTCGTCCCCGGGTCGATGGGCACCGCCAGCTACGTGGTGAGCGGCAAGGGCGAGCCGGCGAGCTTCGAGAGCAGCCCGCACGGCGCCGGCCGCGCCTACGCCCGCAGGGCGGCCCGGCGGACGTTCACGCTCGAGGACATGGACGAGGCGATGGTCGGCATCGAGTACCGCCGCGGGCCGGCGTTCCTCGACGAGATCCCCGCCGCCTACAAGGACATCGACGTGGTGATGGCCGACGCCGCCGATCTGGTCGAGGTCCGCCACACCCTCCGGCAGCTGGTCAACGTCAAGGGTGAGTGACGCGGCGGGCCGCCCCCTCCGCGGCCCACCGGTCCGTCACCCGGACGTCAGGGGACGATCTCGATCCAGCCCCGGACCACGTCGGGGGTGACCGACGGCGCGAGGTCCGGATGGTCGATCGCCACGTGCTGCAGGACCGTGCTGACGATCTGGTCCTCGCTCTCGGAGCGGGCGGAGTAGCCGCACTCGCAACTGACCTGCTTCATCTCGCGTCCTCCTCGTCGAGACCACGGGGTCGGTACGAACGAGTATCCGGGGCCGCCTCGCCGCGACCTTGCCGAAATGCTGCCGCCACGACTGCTCCGGACGGCCCAGCGGGGAGCGGCTACCGCAGGATCTCCGCGTGCACCGTGCGCGTCTCCGGTCCCGGGCCCACGCCGAGCTCGTCGAGCAGCATCCGGCGGAGCCGCTCGTAGACCCGCAGGGCCTCGGCCCGGTCGCCGCGCGCCGCCAGGGCCCGCATCAGCAGCCGGTGCCCCTTCTCGTCGAGCGGCGCGGCCCGGACCAGCTCCCGGGCACTGCGCTCGGCGCTCGCCAGCTCGGTCGGCGTGGCCAGCGCCAGGCACGCCTCGGCGTAACAGGTCAGCGCCCGGCGGTGCAGCCGTCCGACCTCCTCGCGGTACTCGACGACCCATGGCTCCTGCAGGTCCGGCAGGAACGGGCGCTGGGTCACGAACAGCGTGCTCAACGCGTGCGTCCAGGCCTCCGGCCAGTCGCAGCGGGCGGCCGCGGCATCGGCCCGGTGCGCCGCCTCGGCCGCGACCGCCGCGTCGACCAGCCCGCCCTCCGGCAGCACGAGCTGCACGCTCTGCCGGCCCACGATCTCGACCGGGGCCAGCACCGCCCGGACCTTCGAGAGCAGCGCGGTCAGACCCGTGCCCGACGCGCGGAGCGCCTCCGCCAGCACGCACCGGTCCACGGCGGCGCGCCGGCAGGCGAGGTACGCCACCAGGGCCCGGCCCCGCCGCCCGGGGAGGAGGTGCTCCACCGACCGCCCGTCGACGACCACCACGAACCGGCCGTGCAGCTGGATGCGGACCACCCCGCCGAGCCTGGCACCGTCGCCACCGCGAGGGAACCGCCGCCGATCAGGACGGGGGCGGAGCCGCGGCCCCCAGCCGGTCCTCGAGGCGGTCGAGATCCGGCTGCTCGCCAGGCACCCGCGGCCGGCCGGCCTGGGCGCGCAGCCGCCGGGCCAGCGCGACGAAACGCCGGGCGCGGTCGTCGGTGCACGCCGCGAGTGCCCGCCCCTCGACGACGTACGCGACGGCCCGCGGGTCGCGGGTCGCCACGGCCGCGCGTTCGGCCTGGTCGAGCAGGGCGGCGGCCCGCGCCGGCGACGAGACCCGGGCCAGGGCGGCGGCGGTCATCGCGATCCCGGCGACCGAGCCCGCGTACCGGTACCAGCCCAGCGCCTGCCGGTGCCCGCGCTCGGCGGCCTCCCGGTCGCCGGCCCGGGCGTCGGCCAGCGCCAGCGTGTTGCCCGCCCAGGCCAGCAGCGACGGCGACCCGTCCCGCCGCGCGAGAGCCGTCGCCTCGGCCAGCCGCTGCCGTCCGCCGACGTGGTCGCCGAGCAGGTCGGTGACGCTGCCGAGGCGCACGGAGAGGTGG
>NZ_JAJSOK010000032.1 GCF_021283305.1 Pseudonocardia kujensis
GCCCGGCCACGGACTCAACATCGAGCAGCTCACGCTGCGGATCAGACCGTCCCTGCACCCGGACATCGTCCCAGCGGCCCGAGATCAACTCGCGGTCCGACACCCGAGCTTTTCAGCAGTCTCCTAGGGGGAGTGGCGGCGGCCGCCGCAGGCCCGGTGCCCGGACAGGGTGCCGAGGAGCAGCATCGCGCCCCACGGCCCCGCGACCCAGATCGGCCAGAAGGGCAGTGGGTGCCCGGCGCCGAGCGACGTCGCCAGCCACACCACCAGGCAGATCGCGTTCACCGCGAGCCACGGCACCCAGGCGGCGGCCATCGGGAGGCCGCGGGCGCCACGCGACGGCCGCGGCGGGACGCGCCGGGCCGGAATCGGCCGTGCGGCCGCGCGCGGCGCCGGCAGGTCCGCGAACACCGCGTCGAGCTCCGCCCGGGTCCGCGCCGCGTAGACCTGTCCGACCCGGTCCTCGTACTCGGCGAGGCCGAGCCGCCCGGCCCCCACGTCGGCGGCGAGCCTCGCCGCCCCGCGCTCCCGCTCGTCGTCGCCGATGCGGATCCCCGTCCCGCCCTGTCCGGTCATGAGCCACCACCCCCGTCGGAGGTCCCGAGTCTGCTCCGGTCGAGCACGACATGTCAACTTCGACATGTCGATTCAGGACGGCGGGACGGCGCACCTCAGCACGAGCATCGACCGGGGCGCCACCCGCAGCCGCGCCCCGGCCTTCTGGGTCCTCCGGCGGGCATTCGCCAGCAGCGGGTCCGAGGTGTCGACGGCCGTCTCCCACACCCGGCCGTACTCCTCACCAGGCAGCGTGAACTGGACCTGCTGGTGGTGGGCGTTGATCAGCAGCAGGAAGGAGTCGTCCACGATCCGCACGCCGAGGTGGTCGCGGTCCGGGATGCCCTGCCCGTTGAGGTAGATCGCCAGCGACTGGGCCCGCACGCGGTCCCAGTCCTCGTCGGTCATGTACTCGCCGTCGGGCCGCAGCCAGGCGATGTCGTCCATGCTCGAGCCCTGGATGGGCCGGCCCTGGAAGAACCGCTGGCGGCGGAAGATCGGGTGCTTCGCCCGCAGCGCCGTGAGGCAGCCGACGAACTCGGTGAGCACCTCGTGCTCGCGGGCGCGGTCCCAGTCGACCCAGGACAGCTCGTTGTCCTGGCAGTAGACGTTGTTGTTGCCCTGCTGGGTGCGGCCCAGCTCGTCGCCGTGCGCGATCATCGGCACGCCCTGGGAGAGCAGCAGCGTGGTGAGGATGTTGCGCTTCTGCCGCTCGCGCAGCGCGTGGATCTGCACGTCCTCGGTCGGGCCCTCCGCGCCGTGGTTCCACGAGCGGTTGTGGCTCTCCCCGTCCCGGTTGCCCTCGCCGTTGGCCTCGTTGTGCTTCTCGTTGTAGGAGACGAGGTCCTCGAGGGTGAAGCCGTCGTGGGCGGTCACGAAGTTGATCGAGGCGATCGGCCGCCGGTTGTCCGCCTCGTACAGGTCCGAGGAGCCGGTGAACCGGGCCGCGAACTCCCCGAGGCTGGCCGGCTCGCCGCGCCAGAAGTCCCGGACCGTGTCGCGGTAGCGCCCGTTCCACTCCGTCCACAGCGGCGGGAACCCGCCGACCTGGTAGCCGCCGTCGCCGACGTCCCACGGCTCGGCGATCAGCTTCACCTGGCTGACCACCGGGTCCTGGTTGACCAGGTCGAAGAAGGCGGACAGCCGGTCCACGGCGTGGAACTCGCGGGCCAGCGAGGACGCGAGGTCGAACCGGAAGCCGTCGACGTGCATCTCGGTGACCCAGTACCGCAACGAGTCCATGAGCAGCCGCAGCGACTCGTGGTGGCGGACGTTGAGGCTGTTCCCGGTGCCCGTGGTGTCGAAGTAGTACATCGGGTCGCCGTCGACGAGCCGGTAGTAGGCGTGGTTGTCGATGCCGCGGAAGGAGAGCGTCGGGCCCAGGTGGTTGCCCTCGGCGGTGTGGTTGTAGACGACGTCGAGGATCACCTCGATGCCCGCCCGGTGCAGCGCGCGGACCATCGCCTTGAACTCCGCGACCTGCTCCCCGCGGGTGCCGAAGCAGGCGTAGCCGTTGTGCGGGGCGAAGAAGCCGATGGTGTTGTAGCCCCAGTAGTTGCGCAGGCCCTTGTCGTGCAGCGTCGAGTCGTGCACGAACTGGTGCACCGGCATGAGCTCGACGGCGGTGACCCCGAGCTTGCGGAAGTGGTCGATCATGACCGGGTGCGCCAGCCCGGCGTAGGTGCCGCGGACGTCCTTCGGGATGTCCGGGTGGCGCATGGTCATGCCGCGCACGTGCGCCTCGTAGACGACCGTCTCGTTGTACGGGATCCGCAGCGGGCGGTCGTCCTGCCAGTCGAAGTACGGGCTGACCACGACGGAGGTCATCGCGTACGGGCCCGAGTCCATGTCGTTGTAGGAGTTCGGGTCGCCGAAGCGGTAGGAGAACAGCGCCTCGTTCCAGCGGTACTCGCCGTCGATCGCCTTCGCGTAGGGGTCGAGCAGCAGCTTCGAGGGGTTGCACCGCAGGCCGGCGCCGGGGTCGTACGGACCGTGCACCCGGTACCCGTAGCGCTGACCCGGCCCGATGCGCGGCAGGTAGCCGTGCCAGATCAGGCCGTTGCGCTCCGGCAGGACGACGCGCTCCTCGACGCCGTCGTCGTTCACCAGGCAGAGTTCGATCCGCTCCGCGACCTCCGAGAAGATCGCGAAGTTGGTCCCTCCGCCGTCGAAGGTGGAACCCAGCGGGTAGGGCGAGCCGGGCCAGATGTGCACGTGTCCTCCGGTGCGTGACGAGCGGGAGACAGTTCTAACCCGGCCGGGCGACGTCGGCCACTCCGGGCGAGCCGGCGGTGCGGCGGTTGGGCCGGGCGGGTGCGCGGCCGGGTGACGGGTGGCGGATCGGGCCGCCCGCGCGGCGATGATGGGATCACCGCGCACCGTCGCCGACCGGAAGGACCGCCGTGGACTTCACCCTCCCCGAGACCGCCCTCGCCGTGCAGGAGGGTGTGCGCGCGATCGGCGCCCGCTACGACCACGCCTACTGGTCGCGGCTGGAGGAGGAGCACCGCTTCCCGTGGGAGGTCTGGAGGGACCTGGCCGACGGGGGCTGGATCGGGCTGACCGTGCCGGAGGAGTACGGCGGCGGCGGGCAGGGGATGCTCGAGCTGGCCGTGGCCTGCGAGACCCTGGCCGCGTCCGGCGGCACCGGCGGGATCTTCCTCTACGTCCTCACCCCCGGCTTCGGTGCGACCACGCTCGCCCGGCACGGCACCGAGGAGCAGAAGAAGCGCCTGCTGCCCGGCCTCGCGTCCGGCGACACCCAGTTCTGCATGGCCCTCACCGAGCCCGACGCCGGCAGCGACGCCCTCCGCATCCGCACCCGCGCGGTCCGGGACGGCGGTGACTTCGTGATCAACGGGCAGAAGATCTGGATCTCCGGGCTGGAGAACGCGGACTGGATGATCGCGATCACGCGCACCGTCCCCGCCGAGGAGGCGAAGCCCCGGACCGGCGGCTTCACGCTGTTCCTGGTCGACGTCAAGGAGGCGGTCGCCGCGGGGACGCTGCAGTACACCCCGATCCCCAAGCTGGGCAGCAACGTCGTCACCTCCAGCCAGGTCTTCTTCGACGACCTGCGCGTGCCCGCCGAGAACGTCCTCGGCGAGGTCGACGGCGGGTTCTCCGTGCTGTGGGACGTCCTCAACCCCGAGCGCATCCTCGCCGCGGCCGGCGGCGTGGGCACCGCCGACGCCGCGCTCGACGTCGCCGTGCGGTACGCGAAGGAGCGGCACGTGTTCGGCCGCCCGATCGGCGCCAACCAGGGCATACAGTTCCCGCTCGCGCAGATCAAGGCGAAGGCCGAGCTCGGCAGGCTGATGACCTACAAGGCGGCGTGGCTGTTCGACCGGGGCCTGCCCTGCCATGCCGAGACCAACATCGCCAAGCTCACCGGGGCGCAGGTCGGGTGGGAGGCCGCCAACCAGGCCTTCCAGACCTTCGGCGGCATGGCGTACTCGAAGGAGTACCCGGTGGAGCGGCTGTTCCGCGACTCCCGGATCGCCCGCAACATCCCCGTCGCCGAGGAGCTGGTCCTGGCGCACATCGGCACGCAGGTCCTGGGGCTCCCGCGCAGCTACTAGCCTAGGTAGCCGGGCGCCGGACTCTCAGGTCAGGACGAGCGGCGGGCCGGAGTCGAGCAGTACCCGCATCGACGGTGCGCCGTCCGGGGTGAGCGAGAGGCCCGGGAGGACCGGGCCCGGCGGGACCGCCCCGGTCATCCGGGCGGCGACGATGCCACCCGCGCCGTTCGGGTGCGGGGGAGTGGCGGGGTGGGACAGGCCGGCGAGCTGGGCGTCGGACAGCTCGGCGACCGCGAGGAACGGCATGCCCGGGTCGCCCTCGTGCACCGCGAGCGTCGGCCCGTCCGGCACGGTGTACCGGCGGAAGGGGCCCTCGGGCACCGTGCCGCGCAGGACGATCCCGAACGGGTACGCAGTGCGGGCGCACCGCTGCGCGAACCCGAGCCCGGACGCCCGCTCGGCCTCGGGCTCGTCGATCCAGAGCAGCTCCACGTAGTGCCGCGGGAAGACGACCCGCCGGTTGCGGGTGCCCTGCCCGACGTGCCGCGTGCCCGCGTCGAGCAGCAGCCCGTCCGGCGGGTCCGGGGGGCCGGGGAGGAAGGCGATGAGGTGGTCGAGCTCCAGCACCCGTCCAGCATCCCGCGGGCGGCGATGGGTATGCAGGTGGGGTGATCGATCGGTTCGACGGCTGGATCGCCGGCCTGGGCACGGCGGCCGGGCTCCGCGTCGTGGTGGGGCACTGGCCGCGCTCCCCGCTGGGCTCCTTCACCGACGTCATGGTCGAGCGGCCGGACGGGCACCGGCTCCTGCTCGCGCCGTCCTGCGCCGTGGCCGACTTCGTGTCCGCCACGTACACGTTCGACGAGGTGCGGATCGGCCCGGTCGACCACGAGATCCGCGGTGACCGCCGGCAGGTCCGCGCCGGGCCGCTGGAGTGCGCGTTCCGCGTGGGCGGGCGGACACCGCTCGGCCTGCTGCTCCGCGCGGTGCCGCGCCGGCTCGCCACCGCGCCCCGCTGGATCGCGACGACCGACGCCGTCGCCCGCCGCGTCCTGCCCGGCGTGCGCACCGTCGGCAGTGCGGGCGGCGGGCGCACCGAGTACTACGGCGCGCTCGACCTGCACCGCCTCGGCGCCGCCGTCGTCCGGTGGGAGGGGGCGGACCAGGGTCCGCTGCGACCGGTCCACCCGCCCGTGCGGTTCGGCTTCGGCTCCACCCCCACCGCTCCGTCCCTGGTCCGCATCACCACCCTCGTCACGCGCGAGAGCTGACCGCACCCGCCTGGTCCCCGCCGGACCCCGCCGGACCCCGCCCACCCACCTCGCCCCGGCAGCGGCTCCGCCAGCAGCGCGCGCGGATCGCCGGGTCGACGGCCACGAAGGTGGTCATGAGCCGGTGCACCGTCGCTTGTCGAGCCCGGACGACGCGGTGAGCTCGGCGAGGGTGATCAGCGGCCGCCCGGCGCCGAGCTGGCCCAACAGCTGGCAGGCACTCAACACCGAGCCGACGGTCTCCCGTGCCGTGATCCCAAGTCGGCCTCCGGCAAGATCCTCCGGACGGTGCTGCGGACCCGCGAGGTGGGGTGACCGCCCCGGTGGGTATGCCATCGCCGATGGTGCAGGTCGCCTCGAAGTCCTCGGCGGTGAGCCCGTCGAGCCCGGCACCGCCTACTTCTGGCCGGATCAGCCGCGGGGCTTGAGGCTCGCCCCGGCGTCGGAGACGAGGGTGGTGCCGGTGATGTGCTCCGCGCCCTCGTCGCACAGGAACACCACGGCCACGGCGACGTCCTCCGGGGTGCCTGCGCGGCGCAGCGGCGTGGTCTGCTCCACCCGTCCGACCAGCTGCTGGTAGGCCTCGTCGCCGAGCGGCCCGGAGAACCAGCGGGTGCCGATGAAGCCGGGGACCACGGCGTTGACCCGGATCTCGGGCGCGAGCGCCCGGGACAGCGACACCGTGAGCGTGTTGAGCGCGCCCTTCGACGCCGCATAGGCGATCGAGGAGCCCTCGCCGTCGAGGCTGCTGGTCGACGACACGTTGACCACGGCCCCGTACCCGCGCTCCCGCATGTGCGGGACGACCGCGCGGGTCATCTGGTACGCGCCGATCACGTTGGTGCGGTAGGTCGCCTCGAAGTCCTCGGCGGTGAGCCCGTCGAGGTCGGCGTGCGGGACGATCCGGGTGCGGCCCGCGTTGTTGACCAGGACGTCGATCCGTCCCCACCGCTGCGCGACCTCCGCGGCGACCCGGCGGCAGGCCGCGTCGTCGCCGACGTCGCCGCGCAGGGCGACGGCGTCGACGCCGAGGGCGCGACAGGACTCGGCCGTGGCCTCGGCCTCGTCCGCGCTGCGGGAGTAGGTGATCGCGACGCGGGCGCCGCGCCCGGCCAGGCGGCGGCCGACCGCCGCGCCCAGACCGGTCGCGCCACCGCTGACGACGGCGACCTTGCCGTCCATGCTGCCCATGCCGGGCAGCTTAACGACTGTTCAACTCTCAGCTGAGCCGCTCGTAGATCACGGCCATGCCCTGCCCGCCGCCGACGCACATGGTCTCCAGGCCGATGCTCTTGTCCTCGGCGCGCAGGCCGTTGAGCAGGGTGGCGGTGATGCGGGCGCCGGTCATGCCGAACGGGTGCCCGACCGCGATGGCGCCCCCGTGGACGTTGAGCTTGTCGCCGAACGGGTCGATGCCGAGGTCGCGGGCCGACGGGATGACCTGGGCGGCGAACGCCTCGTTGATCTCGACGAGGTCGACGTCGTCGATGGTCATCCCCGCACGGGCCAGCGCCTGCTTCGACGCCTCGACCGGGCCGAGGCCCATGATCTCGGGGGAGAGGCCGGTGACCCCGGTGGAGACGATCCGCGCCAACGGGGTGATCCCCAGCGCCTTCGCCTTGGTGTCGGACATGACGACCAGGGCCGCGGCGCCGTCGTTGAGCGGGCAGCAGTTGCCGGCGGTGACGAGCCCGTCGGGCCGGAACACCGGCTTGAGCTGCGAGACCGCCTCGTAGGTGACGCCGGCCCGCGGGCCGTCGTCGGTGTCGACGACGGTGCCGTCGGGCAGGGTGACCGGCGCGATCTCGTTCGCGAAGAAGCCGTTCCTGATCGACTCCTCGGCGAGGTTCTGCGAGCGGACGCCGAAGCGGTCCATGTCCTCGCGGGTCACGCCCTTGGCGCGGGCGAGGTTCTCGGCGGTCTGGCCCATGGCGATGTAGACGTCGGGCAGGTTCCCGTCGCGCCGCGGGTCGGTCCAGGTGTCGGTGCCGGACTCGGCGGTGGCGACGGTACGGGCCTCGGCGTCGGCGAACAGCGGGTTGTGCGTGTCCGGCCAGGAGTCGGAGCTGCCCTTCTCGAAGCGGGACACGGTCTCGACGCCGGCGGAGACGAACACGTCGCCCTCGCCGGCCTTGATCGCGTGCAGCGCCATGCGGGTGGTCTGCACGGACGAGGAGCAGTACCGGGTGATCGTGGTGCCGGGCACGGTGTCGAGGCCGAGCAGCACGGACACGATGCGGCCCAGGTTGTTGCCCTGCTCGCCGCCGGGCAGGCCGCAGCCGAGCATCAGGTCGTCGATCTCGCTCGGGTCGAGCGCGGGCACCTGGTCCAGGGCGGCGCGGACCATCTGGACGGTCAGGTCGTCCGGGCGCATGTCCTTGAGCGAGCCCTTGCGGGCGCGGCCGATGGGGGAGCGGGCGGCCGCGACGATCACTGCCTCGGGCACGGGTGACTCCTTCGCTGGAGGGCTGGTGCTGGGTTCGAGTGTGCACCCCTGCCGGAGGCAGGAGTTACCGCGCGGTAGCGAATCACACGGGTTGTCGGGGCGCGCGCGGGCCGCGAGGGTTCGGCCCCCGCGGCGGGCGAGCCGTACCAGAACTCGGTCGCCGGCACCGAGTACCTGTGCGCGGACCCCGGGAGCTGGGCGCGCTGCCCCTCTTCTCGATCTTCGAGCCGGGCTTCCTGCGGGACGTGGCCACGCTGCAGCGGGCCGGGCGGCTGCCGGCGGGCGGGATCGTGAAGCTGTACTTCGGTGGCGACCTGCAGGTCGGCCTGCCGCCGACGCCGACCGCGCTCGAGGCCCATCTCGAGCTGCTGGCGCCCATCGGGCTGCGCCGCGGCTCGCCCCCGCCTCCGCACACGCCGCCGCCGTGCGTCGACCGACCGTTCGGTTCCCGGGGGCGCTAGCATGAGGCCCGTGCAGACGAACAGTGGTGCGGCCGACCCCGACGGCCCTGCGGTCCTCGTCACCGCCGACGAGAAGGACGCGGCCGTCGCGGTCGTCACCCTGAACCGGCCGCGGAAGCGGAACGCGCTCACCGTCGAGCTCAAGGAAGCGCTGCTCGAGGCGCTGCGGCGGGTGGGGTCGGACGAGTCCGTCCGCGCCGTGCTGCTCACCGGGACCGGCAAGTCGTTCTGCGTGGGGCAGGACCTCGGCGAGCACGTCGAGTCGCTGCGCGGCAACGCCGCGACCTCCTTCGACACGGTCGAGAAGCACTACAACCCGATCGTTCGGGCGATCGCGACGATGCCGAAGCCGGTGGTGTGCGCGCTCAACGGGGGCGCGGTCGGTGCGGGGCTGGGCTTCGCGCTCGCCTGCGACCTGCGCGTCGCGGCCGACACCGCCACCTTCGCCACCGCCTTCTCCGCGATCGGCCTCACCGCGGACTCCGGGCTCTCCGCCAGCCTGGTGCACTCGCTGGGCGCCGCCCGGGCGACCGAGCTGCTGCTGCTCGGCGAGTCCTTCGACGCCGCGCAGGCGCTCGCGTCGGGCCTGGTCAGGGCGGTCGTCCCGGCCGAGGAGGTGCTCGGCGCCGGGCTCGACCTGGCGCGCCGGCTCGCCGCCGGCCCGACCCTCGCCTACGCCGAGATCAAGAAGGCGGTGGCGATCGGGGCGGTGTCCTCGCTCGACACCGTGCTGGCCAACGAGGGCGAGGGGCAGGCGCGGCTCGGCGTGACCCGCGACCACCGCGAGGCCGTGGAGGCGTTCCTGGAGAAGCGCAGGCCCGTCTTCGAGGGCCGATGACCGCCGCGCCGTCCGAGCCGCCCGTCCCGCCGGGCCCGCCGCCGCGCACCCGCCGTGCGCGGGGGGCGCCGGGCGCGCGCCGGCCGGTGTACGACGCGGCGTCGCTGCTCGCGGTGGCCGTGCAGGAGTTCAACACCCGCGGCTACGACGCGACCTCGATGGAGGACCTCTCCCGCGCGGCGGGGATCACGAAGTCCTCCTTCTACCACCACGTGAGCGGCAAGGAGGAGCTGCTGCGGGCCGCGCTGAGCCGTGCGCTCGACGGCCTGTTCGGGATCCTCGAGGAGCGCGCGGCACAGGAGGGCACCGCCCTGGAGCGCCTGCGGCACATCATCTTCCGCCAGGTCGAGGTGCTCAGCTCCGAGCTGCCCTACGTCACCCTGCTGCTGCGGGTGCGCGGCAACACCGAGACCGAGCGTTGGGCCCTGGCCCGGCGCCGGGCGTTCGACGCGACGATCGCCTCGCTGGTCGCCGAGGCGGTGGCCGACGGCGAGGTCCGGGCGGGGGTGGAGCCCTCGCTCGCCGCCCGCCTGCTCTCCGGCACCGTCAACTCGATCATCGAGTGGTACCGGCCCGGGCGCCCCGGCTCCGGGTCGTTGCCGGGCGAGGTCGTCCGGATGGTGTCCGAGGGGATCATCCCGCCCGCCTGAGCCGGCCGCCGGGGCGGGGCGAACGGACATTCGGTCCCCGGCGCCGCTCAGCGCGCGACGACGCGGACCGTGCCCAGCTGCGGGTCCGCCGGGTCGGGCAGCACCATCCCGGCCGGCACGCCGGTGGCGAGGTAGTCGACGATCTCCCCGGTGATCCGTTCGCCGGGCAGCAGGACCGGGATGCCCGGCGGATAGGGGGTGACCTGCTCGGCGCAGATCCGCCCCTCGGCCTCGCGCAGCGGGGCGTCCTCGAGCCGCGCGAAGAAGGCGTCGCGCGGCAGCATGACCGCCTCGGTCTCCAGGGCCTGCGGGCCCGGGAGGTGGACCGGCGCGGGGTCCGGGAACCCGTCGGCGGCCTTCGCCAGCGCCGACAGGGCCTCCAGCAGGGTCCCGGCCGTCTGTGCGTCGTCGGCCAGCGAGAGCTGCGCCTCGATCCGGCGGTGGTCGGAGAGCCCGACGTCCACGGCACGGTGGGCGCGCAGCCAGTCCGCGGCCTGGTAGCCGCTGATCCCCAGCTCGGACAGGTCGATCAGCACCTTCAGCTCGTCGAGCTCGTGCGAGGCCTCCACGCCGATCAGCTCGTCGCGCAACGGTTGCAGGCCCTGGATGGCGGCCACCTGCGCGCGCACGTCGTCGGCGAGGTCGAGCGCGCGGCCCAGCAGCTCGTGGCCCTGCTCGACCATCTGCCGGCGCCAGCCGTCGATGCCGGCCCACAACAGGACGTTGGGGCTGGTGGTGGCCAACATGTCGGCGCACGCGGCGAGGAAGGTCGGGTCGACCAGGTCACCCTGCTGGTGGAACACCGAGCCCTGCTCCAGCCCGGCGCCCATCTTGTGGACGCTGACCACACAGAGGTCCGCGCCCGCGTCCATCGCCCAGGTCGGCAGCCGCTCGTGGAACGGCAGGTGCGCACCCCAGGCCTCGTCGACGAGCAGCGGCAGCCCGCGCGCATGGCACAGCTCGGCGATGGCGGAGATGTCGGCGCAGGTGCCGTACGGGGTCGGACTGGTGATCAGCACCCCGGCGACGTCGGCGTCCCGGTCGAGGGCCCGTTCGACGTCGGAGGGCGAGGGCGGGTGCGCGAGGTGCTGGTCGCGGTCGTAGCGGGGGTGCACCCACACCGGCTGCAGCCCGGAGAGCACCAGCCCCGAGATCACCGACTTGTGCACGTCGCGTCCCACCAGCAGCCGCCCGTGCCGGCCGGCGACGGCGAGCATCGCGCTCTTCACCGACAGGGAGCTCCCGCAGGTGGAGAAGAAGGCGTTGTCGGCGCCGACGGCGTCGGCCATCAGCTCCTGGGCACGGGCGATGATCCCGGCGGACGAGGCCCGGTCGTCGAGCCCGCTGGAGGCCAGGACGTCGGCGCGGAAGACCGCCTCGCCGAGGACCGCCCGTACGCGCGGGTCGGCGCCGCGGCCCTGCTTGTGGCCGGGCGGCGTGAACGGCGTGTGTCGTTCGCGGTGGTAGGCCTCGAGGGCCTCCAGCACCGGTGCCTGCGTGTGGTCCACGGGCGTCGACCCTCCGTCCTGTCGTCCGGGCGTGAGGTCCTACCCGGACACGACGGGGTGAAACGGGGTCAGGGCAGGCCCGCCACCCAGTCGGCCAGCCGCGCCACGTTCTCGGCGTTGCGGCCCTGGTCGACGAGCGTGAACGGGACCAAGGGGCGGCTGCGCAGCACCACCCGCGAGGCGGGCCCCTGCGGCCGCACCTCGATCTCGATCCGCTCGCCCCAGCTGCGCCAGGTCACGCCGGTCCGCAGCAGGGCGCGGTCGGCGTCGACGGCCGTCACCCGCCCGCCGGGCAGCAGCGCGGCGGCCTCGCCGACGCGGGCGAGCACCTCCGGCCCGGACACGGCGGCGCGCACGGTGGACTGCGCGACCACGCCGGCCGTCCCGGTCCGCCGGGCCGCCCGGTCCTGCAGGTGACCGAGGACCAGCGCCATGACCAGCCCGAACAACGCCCCGGCCACGATCGACGCCCCGGCAAGGATCCCGTAGCCGGCGGGTCCGGCGTCGGCGCCGGGTCCGCCCTGCAGCGCCACGAGCACGCCCCAGAACAGGCCGAACGGCACCCCGGTGGCCAGGCCGAGCCGCACGCGGCTCGGCGGCTGCGGTGCTCCTGCGACGTTCCCTCCGGACATGGTGTCCTCCCCCGACGGGCCCGCTCCGGCGGGCGCTGGTGACTCACCCGCTGAGGCGGGCTGCCGAGAAGGGTCGGGCTCCGCGGTCCGCGCGGCGAGGGAGGGGGCCCCCGGAGGACCGGGGGTCAACCCCCGGTGGGGTCAGGGGGATCACTCCGCCACCTCGGGTATCTGCCCCAATGTCCCAGGGCTCTCCCCAGAGCATTCTCGTTCCCGTCGAACCGCACCAACGGCGGACGACGAACCGGGGGAGATGCAGCGTCGAGGCTGCTCGATGGGGGGAGACAGCAATGCCGATCGTGACCGGGCCGCAGGAGTTCACCGAGGAGCGTCTGTTCGTCGACCTCCGCTCGATCGTCGGACACGAGCTGTACCTGAAGTGCGAGGGCTTCAACTTCGCCGGCTCCGTGAAGCTCAAGGCCGCGGCCTCGATGGTCGAGGCGGCCGAGCGGGCGGGGGAGATCGGGCCGGGCTCGACGCTCGTCGAGTCGTCGTCCGGCAACCTCGGCGTCGCGCTGAGCATCATCGCCGCCAACAAGGGCTACCGCTTCATCTGCGTCACCGACGTCCGCTGCAACGCCGCCACCATCGCGCTGATGGAGGCCATGGGCACCGACGTCCGCGTGATCCGCGAGGCCGGCCCCGAGGGATTCCTCGGCGCGCGCCAGGCCTACGTGCGGGCCGTCCTCGCGGCCGACCCGAGGGCCCACTGCCTCAACCAGTACAGCAACCCGAACAGCTGGAAGGCGCACTTCCGCACCACCGCGCCGGCCATCGCCGAGGAGTTCCCGCAGCTCGACGTCCTGTTCGTCGGCGCGGGCACCACCGGCACCCTGATGGGCTGCGCCCGCTGGTTCCGCCAGTACCGGCCCGACGTGCACATCGTCGCCGTCGACGCCGTCGGCTCGGTGACCTTCGGCCAGCCCGCCGGGCGCCGGATGATCCCCGGCCTGGGCACGAGCGTCGTCCCGGACATCTTCGACCGGTCCTACATCGACGACGTCGTGTTCGTCGAGGAGACCGACGCGATCTCCATGTGTCACCGGATCGCGAGAAAGGGCTTTCTCTTCGGCGGATCAACGGGCACGGTGGTCAGCGGCGCGAAGGCCTGGCTGGACCAGAACTCGGCCGGGCACCTCACGTCGGTAACGCTCGCCCCCGATCTGGGCGAACGCTATCTGGAGACCCTGTACCGGGCCGACTGGGTCCGGGACAACTTCGGCGACGAGGTGCTCGCCGCCGAGCCGGCCGACGAGAGCCTGGTGGCCTGAGAAGATGGCACTGTTGCCGCCCACCCCGGGGCACGCCCCGGCGGAGGCCCCCGCGGGCCCGCCGGCCCTGCTCTCGGAGCTGGTCCTCGTCGACCGGCACGAGGCGCAGGGCTGGCGGGTCCGCCGCCACGAGCGCCTGGACTCGGTGTTCGAGGAGCGGTGCGACTGGATCCGGGAGTACGGCCGCGCCGGACAGCTCGCCGTCGACGGTCCCGGCGTCTCGTTGACCTACGACGAGCTCGACGCCCGCGCCAACCGGCTCGCCCGCTACCTGCGCCTGCGCGGGGCCCGGCCCGGCGACCGGGTCGCGCTGCTGTTCGACGTCCGGGTCGAGACCTATGTCGCCCTGCTCGCGGTGCTCAAGATCGGCGGCACCTGCGTGCCGCTCGACCCCGACGCGCCGGCGGACCGGCTCGGCTACCTCGTCGCCGACGCCGAGGCCCGGCTCGTGCTCACCCGCGCGGACCTGCGCGGGCGCGTCGGTGTGGTCGGATCGCTGCCGGCCGGCACCGAGATCCTGGCCGTCGACGACGCCGCCGCCCTGATCGCGGAGATGAGCCCGCAGCGGCTGCAGCCCGCCGAGCGCGGCGAGCCCGTCGACCGGCCCGCGTACGTCGTGCACGTGCCCGGCCACGCGGGCTGGTTCGAGCGCGTGGAGATCGACCACCGCAGCATGTGCAACGCCGTCCGGGTCTCGTCCGAGACCTTCGGTGTCCGGGGGCACCGGCTGTACCAGGGCCGCGCCCTGTTCTCCGGGGGCGGCATCGAGGAGGTCTGGATGGCCTGGGCGGCAGGCGCCACGCTGGTACCCGCCCCCGACGGTCCCCGCCTCACCGGCGACGTGCTGCACGCAGTCCTGGCCGAGCGCCGGGTCACCGCGCTGTGCACCACCCCGGCCGTGCTGGCCACGCTGGAGGCGGACCTGCCCCAGCTGCGCTTCCTGCTGGTCTCCGGGGAGGCCTGCCCGCAGAGCCTGGTCGCGCGCTGGCACCGGCCGGGCCGCCGGTTCCTCGTCGCCTACGTGCCGCCGGGCGCGACCGTCGCGGCGACCTGGACCGAGGCGCACCCGGACAAGCCGATGACGATCGGTGTGCCGCTGCCGACCTTCGCGACCGTCGTCCTCGACCCCGAGGTGCCGGAGCGGGCGCTCCGGCACGGCGAGACCGGCGAGATCGGTGTGGCCGGGCTCGGCCTCTCCTGCGGCTTCCCCGACCCCGCGGGCGACGCCTTCGTCGACGACTTCCTCGGCATCCCCGGCAACCCGTCCGGCCGGATCTACCGGACCGGCGACCTCGGTCGCGTCGACGACGCCGGCGAGATCGAGTACCGCGGCCGGACGACGCTGCAGGCGCTCGTCGACGGGGAGCGCGTCGACCTCACCGCGATCGAGTCCGTGATGCTCGCGGTGCCCGGGGTCGCGTCGGCGGCCGTGGCGCCGCGCGAGGCCGCGCCCGGGGTCACCGAGCTGGTGGGCTTCTACACGCTGCGGGCCGACAGCCCGGCCGTGACCGAGCGCGAGATCGGGTCGTGGCTGCGCGAGCGGCTGGCGACCGACCACGTGCCGGCCCGCCTGGAACGGCTCGACTCGCTCCCGCTCACCCCCGACGGGCGGGTCGACCGGGCGGCCCTGCCTCGGGGCGACGGGGAGATGACCCGGCTGCGGGCGGAGAACGCGCGGCTGCACGAGCAGCTGGAGCAGCTGCGGCCGCCGGCGGCGCCGGGGGACACCGACGGCCCCGTCGAGCCGGGCGCGCCCGTCGAGCCCGTCACGCCGGCCGCGCCGAAGTGGCCGGCCGACCTCTCGACGCCGGTCGATCCGGTCGAGCCGGCCCGGCCTGCGGCGCCCCTCGAGCCGGGGATCCTCACGTTCGACCAGATCATCGGCTCGACGGCCCCACCGCCGACCCCGCCGGCCCCGGCCCCGCGGCCCGAGCCGAAGCCGGACGTCCTGACGTTCGACCAGATCATCGGGTCGACGGCCGCGCCGCCGACCGCGCCACCGACCGCGCCGCCGACCGCGCCACCGGCACTGCCGACCCTTCCGGCCCCCGTGGCGCCGGAGCCGGCTCCGGCCCCTGCCCCGGAGCCGGCGGAACAGCCCTCGGCGTCCCGCCGGCCGACGCCGTACCCGCGGGCGGCCGCGCCCGCCCCGGCCCGGCCGACGCCGTACCCGCGACCGGCCTCGGCGCCCTCGCCCGCGCCGCGGCCCGCGCCGACGCCCTTCCCGCCGTCGCCGGCCCGGCCGTCGCCGTTCCCGCGTTCCACGCCGCTGGCACCCACGCCCTTCCCGCGGGCCACCGCAGCGGCACCCACCCGGCCTGCTCCGGCACCGGTGCCGCTCATCCCGGGCACGCTCACCCCGAGCACACTCACACCGCCGGCCGGTCCGGCGCGTCCGGCGCCGACCCCTGAGGCACCGACCCCTGAGGCACCGGGCCCTGAGGCACCGGGCCCTGAGGCACCGGGCCCTGAGGCACCGGGCCCTGAGGCACCGGGCCCTGGCGCACCGGGACCTGGCGCGCCGACACGCGCCGCACCGGCACCCGCCGCACCCACCGAGGCGGTCTCCACCGCCGGTCTCGCGTCGGCGCTGGCGAGCGTGTTGGCCGAGGTGCTGGCGGTCGAGCACGTCCCGACCGACCGCAACGTGTTCGACGACCTGGGCGCCGACTCGATGGTGATGACCCGGTTCTGCGCCCGGCTGCGCAAGCGGGCGGACCTGCCGTCGATCTCGATCAAGGACGTCTACGCCCACCCGACGATCGCCGGGCTCGCCACCGCGTTCGCGCCGTCGATGCCCGTCGCCGCCCCGGTCGTCCCGGTGGGGGCGGCCGGCGACGACGTCGTCCAGGGACTCGCGCAGGTGCTGGCGGAGGTCCTGGGCGTCGAGCGCGTGGCGACCGACCGCAACGTGTTCGACGACCTGGGCGCCGACTCGATGGTGATGACCCGGTTCTGCGCCCGGCTGCGCAAGCGGGACGACCTGCCCTCGATCTCGATCCGCGACGTCTACGCCAACCCGACCGTCGCCGGCATGGCCGCCGCGGCCGCGCCGAGCGCCCCCGTCGCGGCGGCGGACCAGGTCGCCCCGGCCGCGGTCACCCCGGTGCGGCACAGCACGTTCGGCTACTACCTCACCGGGTTCCTGCAGCTGGTGACCTTCCTGGTCTACGCGGGCGTCGCCGGCGTCGTGATGGACCGGGTCTACACCTGGATCTCCACCAGCACCAGCCTGCTCCAGACCTACCAGCGCTCGGTCGAGGCCGGGGCGGCCGCGTTCCTGGCGCTGTGCCTGCTGCCGATCGTGGCGAAGTGGCTGCTGGTCGGTCGCTGGAAGGAGCAGGAGTTCCCGGTCTGGAGCCTGCGCTACTTCCGGTTCTGGCTGGTGCGGACGCTCGTGCGCGCCAACCCGATCGCCCTGCTGCTGGTCGGCTCGCCGCTCTACACGCTCTACCTGCGCGCCCTCGGGGCCAAGGTCGGCAAGAACGTCGTGATCCTGACCCGCAACCTGCCGGTGTGCACCGACCTGCTCACGATCGGCTCGGGCACCGTCGTCCGCAAGGACGCGATCCTGTTCGGCTGCCGCGCGCACGCCGGGAGGATCCAGACCGGGCGGGTCACGCTGGGCCGGGACGTCGTCGTCGGCGAGAAGACCGTGCTCGACATCGACACGGCGATGGGCGACCGCGCCCAGCTCGGCCATGCCTCGTCGCTCCACCGCGGGCAGAGCGTCCCGGCGGGCCAGAGCTGGCACGGCTCGCCCGCGGTCCCGACGGACACCGGCACCGACTTCCGCGCCGTGCCGGCCGTGCGGATCCGCGCGCTGCGCAAGGTCACCTACGTGACGAGCCAACTGGTCAAGCTGTTCGGGATCTACCTGCCGCTGGGCTTCGGCGGCCTGTTCCTCCTGGTCAACGCGGTCCCGCAGTTCCAGGCCCTGCTGGACCCGGGAGCGGTCGGCTACACCACCGCCGCGTTCTACCTCGAGGCCGTGGCCGACTCGGCGCTCATCGTCTTCGGGGGCCTGGTCGTGGGGCTGCTGGTCGTCATCACGCTGCCCCGCCTGGTGGCCCTGTTCGTCCGGCCCGACCGCGTCTACCCGGTCCACGGGTGGCGGTACTCCCTGCACCGCACCGTCACGCGCCTGACGAACGTGAAGACCCTCACCTACCTGTTCGGCGACAGCTCGTTCATCGTCGGCTACCTCTACCTGCTGGGCTACGACCTCGGGAAGGTCGAGCAGACCGGCTCGAACTTCGGCTCGGCCGTCGCGCACGAGACCCCGTTCCTCACCTCGGTGGGCCGCGGCACGGTGGTCGCCGACGGGCTGTCGGTGAACAACGCCGACTTCTCCAACTCGTCGTTCCGCACCACGCGGGTCCGCATCGGCGGCAACAACTTCCTGGGCAACCAGATCGCCTACCCGATCGGCGGCCGCACCGGCGACGACTGCCTGCTGGCCACCAAGGTCGCGGTGCCGATCGACGGTCCGGTCCGCCAAGGCGTCGGGCTGCTCGGCTCGCCCGCCTTCGAGATCCCGCGCACGGTCCAGCGCGACCGTGTCCTGGAGATCGACGCGCGCGAGCGCCGCAGCCGGCTGCGGCGCAAGAACCTCCACAACCTGATCACCATCGGCATCGCCCTGCTGGTGCGCTGGGGCCACGTCCTCGGCCTGCTGCTGCTCGGTCTGCTGGCCCTGGACCACTTCCAGCAGTTCGGCATGGTGGCGTTCGGGCTGGAGCTGGTCGCGAGCCTGCTGTTCACGATCGTCTGGTTCGTGTTCTGGGAGCGGGCGATCATCGGCTTCCGCCGGATCCGCCCGAAGTCCTGCTCGATCTACGACGTGCGCTTCTGGCGGCACGAGCGCTTCTGGAAGCTCGTGATCCCGCCGATGGAGCGCCAGCTCGGCGGCACGCCGTTCAAGAACCTGGTCACGCGCCTGCTCGGCGTCCGGCTGGGCCGGCGGGTGTTCGACGACGGGGTCAGCCTCACCGAGCGCACCCTGACCGCCATCGGCGACGACTGCACGCTCAACTTCGGCACGACCATGCAGTGCCACTCGCAGGAGGACGGTGCCTTCAAGTCCGACCGGATCACCCTCGGTGCCGGCGTGACCCTCGGCGTCGCCGCCTTCGTGCACTACGGGGTCACCATCGGTGACGCCGCGGAGATCGCCCCGGACTCCTTCGTCATGAAGGGCGAGGAGGTCCCGGCGGGCGAGCGGTGGGGCGGCAACCCGGCCCGGGAGATGCCCGAGCCGCCCGCGCCTCCTGCCCCGACCGCCCCGGCCCTGCCGCCCCCGACCGACGCGGCCGCGTCCGACTGGACCGCCGCCCTGCTCACGGCCCGCGAGGAGCCCGTCCGATGACGACCCCGCCCACACCGACCGGCCCGATCACCCCGGTCCCGCAGTTCACCCCGACCACCCTCACCCCGGAGTCCCTGATGACCTCGCCCACCGCCGCCCCGACCTGCGCCCCCGGCAGCCCGGCCCGGGTCTGGTGGACCACGGCGCTGACCGCCGGTGGCCGCACGACGGTCCCGCGCTGGACCCTCGACCCCCGCCCCGGCGCCGGCACGGTCGAGGTGCCGCTGCCCGGGCCCGTGTCCGAGACCCTGTCCGAGGCCGCGCTGGTCGCCGCGCACGCGAAGGTGCTGGCCGCGCTGTCGGGCGAGCCCGAGACCGTCGCCGGGCTGGCGACCCCGGCCGGCGCGCTGCCGTTGCGCCTGCCCGTGGAACCCGGCTCGTGGCGCGCCCTGCGCGACGCCGCCCAGCTGGCCGCCGCCGAGCTGCGGGCCCACCAGGACTTCCCGGTCGAGGCGCTGCGCGCCGAGCTCGGTGTGGCCGGCCCGGTGTTCGAGACCGTCGTCGACCCGGCCGGGACCGCGCCGGAGCCGGCGGGGGAGGTCGTGCTCACCGTCGGCGTCCGCGACGGCGTGCTGCAGCTGCGGTACCGCACGGACGTGCTCGACGCCGCCGCGGGTTCCCGGATCGCGGGCTACCACCTCGCCGCACTTGCACAGCTGGCCGAGACCCCCGACGCCGACCACTCGGCGTCGACGCTGCTCTCCGACCCCGAACGCGCCCACCAGCTCGAGGGCCTGGCCGGGCCGATCCGCCCGCTGCCCGACCGCCGCTTCCACGAGCTGGTCGAGGAGCGCGTCCGCCGGCACCCGGACGCGGTCGCCGCGGTCCAGGGGGACGTGCGCTGGACCTACGCCGAGCTCAACGACCGCGCCAACCGCCTCGCCCGCGCGCTGCGGGCGCACGGCCTGGAGCACGAGGGCGTGGTCGGTGTGGTGACGGAGCGGAACCTCGACTGGATGGCCGCCGTGCTGGCCGTGTTCAAGGCGGGCGGGGTGTACCTGCCGATCGAGCCGCACTTCCCGGCCGAGCGCATCCTGAAGACGCTGACCCGTGCCGAGGCGGCCCTCGTCGTCACCGAGCCGGGCAGCACGGAGACCCTCGACCGCGCCCTCGACGCGCTGCCCGAGGTCCGCGTGCTCACCCTCGCCGGCGCGCTCGCGGAGGAGGCCGACGGGAGCGACCTCGGTGTCGCCGTCGGCCCCGACCAGGCGGCGTACGTCTACTTCACGTCCGGCTCCACCGGCGAGCCCAAGGGCGCGTTGTGCGAGCACGCCGGGATGCTCAACCACCTGCTCGCCAAGATCGAGGACCTCGAGATCGCCGAGGGCGCCGTGGTGGCGCAGACCGCCCCGCAGTGCTTCGACATCTCGCTCTGGCAGCTGGTGTCGGCGCTGCTGGTCGGCGGCCGGACCGTCGTCGTGCCGCAGGACTCGATCCTCGACGTCGAGCGGTTCGTCGACACGGTCGTCGACGAGCGGGTCGCGGTCGTGCAGCTCGTCCCGTCCTACCTGGAGGTCGTGCTGTCCTACCTGGAGCGCACCGGCCGGGAGCTGCCCGACCTGCGGTGCGTCTCGGCGACCGGAGAGGCCCTGAAGACCGAGCTCGCGCAGCGCTTCTTCGAGCAGGTGCAAGGCGTGTCGCTGGTCAACGCCTACGGCCTGACCGAGACGTCGGACGACACCAACCACGAGGTCATGCGGTCCGCGCCCGCCAAGGTGGTGCTCGGCCCGGCGGTGCGCAACGTGCGCGTCTACGTCACCGACGAGAACCTCGAGCCGGTTCCGCTCGGCGCGCCCGGCCTCATCTGCTTCGCCGGGGTCTGCGTGGGCCGCGGGTACGTGAACGACCCGGAGCGCACGCGCGCGGTCTACCTCACCGACCCGCACGTGCCGGGGGAGCGGCTCTACCGCGGCGGCGACTACGGCCGCTGGACGCCCGAGGGCAAGCTCGAGTTCCTCGGCCGCCGGGACAGCCAGGTCAAGATCCGCGGGTTCCGCATCGAGATCGGCGAGATCGAGAACGCGCTGCTCGGCATCCCGGGGGTGCGCGACGGGGCCGTGGTCGTGGCCGAGCGGCCGGGCGCCGGGGCCCAGCTCGTCGCCTTCTACGCCGCGGCCGAGGACCTGCCGGTCGACCTGCTGCGCGACGGGCTCGCCCGGACGCTGCCGGTCTACATGGTCCCCGCGGCGTTCCACCGCCGGGAGCCGTTGCCGCTCACCGCGAACGGCAAGATCGACAAGAAGGTGCTGACGGCGCTCGCCGCCGAGCTGGGGCAGGAGCCGGCGGCGGCCGCCCACGAGGCTCCCGAGACCCCCGCCGAGCGCCGACTGGCCGCCGCGTTCGCGCAGATCCTCGGGGTGCCGGAGGCGGAGATCAGCCGCCACGACCACTTCTTCGACCGCGGCGGCTCGTCGTTGTCCGCGGTGAAGCTCGCGGTCGCGCTGGACCGGGCGGTGTCGCTCAAGGACATCACCCGCAACCCGGTGCTCGCCGACCTCGCGACGCTGCTCGACGCGCCCGCCGAGGCCGTCGACCCCGCGGCGGCCGCCGCGCCCGCGGAGCTGTTGCAGCCCCTCGTCACCGGCACCGACCCGGGCCGGGCGCTGGTCTGCTTCCCGCCTGCCGGCGGCAACGCCGTCAACTTCCGGCCGGTGGCGGCCCACCTCGCCGGGATGACCGTGTTCGGCGTCGAGCCGCCCGGCCACGACCCCTCCGCCACGGAGAAGTTCGTGCCGCTGGCCGAGATCGTCGAGCGCGTCGCGGCCGAGATCACGGCCAGGCAGCTCACCCGCGTGCTGCTGTGGGGGCACTCCTCGGGCACGGCGTACGCCGTCGCCGCCGCGCGGGCGCTGGACGAGCGGGGCGTGCGCGTCGAGCTGGTCGTGCTCTCGTCGCAGCAGCTCGGCGACCCGACGACGCGCCGGAACGGGATCGTCGAGCTGTCGGGACGCTCGGACGCCGCGCTGGTCGACCGGCTGCGCGACACCGGGCTGTACCCGGAGCTCGACCAGCTCGACACGGAGGGGGCCCAGCGCGTGGCGGCGGCGTACCGCCACGACTGCATCGAGGCGCACCGGTACCTGGCCGACGCCGCCACCTCCGGGATCAAGGTCAGCGCGCCGGTCGTCGTCGTCCGGGCGGCGGACGACCCGAGCACGGCCGACGAGTCCCGCCGCCGGGACTGGGAGCTGCTGGCGGGGGAGGTGCAGACCCGCGAGCTCGACGGGGGCGGCCACCACTTCCTCCGGAGCCGACCCGACGAGGCGGCCGCCGTCGTACTCGACGCGGCCCGCGCCGCCTCTTCCTGACCGGACGAACACACCCTCGGAAGGAACCGACATGACCCAGCCCGCACCCGCACTGGACCTCACGCAGCGTCCTGGTGGGCCCGTCGTCCTCACCACCACCGCACCGCAGGGGCCCGCCGCGTGGGCCGCGCAGAACCGCGACGCCGTCCGGAACCTGGTGGCGCAGTACGGGCACCTGTACGTCCGTGGCCTCGGCCTGCAGGACTGGGCGGCCACCGCGGCCGTGTTCCGCGGGCTCACCACCACGCTGCTCGGCGAGCGCGAGGCCTTCGCGCCGCGGCAGCACTTCGGCGACGGCGTGCACTCGTCCACCTCGTGGCCGGCCAACCAGCAGATGTGCATGCACCACGAGCTCAGCTACACCCTCGAGTTCCCGGGCCTGATGCTGTTCGCGTGCCTCAACCCGCCGGCCGCCGGCGGCGCCACCACGGTGTCCGACGCGGCGGCGGTGCTCGAGGCGCTGCCCGCCGACCTCGTCGCCCGCTTCGAGCGCGAGGGCTGGATGCTCACCCGCACCTACAACGACGAGATCGGCGCCTCGTGGCCCGACGCCTTCGGCACGGACGACCGCGCCGCGGTCGAGGCCTACTGCCGCGCCAACGCGATCGAGTTCGAGTGGACCACCGACGGCGGCCTCAAGACCCGGCAGCGTCGGCTCGCCGTCGTCCGGCACCCGGTGAGCGGGGCGCGCTGCTGGTTCAACCAGATCGCGTTCCTCAACGAGTTCACCCTCGACCCGGACGTCCGCGAGTTCCTCGTCGACACCTACGGCCCCGACGGGCTGCCCTTCACCACGAGGTTCGGCAACGGCGAGCCCATCGGCCCCGAGGTGATCGCGCTGATCAACGACGTCTACACCGCCCACACGCTGCGCGAGCCGTGGCAGGCCGGTGACCTGCTGCTCGTCGACAACGTCCGGTGCGCGCACAGCCGCGAGGCCTACCAGGGCGACCGGCAGGTGCTCGTGGGCCTGGCCGACTCGGTCAAGCTCGCCGACTGCGCCCCCACCGGGGGTGCCCGGTGACGGCCGTCGACCCCGCCGCGGCGCCGACCGGAGCCGGGCTCACGGTCCCGCCCTTCGCCGTCGTGTCCGGGGCCCAGGTCCAGGGGGCGCTGCAGGGCCGGGAACGGGAGATCACCGACCTCGTCGAGGCCACCTACCGGCTGCACGGGGCAGGCGACACGGTCAACCCGCCGTCGTACTTCCTGCGGTTCCCCGACCGGCCGACCTCGCGGATCATCGCGCTGCCGGCCTCGCTCGGCGGGCCGTCGGCCGTCGACGGGCTGAAGTGGATCTCGAGCTTCCCGGGCAACGTGCAGGCCGGGATCCCGCGCGCCTCCGCCGTGCTGATCCTCAACGACCACGACACCGGCTACCCGTTCGCGTGCATGGAGAGCTCGATCATCAGCGCCACGCGCACGGCGTCCTCGGCGGCGCTGGCGGCGGACCGGCTGAGCGAGGGCCGCAAGCGACCGACCCGCGTCGGGTTCTTCGGCACGGGCCTGATCGCGCGCTACATCCAGACCTTCCTCGCCGGCACCGGCTGGGAGTTCGAGGAGATCGGCGTGTTCGACCTCTCCGCGGACAGCGCCGCCGGGTTCCGGGGGCACCTGGAGCGCACCGGCACGCCGGGCCGGGTCACGCTGTACGACACGCCGGAGGAGCTCATCCGGAGCAGCGACCTGGTGGTCTTCGCGACGATCGCCGGCACCCCGCACGTCTCCGAGGTCTCCTGGTTCGACCACGGGCCGCTGGTCCTGCACGTGTCGTTGCGCGACCTCGCGCCCGAGATCCTCCTCGAGGCGACGAACTTCGTCGACGACGTCGAGCACTGCCTCAAGGCGGACACCTCGCCGCACCTGGTGGAGCAGCGGCTCGGGCACCGGGACTTCCTGGCCGGGACGCTCGACGACGTCCTCTCCGGGCGGGCGTCGGTGCCGGCCGAGGGCACGGTGGTCTTCTCGCCGTTCGGGCTGGGCGTGCTGGACCTGGCCGTCGGCAAGTACGTCTACGACCGGATCGTGCAGGCGGGGGAGCTGCAGGTCGTGGACGGGTTCTTCCACGAGCTGAAGCGGCACGGGTAGGCCGGGTCCCGGGTTCGGCGCAGGCGCCGGCGGCGGCGAAGGAGGGCGGGCGCGGCCTCGGCGGGGGTCGCGCCGACCTCGGGGCGGCGCGCCGGCGGCTTCGCCGGTTTCGTCGGTGGGGCCCGCTACCGTCCGCGTCGATGGGTGCGACGTGGGCGAGCTTCCTGGGCGGGCTCCTCGGCGCGCTGCTCGGCGCCGTGGCCAACATCCTGGTCGGCGAGGGCAAGCGGCGCCGGGAGGAGGACACCGCGCTGCTGGGCTGGTGCAGCCAGGTCTACGACTGGGTCGTCGAGGGGAAGGTCGCCCCGGAGGCCGCCCGCCACATGCTGGAGGAGCGGCGGATCGTGGGGCACTGGTACGCCTTCAACCGGCGGTACGCGAAGCGCGTCGACGCTATCCTGGACGAGCTCGACCGGGCCTTCGCGCCGCCGGAACCCACCGGTGCCGCCCGCGAGGAGTTCGTGCTCGACACGGAGGACGACGATGAGCGACCAGGCTGACGAACCCGTGGTCACCGAGGTGACGGCACGCCAGGTCCGCGCGGCCCGGTTCCGGGTCGTGCGGGACTCCGTCCAGGGCCGGGTCACCCCCGAACGCATCCGCCGGCTCGCCCGGGTGCTGCTGCCGGGGGAGGACTCGCCGCAGACCGGCTGAGCTCTTCAGCGGCCCACGACCCGGGGCTCAGCCCTCGCCGTCGGCGTCGGCCACGTCCGGGCTGTCGCCACGCGGGTCCTGCGTGCCCCCGTCGGGGCGGTCCTCCGGCGGCGCCGTCATCGTCGGCTCCGCGTCCTGGTCGACCGGGTCGTCGGGCAGGGCGGGCTCGTCCTCGGCCCTGCTGTGCTCGGGGTTCTGGGGGTCGGTCATGCCCGCGGCTACCCGGGTGGGGGTGGGGTATGCGGGCGGCCCGCCCGATCAGAAGGGGATCAGCGGGACGAGGGTGGTGCGCAGGATCAGCACGCCGACGAAGACGATGATGAAGGCCAGGTCCAGGCTGATGCCGCCGAGGTTCACCGGCTTCACCACCCGGCGGACCGGCGCGATCACGGGCTCGGTGATCCCGTGGGTCACGCGGCGGGCCTGGTAGAGGGCGGCGCCGCCGCTGCCGGGGGAGAGCACCCCGATCCAGTCGACGACCACCCGCGCGAGCAGGACCAGCTGGAACAGCACCAGCAACAGCCCGAGGAGGGAGGCGATCACGGCGGTCTCCTTTCCGGTTCCTCTTCGAGTGTCCCGATCGCAGGTGAGAGGGGCCTGAGAGTTTTCTGTCGGTAGGCCCTTCTAAGGTCGTGACCATGACGGCCGCCGCCTCCGTGGTGTCGCCCGCGGCGGACGCGACCGCCCGGGCGCGGTGGCGCGCGCTCGCGCTCACGGACCCGATCGCGCGGCTGGTGCGCAACGCGGCGCACGCCGGGATCGACGACGAGCTGTTCGACCTCCGCCAGCTCGCCCTCGCCGCCGTGGACCTCGTCGTCGGGTCGATGGGGTTCGCGCGGGAGGCGACCCTGGAGGAGGTCGCGGAGGACCTGACCGCACTGGCGGCCCGGATGCGGCCGGACCGCGCGCACCAGGCGCGGGACGTCGCGCAGGTGGTGCTGAAGGGCCTGCTCAACGAGGCGCACGAGCACCGCCGCTTCACCTACTGGTTCGCCGACCTGTCCGGCGAGCGGGTGGAGCGCGAGCCCTACAGCTTCCGGTTGCTCTCGTTGCGCGAGGCGGAGTACGGGCCGGTGCTGGTGGCGTCGGACCAGGCCATCACGCTCTTCCTGCACGGTCTCGACGTCGACCTGGAGGACGCGGACCGCGCGCTGGCGCACGTCCTGCAGCGCCAGCTCGACGACCGCCGCTTCGACGCCGCCGTGCGCACCGCCGCGCAGGCCGAGCGCACGTCGGTCGGCATCGCCGCGACGCTGTCCGAGCTGCTCGACGCGACCCGCCGGGACGTGGGGAGCCACGACTGGCTGGTCGACGTGCCGGAGCGGCTCGCGATCGCCCGCCGGCACGTGGAGGAGCGCATCGGCGAGGACGACCGGTTCCTCGAGCACGTGCAGAGCGGGCTCGACGCCGAGACCAGCGGCGACGTGCGGGCGGCGTCCGGGCGGATCGTGGACCTGCTCGGGCGGGTCCGTCAGGTCCACCTCGACCTGGAACGGCGGCTGGTGGGCGCCCGCGAGGTCTTCCTCGCCGCGCAGGTCCGGCAGCGGCTGGCGAAGCGCCGCCGGTTGCGGATGCTCGCGCTGGGGGAGGACGTGCTGCGGCCCGCCCTCGTCCTGCCGCGCGAGCAGGCGGTCGAGGTCACCACGGCCTTCGCCGACCGCTCGCTCGGGGTCAGCGTGCCCCGGCTCGTCCGGTTCGACGACCTGCTCGACCAGCTGTGGGCGCCGCCGCGCCAGCGCGAGGCCGTCGAGCCGGTGACCGAGGAGGCCGGGCTCGACGAGGCCGCGGAGGAGGACGTGCAGCGGTACCCCGCCGCCGTCGTCGAGGCGGCGCGCGAGGTGCTCGACGGCGCCCGCGTCGAGCCGGCCCGGTTGTCGGACCTGCTCGACGGGTGCGGATCGGACGAGGTGGCCGAGCTGGTCCTGCTGTCGGCGTTGTGGGCCTTCGCCCCCGACCCGGTGGCGGACGAGGAGGAGCCCGACGGTTCGGTCGAGCTGGCGGCCGGCCTCGCGGCGGAGGACGACGGGACCCGCCTGGACCATCGCCTCGCGCGCGGCCGGGACCTGCTGCTCCGCGCCGCCGCGCCGGAGGAGGGCGGACCCGGGGTCGAGGAGGACGAACTGGAGCTGGTGGCGCCGTGAGGGACCCGTCCGAGCGGCACTCCGAGCGGGGCGAGGCATGAGCAATTCCGTCGCGGCCGACCTGACCGAGGTCAGGGCGGCGGCCGAGCTGGTGGCCTTCGGTCTGCAGCGCCGTGCCCGGCCGGTCGAGGGCAGCGACTACCGCGCCCTGCTGGACCGGTACCGGTCCGAGCTGCGGTTCCGGGACGTCGTCGACACCATGGCCGAGGGGCTCGGTCTCGAGGTGCTGGGCACCCCGCGGTCGGGGATCGTGCTCGCGCCCGAGCCCGGCGGCGCGTTCGCCACCCGGCTCGCCGACCTGCGCACCATGGACCAGGCGGAACGGCTGGTGTTCGGCCTGGTCCTGCTCGGGATCGCGGCCTACGCCTACCCGCAGGACGTCGACTTCGACGACCCGGAGACCAAGCTGGTCGACGTCGTGAAGGTCGACGAGTTCCTCCGCTCGGCGATCGACACGCTGCAGGGCCAGGAGGGCGGCGAGGGCACGCCGGAGGAGCGTGCCCGGGCGGCCGCCGAGGTCTACGCCGACATGCCGCAGCTGATCACCACGCAGACGGGCCGCCGTGCCCGGGGCTGCACGCTGAAGGTGATCGAGGACGCGCTGGGCTGGCTCGTCGACCAGGGCGCGGCCCGCGAGGCGACCTCGCTGGGCCCGGACGTCTACCACCTCACCGACCGCTTCCGGCTCCTCGTCGCCGACTCGGCCGGCGGTGCGGCCCTCGACGCACTGCGCGAGCTGCGTGCGGTGGGAGGAGCGGCGTGACGGCCCCGGTCATGTGGAAGATGAGCCGGGTCCGGCTGGACCGGGTGGGGCCGACGGCGGCGCGCTTCCTCGACGTCACCCTGGACTTCACGGACGAGCGGGACGGGCACCCCCTCGACTCGATCCTCTGGCTGCGCAACGGCGGCGGGAAGTCCACCGTGCTCTCGCTGATCTGCGCGCTGATCCGCCCCCGCCGCCGGGACTTCCTGGCCACCGCCGCCACCGGCAAGCACCTCGAGGACTACGTGCTGGGCGCCGACACCGCCCACGTCGTCGTCGAGTGGTCCGGCCCGGACGGGCGCTGCCTGGTCACGGGCGCGGTGCACGAGTGGGCCGACCGGGCCCAGCCGGCCGACCCGAACCGGGACCACGACCGGCTCACCTCACGCTGGTACCTGTTCCGGCCGCAGCCCGGGCGGGCGGAGCTCGACCTGCTGCCGTTCGAGATCGACGGTCGGCCGGCCACCCAGAAGGACTTCCTCGCCGCGCTGCGCACGTGGGACGCGGTCCCGCAGGCGGGCGTCGCGATCACGGACGGGCAGGACCGCTGGGCCCGGCTCCTCGACGAGCACGGTCTCGACCCGGCCCTCTTCACCGCACTGCTGCAGATGAACGCCACCGAGGGCGGCATCGAGGGCCAGTTCCAGTTCCGCAACGCGGACCAGTTCGTGCGGTACCTGCTGGAGCTGATCGTCGACCCCGAGGTGCCCGGACAGGTGTCGGCGATCCTCGAGCGGGTCCGGTCGGGGTTGGCCGAGCGGCCCGAGCTGCTCGCCGACCTGGCGTTCGCCTCGGAGGCCGTGCCGCTGCTCCGCGCGCTCGCCGAGGGCCGCACGGCACTCGCCGAGGCCGAGGAGGCCGAGCGCGCGGTGCAGGAGCGGGCCGCCGGCCTGGCGGGCGCGATCGCGGCCGGGGTGCGCCGGGCCCGGCAGGAGGAGGCCGCGTCCTCCGACCGGCAGGAGGAGCTGTCCGCGCAGGTCACGGAGCTGCGCGGGCTGGCGGCCGCGGCCGAGGAGCGGGAGGCGGCCCTGCGTGCCCTCGCGGCGCGCCACCGGCTCGACGCGGCCCGGACCGAGCTGGCGGAGGCGCAGGCCGGCCAGGAGCGGGCGCGGGCGGCGCTCGCCGCCTGGCGCGGGGTCGTCGACGTGCTCCGGCTCCGCGAGGCCCGGGCGCGGGTGCGGTCGCTGGAGGAGCAGCTCGCGGCGATCGAGGAGGACGCGGAACCGTTGCGGCGCAAGCTCGCCGAGGCCGCTGCGCGGTACGCCCGGAGTCTTGACGAGACGCTCGTGGAACAGGCCGAGCAGGCCGCGGAGCTCGACGACCGGCTGTCGTCGGCGCGCGCGGCGGCGGAGGCGGCGCGGGAGCGCGCCCGATCCGCGACGAGCATCCAGGGACGGCTCTCCGGCGAGCTCGCGGCCCTGCGCACCCGGCTCGCGGAGCTCGACGCCGGTATCGCGGTGGCGCGCGGGCAGGGGCACCTCGGGCCGGAGGAGGAGGTCGCGGCGGCCGTCGAGCGACACCGGGCGGCCGACGCCGAGGCCGCCGCCGAGCTGGAGCGGCTGCTGGAGGAGCGGGCCGGGCTCCGGGAACGGCGGGACGAGCTGCGGGCGGCGGCGGACTCGCTCGCGACCGCGCGGCGCGCCCTCCTCGAGCGGCACCGCACGGCGGCCGAGCGCGCCGCCGGCCTGCGGAGCCGGGTGGCCGAGCTGGCCGCCGACGACCGGTTGCGCGCGCTGACCGGCGGCGACGAGGTGGACCCGGTCGCCGAGGCGGGGGACCTCGAGGACCTGCTCACCGCGGCACTCGCGCGCACCGACCGGCACCGGGTGGAGCTGGCCGTCGAGGGGGCGGAGGACGAGCGGGCACTCGAGGCCCTGGCGGCGTCCGGGCTGCTCCCGCCGACGCTGGACCTCACCCGGGCGCAGGAGGCCGTGGAGGCCGCCGGGATCGCCGTCGCCACGGGGTGGCGGTACCTGGCCGACTCGGTCCCGCAGCGGGAGCACGCGGCCGTGCTGCGCGCGGCACCGGCGCTGGCGTCCGGACTGCTGGTGCACGCGGAGGCGGACCTGCCGGCGGCGCGGCAGGCGCTCGCCGAGGCCGGGATCCGGCCGACCACGGCCCTCGTCCTCGCCACGACCGCTGCTCTCGATGCCGTCGTGCAGGGTGGTGCCGCGGAGCAGTTCGAGCTGGTCACCCCCGCCGCGGCGCTCACCGACCCGGCCGCCGCCGGGGCCGAGACCGCTGCCCGTGAACGGACGAGGGCCGACCGGGCCGGCCGGGACGCCGCGCTGGTCGCCGACCGGGAACGCGACGACGACCTGCGCCGCAGCGTCCGCGCGCTGCGCGCCGACTGCCCGCCCGGCACCCTGGCGTCGCTCGACGGCGAGGTCACGGGGGCCGCCGAGGAGCTCGCCCGGGTCGACGAGGACGCCGCGCGGGTCGCGGCCGACTTCGCCGCCGTCGACGAGCGGGAGCAGGACTGCGAACGCCGGCGCGAGGCCGCGGAGGCGACCCGGCGGGCAGCCGGGGTCGCCGCGGCCGTGCTCGACGGGCTGGCCGAGCGGCTGGCCGCCGCCGGCGAGTCCCGCGCGCGGGCCCAGGCGCTGCCGGCCGAGATCGAGGCCGCACACGCGGAGGTCGAGCAGGCCGGGTCGGCGGAGGAGACGGCCCGGCGGCAGGCACGGGAGGCCGAGGAGCTGGCCGCGGCGGTGCGCCGCAGCACGGCGACACTGCGGGAGGCCCGGGACGGGCTCGACGTGCCGGCCGGCGACCTCGAGACGGCCGAGGCGCTGTCCCTGACCGAGGCCCGGCGGGCCTGGGAGAGCGCCGAACGCGCCTACGCGCGGGAGGTCTCCGACTCCGCGCTGGTCGCGGCGGTCGTCGAGGCGCGGCGGGCCGTCGAGGTCCCCGCGCAGCAGGTGGGTGCCCTGCCCGCGGCCGTGCGCGAGGCCGCGGCGGCCCTGGCCGACGGTCCCGAGGCCGTCGATGCCGAGGCCCGTGCCGCGGCGACGGCGCGGGCCGAGCAGACGGCGCAGGCCGCGGACGAGGCCGTGGGCTCCGCCCGGTCCGCGGTGGGGCTCGCCGAGGCCGAGCTGGCGCGGCTCCCGGCCGGCGGAGACCTCCCCGATCCGCCGCCGGCCGATGCCGCCGAGGCGCTCGCCCTCGCGGCCGAGGCCGCGGAGGAGCACGCCGCGCACCGGGCGGCCACCGAGCGCGCCCGGACCGAGCACGAGAAGGTCGGCGGGCTGCGGACCGAGGCGCGGGAGCGGGCGTCGGAGCTGGGCCATCAGGCGCAGCTGCTCGGCGTCGAGCCTCCGCCGGAGGAGACCGCCGGCGTGGACGCGGACGGGATCGCCGTCGAGGAGGCCGCTGCCGAGGTGACCGCCGTCCGCGACCGCCTCGACGCGGCGGGTGCAGCGGTCCGGCGCGGCCGCGGCGCCGTCGAGAAGGTGGCGCGGGAGATCGTCCTCTGGTCCGCCGCGGACCGGTTCTCGGCGGTCAAGCCGGCGGTGCGGGACCGCTTCCGGGTCACCGACGTGGCCGGCGAGCTGGGTCCGGAGGCGGAGCACCTCGCCGGGGAGCTGGAGACCTACGCCGCGAACCTGCGGGGCCGGCTGGAGGAGCTCGAGGAGCACAAGTCGGTCGTCGTCACGGCCATGACCGGCATGGTGCGCCAGGCCCTCAAGTCGCTGGCCCGCGCGCAGTCGCTGTCCGAGCTGCCGGAGAACCTCGGGCCGTGGGCCGGGCACCGGTTCCTCGACGTCGGGCCGCGGTCGGCCGTCGAGACCGCCGACGTGGTGGTGCGGGACCGCTGCGCCCGGCTCGTCGACCTGCTCACCTCGCGGGGCGCGGAGGTCCCGCGCGGCCAGGAGCTGTTGTGGCAGGCCACGAACGCGGTGGTGGGCGACGGCAACTGGAAGGCACGGGTGCTCAAGCCGTCGACCACGCTCGCGCTGGAGCGGGTGCCGGTGGAACGGATGCGGAAGTGGTCCGGCGGTGAGAAGGTCACCATCTCGCTGCTGCTGTTCTGCATGGTCGCGAAGCTGCGGGCCACCAGCCGGGGCCGGGACCTGCCGGGCCTGGGTGCGCTGCCGCTCGACAACCCGCTCGGCAAGGCCAACTACGTGGTCTTCCTCGACCTGCAGCGCAAGGTCGCCGCCGCCAACGGCGTGCAGCTGATCTTCCTGACGGGCGTGGGGGACATGAAGGCGGTCGGCCGCTTCCCCAACATCATCCGGCTGCGCAACACGGCGAACCGGGGCCGGGAGTACGTGCGGGTCGCGGACCGCACGCAGGCGGGGGAGGACCCGGCGGGCGCGATCGACACGACCCGCCTCCACCGCGACGATCCGGTCCTCACCCTGCTGTAGCCCCCGAGATCCGCATCCCGGCAGGGGAACGTTCGAAAGCGGACGCTTCCCCTGCCGGACCGCCATCACGGTCAGCGCGGGAGGTACTTCTCCGCCGCCTCGCGGTAACGGTCCTCGAGGCCCGCGGTGAGCGCGGCCTCGTAGCGCTCGGGTGTGCCGCCGGCCTCCCAGGCAGGCGGCTCGGAACCGCCGGCGAGCACCCAGGCGGCCTGGCGGGCGGCGCCGTCGGCCACGTACTCGCCGGGTTCGGGCACCACGACCGGGACGCCGAAGACGCCGGGGGCGATGCGGCGCACCGCCTCGGACCGCGCGGCGCCGCCGATCAGCATGATCTCGTGCGCGTGCACCCCCACCGCGGCCAGCGCGTCGACCCCCGCCTTCTGTCCCGACAGCATGCCCTCGATCGCGGCGCGGGCGAGGTTCGCGGGGGTGGCGTTGGCCAGTGTCATGCCGTGGATCGCGCCGGTGGAGTGCGGCAGGTTCGGCGTGCGCTCGCCCTCCAGGTACGGCACGAGCGTGAGGCCCTCGGCGCCGGGCGGAGCGGAGAGGGCGAGCCGGGACAGCTCGGCGTGGTCGACGCCGAGCAGCCGCGCCGCGGCGTCGAGCACCCGGGCCGCGTTGAGCGTGACCACCAGCGGCAGGAAGGCGCCGGTGGCGTCGGCGAACCCGGCGATGGTGCCGGTCGGGTCGCTGCCCTGCCGTTCGCCCCGCGCCGACACCACACCCGAGGTCCCGAGCGAGACCACGACGTCGTCGCCTGCCCCGAGCCCGAGTGCGGCGCCCGCGTTGTCCCCGGCGCCGGGACCGAGCCGGAGACCCGGGCCCTCGACGGACTCGGTGGGGCCGAGAACCCGGGGGAGGACGACGTCGTCGCGGCCCAGCCCGAGCCGCAGCAGGTCGCGGCGGTACTCGCCGGAGGAGGCGTCGAAGTAGCCGGTGCCGGAGGCGTCGGACCGGTCGGTGACCAGCGCGTCGAGCGCGCCGTTCCCGGCCAGCTGCCAGGTCAGCCAGTCGTGCGGGAGACAGACGGCGGCGGTGCGGGCCGCGTTGGCGGGTTCGTTCTCCGCGAGCCAGCGCAGCTTCGTCACGGTGATCGAGGCGACCGGGACCGTACCGGTGGCGTCCGCCCAGGCCTGCGCACCCAGCTCCTCGACGAGTGCGGTCGCGGCGGGGGCCGAGCGGGTGTCGTTCCACAACAGCGCGGGGCGGACGACCTCGCCCGTCTCGTCGAGGCACACCATGCCGTGCTGCTGCCCGGCGACGCTCACGGCCGCGACGTCGGCGAGACCACCGGCCTCGTCGAGGGCCTGCTGCAGCGCCGCCCACCAGTGCTTGGGATCGACCTCCGTCCCGTCGGGGTGCGCGGCCCGGCCGGAGCGGACCAGCTCCCCGGACTCCGCGTCCCGGACGACGACCTTGCAGGACTGCGTCGACGAGTCGACGCCGGCGACGAGCTCACCCATGCCGACCACCCTGCCGTGCGCGACCCCTCGTGCGCGAGGGCAGGATCGCGGCGTGCAACGAGTTCTGATCACGGGAGCCGCCGGACGGATCGGGCGGATGCTGCGCGCGCGGATGCCGCGCCCGGGCCGGGAGCTGCGGCTGCTCGACCGCGAGGGGATCGACGAGCTCGGCGCGCTCACCGCCGACGTCGCCGACCTCGCCGCGATGGTGGCCGCGTGCGAGGGCGTCGACGCGATCGTCCACCTCGGCGGGATCTCGGGCGAGGCGGACTGGGCCTCGATCCGCGACGCGAACATCGAGGGCACGTACGCCGTCTTCGAGGCCGCACGGCAGACCGGGGTGCGGCGGGTCGTCTACGCCTCCAGCAACCACGCCGTCGGGTTCGTCCACCAGCCCGACGACCCGGATCTCGAGATGCCCGACGACCTGGGCCCCCGCCCGGACTCCTACTACGGCGTGAGCAAGGTGGTGGGCGAGGCGCTCGGCAGCCTGTACCACGACCGGTACGGCCTCGACGTCGTCTGCCTGCGGATCGGCACCTGCGCCGCCGAGCCCCACGACCTGCGTGGACTCTCCACCTGGCTCTCGCCCGACGACTGCGCCCGCCTGGTCGAGGCCGCGCTCACGACGCCGTCACCGGGCTTCCGGACGGTCTGGGGCGTCTCGGCCAATACCCGTCGGGTGTGGTCGCTCGAGGGCGGTGCCGCGATCGGCTACGAGCCGCGAGACGACGCCGAGGTGTTCGCCGACCGGATCGGTCCCGGTGACCCGGCGAAGGACGAGGTCGGCCGGAGGTACGTCGGCGGGCCGTTCACGCTCTGACCTCCCGGGATGTGCGACTCGGACGCCCGGAACTGCCGACTCGGGGTGCAGGAACTGCCGACTCGCGGTGCAGGAACTGCCGACTCGCGGTGCAGGAACTCGCGACTCGCGGTGCAGGAACTGCCGACTCGCGGATACCGGCGGGGTCAGAGGGCCATGGCGTCGGTCCAGAGGCGGGCGGAGCGGCCGGTGAGGACGTCGAGCAGGGCGCCGGCCTGGGCGTCCGTGAGGGAGGCGACGTAGTCGATCACCGCCCGGCCGCGGGCGAGGTCGCCGACCTGCGCGGCTTTGACCACGCCCTCCTCCGCGAGCGCCGCGTACTCGCCGCGGGCCAGCTCGACGAGGTCGTGCAGTCGCGGCGGGAGGCCGGGGGCGTCCGGCGAGCGGCCGTCGGCCAGCCAGTCGTGCAGGGCGCCGACCAGCCCGGTGACGACGGTGGCCTGGCCGCGCTGGTGCGAGGCCAGGTCCGCGCGGCGCAGCACGAACTGCTGGTGCACGAACTTCAGCACGGCCACCTCGTGCCACTGCGCCTCGCCGAGCGCCACGTGCGCCGCGCGGACGGGCGGCTCCTCCAGCACCCGGATGCCGCCGACGAGCCGCGAGGTCCAGCGCGCGGAGAACTCGGCGACGGCCCGTTCGGCGGCCATGGACCCGTCGAAGGGCACGGCGAGCAGGCCGTCGACCAGCTCGGCCCGCACCCGGGCGACGGCGGCGGCGAAGGCGTCGTCGGAGTAGACCCAGTCGTCGCGCTCGGCGAGCCGGCGGCGCAGCCGCTCCAGGGCAGCACCGGGCCCCGCCGTCGGGCCGGGCTCGACGGACCGCTCCCAGCTGCGCAGCTCGGCGGCCACGCCGGCCTGCTGGAGCACGCCGACCCGGTGGAAGTCCTCGACGTCGTGGATGGCGTAGGCGATGTCGTCGGCGGTGTCCATCACCGCGGCCTCGACCGTCTGCTGCCAGGGCGCCACCGGGAACGGCGCCCGCGCGGCCTGCAGCTCGCCCAGCTCGGTCACGTAGGCGGAGAACTTCGCCGAGCCGGAGTCGGGGACACCGGGCAGCGGGCCGCCGCCGCGGGGCGGCAGCTCGGCCTCGCTCGGGTGCGGGTCCGGGTACCCGCGGCGCGCCCACGGGTACTTGAGGACGGCGGCGCGCACCGCCGCCGTCAGGCCCAGTCCCGTGCGCCCGGGGCCGTGCAGGTCGATCGTGGTGAGGATCCGGAAGCTCTGGGCGTTGCCCTCGAAGCCGTCGGCCAGCCCGAGGCGCTCCCGGGCCAGGCGGTCGAGGACCTGCTCGCCGAGGTGCCCGAAGGGCGGGTGGCCCAGGTCGTGCGCCAGCGCGGCGGCCTCGACGACGTCCGGGTCGCAGCCGCCGAGCTTCTCGAGCACCGGCCCGGACTCCTCGCCGAGCCGCTCGGCGATCGCCCGGGCGACCTGCGCGACCTGCAACGAGTGCGTGAGCCGGTTGTGGAGCAGCAGCCCGGCGCCGTTGGGGCTCACGACCTGTGTGACGCCGGCGAGCCGCGCGAAGAACGGCGACGCGGCGATCCGGTCGCGGTCCACGCGGAACGGCGAGCCCGCCAGCCCCGCACCCGTCTCCGCCGCGCCGGCCGCGCGCTCCTCCCGGCCCTCGGTCATGCGCAGGGTCATGCGCAGCAGGCTATCCGCGCATCCCCGCGCGCGCCGGGCTGCACAACTCCCCAGCGGGGCGCTGCCCAGCGCAGTATGGATCCATAACGTGTCGGGGAGGGGCGTCTCATCGCGTTGTGGAGCCATACTCCGATCAGGCCCGGATCGGGACCGCGGTCTGCGGCGCGTGGGCCCGTGCGGTGGGGCGGACGAGCAACAGCACCAGCAGCCCCCCGACGACCCCGGCCGCCCCGGCGAGCAGAGAACCGGCGTGCAGCCCGGCCGCGACGGCCGCGTGCACCTCACCGGTCCCCGGCGCCTGCCCCGCGACGACCGCCTCGACCAGCCCCGGGTCGGAGACGTGCCCCTCGACGGTGTTCCGGAAGACCAGCCCGAGCACCGCGACGCCGAGCGCGTACCCGAGCTGCCGCGCGGTGTTGAGCGTCCCGGCGACCATCCCGCCGAGCTGCGGCGGGGCCGCGGACAGGGCGGCGGCGGTGAGCGTGGGGATCGCCAGCCCCACCCCGACCCCGACGACGGCGAGCCCGGGCAGCAGCGCGAGCGCACCCGACTCCGCGCCCACCATCGACTGCAGGCCGGAGCCGACGCCGACCAGCACCAGACCGATGCCCACGGTCCAGCGCGGCGAGACGCCCTGGAGTGCCCGGCCGGCGATGGCCGACACCAGGAACGAACACACCGCCATCGGCAGCAGCGCCACGCCCGCGGCGACCGGCGAGAGCCCGAGCACGCCCTGCAGCCACACGGAGATGTACGCGAGCATCGAGAAGGCCGCGGCCATCAGGACCAGCCCGGCGGTGATCGTCGCGGAGAAGGAGGCGGACCGGAAGAGCCGCAGCTCCAGCAGGGGGTGCTCGACCTTCCGCTCGATGCCCAGGAAGATCGCGATCGCGACGGCGGCGAGCACGAGGAAGGCGACGGTGCCTGCGGCGGTCCAGCCGTCGTCGCCCGCCCGGATCAGGCCGTAGGTGAGCGCGCCGGCGAAGACGGTGAAGGCGAGGATGCCGGGCACGTCGAGCCGCACGCCGGGCCGCCGGGTCTCGACGCAGACGGCGAGGGTCAGGGCGATCGTCAGCACCGTCACCGGCAGGTTGACCAGGAAGATCCACCGCCAGCCCGCGTGTTGGGTGAGCAGCCCGCCGACCAGCGGGCCGAGCGCGGAGCCCGCCCCGTTGGTCGCACCCCAGACGCCGAACGCGACGCCGCGGTCGCGGCCGGAGTAGGTGGCGTTGAGCAGGGCGGTGGTGGTCGCGAACATCAGGGCCGCACCGATGCCCTGCAGGCCGCGGGCCGTGATCAGCACCGTCGCGGTGGGAGCCAGGCCGCAGGCCAGCGAGCCGAGCGCGAACAGGACCAGGCCGGCGACGTAGGCCCGGCGCCGGCCGACGATGTCGGCCGTCGACCCCGCGCCCAGCAGCAGGGCGGCCAGAACGAGGGCGTAGACGTCCAGGACCCACTGCAGGCTGGTGAACGACGCCCGCAGGTCCGCCGCCATGTCGGGCAGCGCGACCGTCACGATCGTGACGTCGAGCAGCAGCATGAAGGAACCGAGACAGATGGCCACGAGCGGCCACCAACGAGAAGGCATGCGACGAGGATCCGGACTGCGTGCGTGGATACGCACTCAGATCTGCGAGGATGCAGAAATCCGACACGGGAGGTCGTAGTGACGCCGGAACTCGACGCACTGGACCGCAGGATCATGCACGCGCTCAACCTCGACGGGCGGGTGTCGTTCGCCCGGGTCGGCGAGGTGCTGGGCGTGTCGGACCGGACCGTCGCCAGACGCTGGGCGCGGATGCGCGAGGCGGACCGGGTGCGGCTGGTCGGCGCCGTCGGCGGGGCGGGTCTGGGCGGCGCCCAGTGGATCATCCGGATGCGGTGCCGGCCCGGCAGTGCGGAGGAGGTGGCGCACGCGCTGGCCCGCCGCGAGGACACCCGCTGGGTGCAGCTGCTCTCCGGCGGCACCGAGATCAGCGCGAGCGTGCAGTCCTGGTCGGCCGAGGAGCGCGACGAGCTGATCCTGCAACGGCTGCAGCGCACCGCCCAGATCCAGACGGTGACCGCGCACAGCGTCCTGCACGTCTTCGGCGGCGGCCCGGACGTCTTCCACGCCGTGGACGTGCTGGAACCCGACGAGATCGCCGCCCTGCGCCCGGTGTTCCGGACCGAGGCCGCTGCCGGGATCACCGACGCGGACCGGCCGTTGCTGCGGGTGCTGCGCCGCGACGGGCGGGCGCCCTACGCCGAGCTCGCGGCGGCGACGGGCTGGTCGGAGTCCACCGTGGCCCGCCGGATCGAGGCGCTGCGGGCCGCCGACCTGCTGTTCTTCGACTTCGACGTCGACGACCGGCTGCTCGGCTTCCACGCCCACACCCGGATGTGGCTGACCGTGCCGCCCGCGCACCTGCTCGAGGCGGGCCGGGCGATCGCGGCGCACCCCGAGGTGGCCTTCTGTGCGGCCACCACCGGCCGGGCCAACCTCACCGCGTCCGTGGTGTGCCGGGACGAGGCCGACCTCTTCCGCTACCTCACCGAGCGGGTCGGGGCGCTGCCGAACATCGGCGAGGTCGAGACCGGTCCGATCATGCGGACGGTCAAGCGGGCCGGCGCCTACCCCTGAGCGGTGGGCGGTGCTGGATCGCCCCCGGCGCGCAGGTCGTCACAAGCGCCGGAACCGCACGGGGATCCCGCCGACGGGCACGGGCAGCGAGGTGTTGTCCCAGCGCATCCGGTAGCCGGGCTCGATCTCCCAGCGGTGGGTCCGCAGCATCTCGTGCAGGATCGCCGTGACCTCGTAGGTGCCGAAGTGCAGGCCGATGCACTTGTGCACGCCGCCGCCGAACGGGACCCAGGCGTCGCGGTCGGAGCGGTCCTCACGACGGCCCTCGGAGAAGCGGTCGGGGTCGAAGGTCTCCGGGTCGGTCCAGCACGCCGGGTCGTAGTGGTTCACGCCCTGCGCGACCACGACCCGGGTGCCCTTCGGCACGTGGTGGCCGGCGACCGCGGTGTCCTTGACCGCCGTGCGCATCACGACCGGGACCGGGGCGTCCATCCGGAGCGCCTCCTTGATCACGAGGTCGAGGGTGGTCAGCGACTTCAGGGCGGCGACGTCCGGCGGGTTGTCGCCCAGGGCGAGCGACTCGGCGCGGGCCTTCTCCTGCCACTCGGGGTTGCGGGCGAGGTGGTACGCGGCCGACGCCGTGGCGATGGTCGACGTGTCGTGCGCGGCCATCATCAGGAAGATCATGTGGTTGACGACGTCGTCGTCGGAGAACCGCTCGCCCTCCGGCGTCACGACGTGGCACAGCGCGGTGAACAGGTCGTCGCCCGTCCCCGCGCGCTTGGCCGGCAGCGCGTCGCGGAACCACTTCTCCAGCACCGCCCGCCCGCGCAGGCCCTTCTGCCAGCGCGAACCCGGGACGGGGTAGCGCACGAACGCGTTGGCCGCCCGCACGCAGTCGACGAACGCCCGGTTGATCTCGTCGGCGTCAAGGGTCGGCTCCGCAAGCTCGGCCTCCGCCTCCGGCCCGCTGCGGGCGTCCATGAACACCCGGGTGGCGATGTCGAGCGTCATCTTCTTGAGGGTCGGGTAGAGCCGCAGCGAACCCTCCCAGCTCGGCACGACGTCCCGGATCACGGGCACGGCCTGGTCGACGTAGGCCTTGATGCGGTCGGCGGTGAACGCCTCCTGCATGATCCGCCGGTGCGCGCGGTGCTCGTCGAAGTCCATGAGCATGAGCCCGCGGTGGAAGAACCTGTCGACGAGGACCCGCCAGCCCTCCTGGGAGAAGGCCTTGTCCCGGTTGGTCAGCACCTCGCGGGTGGCGGCCGCCCCGCCGACGACGACCGCACGGCCGTTCGGGGTGCGCATCCACCAGACGGGCCCGTAGTGCGCGCTGCGGCGGCGGTTGAGGTCGGTGCCGAAGCGGACGTAGCCGAGCGCGTGCCCGAGCAGCGGGAGCCCCTCGTCGCCGGGCACCGGGCGCAGGCCCTCCGGCGCGGGGGAGAGCGGGGAGCCGACGCCCCCGGCCGAGCGCTCGAGCAGGGCGCGGTCGACCTGCGCGGGCAGCGGCAGGGTGAGTACGGAGGAGTACCGCTCGCGGGCGTGGCGCGGGAGGGACCCGATCCCCGCACCGATCCGTCGCACCTGCTCGATCACCGTCACGTGAGTCTCCCTCGACCTCGGCTGTGCCGCCGACGTTAGACACTGTGACACGATGTGTCCACATGGTTGACGGATTCGGCGGATGCGTCCAGGCTGGTGCGATGGAACCGAGGTCGATGGCCCAGCGGGCCCGCGTCGGACTGCGCGACGACGCGCTCGACGTCGCCGAGGAGCTCGTCGTCGACCGGGGGTTCCGGGCCTTCTCGATGCGGGACCTGGCCACCCGGGTGGGCGTGAGCCGGCAGACGCTCTACAACGAGTTCGGTGACCGCCGGGGTGTGGCGTCGGCGCTGGTCCTGCGCTCCACCGAACGGTTCCTCGACGAGATCGAGCAGGCCCTGGCCGGGGAGGCGGACCTGCACGCGGCCTGGGTCGCGGCGGTGCGCGGGGCGCTGGCGCGCGCGGAGGACAACCCGTTGCTCAAGACGCTGTTGACCGGCGAGGACGGCACCCCGGAGCTGTTCGGCACGGACAGCGAGCCGATCGTGGCGGCGGCGCGGGAGCGGGCCGCGGGGTACCTCCGGCGCCGCCGGCCCGACCTCGACGCCGACGTCGTCGGGCTCGCCGCCGAGACCGCCGCCCGGCTCACGGTGAGCCACATCGTGCTCCCGCTGGCCCCCGCCGACGTGATCGCCGAGCAGGTCGCCACGGTGGTGGTGCGGATCTGCCGTGCGCCGTGAGCGGTGCTCCGGCACCACCTCCCGCGCGCGGGCGCGTCAGCGCGTGAGGCGGGGGAGCAGGGAGCTGGCGATCGTGATCATCACGGCGGCGGCGAGGACGAGCACGCCGAAGCAGAGTCCCAGCCGCGCCGGCGCGCCGATCAGCAGACCGCGCAGGGCCTCCACCTCGTAGGACAGCGGGTTGACGTGGTTGACCCACTGCAGCCACGTCGGCATGAGCTCCACCGGGTAGAGCGCGTTCGAGGCGAAGAACAGCGGCATGGTGATCGCCTGCCCGATGCCCATCAGCCGGTCGCGGGACAGCACCAGCCCCGCGATCGTGATCGACAGGCAGCAGAAGAAGGCCGAGCCGAGCATCAGCGCCACGACCACACCCAGCAGTTTCAGCGGGTTCGCCGTGAGCGACACCCCCAGGACCAGTGCCAGCAGCAGCACGACGACGGCCTGGGCCACCGCCCGCACCCCGGCCGCGAACGCCTTCGCCGCGACCAGGGCGACCCGTGGCGTCGGGGTCACGAGGAGCTTGGCCAGCACGCCGGCGTCGCGCTCCCAGATGATCTGGATGCCGTAGAAGATCGCGATGAACAGTGCCGACTGGGCCAGGATCCCCGGGGCGAGGAAGTCCAGGTACGGGATGTTCCCGGTCGGGATCGCGTGGATGTTGGTGAAGACCTGGCCGAAGATGATCAGCCACAGCGCGGGCTGCACCGCGCGCGTGACGAGCTCGGTGCGGTCGTGGCGGAGCTTCTGCAGCTCCACCAGGCACATCGTGGCGATGCGGGACAGGGCGGTGCGGAGCAGGGCGACCGGCCCCGGCTCGGTGTCAACCCAGGCGGCCGGCGGTGCGGCGAGCGGCGCGGACATCGCGGATCCCTCCCTTGTCGTTGTCGAGGGTGTCGCCGGTGTGGTGGCGGAAGACGTCGTCGAGCGTGGCCGCGCCCCCGTCCCGCCCGGCCCCGATCGCGCCCTTGAGCTCCTCGGGGGTGCCCAGGGCCCGGACCCGGCCGCGGTGCATCAGCGCGATGCGCTCGCAGTGCTCGTCCGCCTCCTGCATGGCGTGCGTGGTGACCAGCACGGTCATCCCGGTCTCGGCGCGGGTCCGGGTGATCCGCTCCCACACGCCGTCCCGGGCAACGGGGTCGAGCCCGACGGTCGGCTCGTCGAGGACGAGCAGCTGCGGCGCGCTCACCAGCGCCTGGGCCAGTTCCAGGCGGCGCACCATGCCGCCGGAGTAGGTCTTGACGGGGCGGTCCGCGGCCTCGACGAGGTCCATCGCCTCGAGCACGCCCTCGACCTGCACCTTCCGGGCGCGGCGCGGGACGTCGAAGAGCCGGGCGAACAGCATGACATTCTCCCGTCCGGTCAGCGTGCCGTCGGCGGAGAGCTGCTGCGGGACGTACCCGATCAGCCGCCGGACCTGGGTCTTCTGTCGGGCGACGTCGCGGCCCAGGACCGTGACCGTGCCGGGCGGGGCGGGCAGCAGTGTGGTGATCGAGCGGATCGTGGTGGTCTTGCCGGCACCGTTGGGGCCGAGCAGGCCGAAGACCTCGCCGCGCCGGACCTCGAGGTCGAGACCGTCGACCGCGACGGTGTCGCCGAAGGCCTGGCGCAGCCCGGTGCAGCGGACGGCCGGTGCAGCGGTGCTGTCGGAGGAGCTGGTCACGGGGCCTCTCCTGCGGACGGTCGTGCGGGCCGGACGGGTGCGGACGCGAGCGGGGTGGCCGGCTCCGGGGTGGGCCGAACGGTGGCGGCCGGTTCCGGGGTGGCCGGTTCCGGGGTGGGCGGAGGCGGGGCGGCCGGTTCCGGGACGGGCGGCTCCTCGAGGGCGGCGAGGAGCCGCTCCAGGGCGGGGAGCGCGGCGGTGATCGCGGTCCGCTCGCCGGTGTCGAGCCGGGCGAACGCGTCGTCGAGGAGTTCGCGGCGTGCGGCGCGGCGCCGCGCGAGGCGGTCCACGGCCCCGGGCGTGAGGAAGAGCCGGACGGCGCGGCGGTCGGCGGGGTCGGCCTCGCGGCGCAGCAACCCGTCGTCGACGAGCTGGTTGACCAGTGTGCTCACCGAGTTGCCGGCGAGGTAGAGGGCACGCGCGGCCGCGGCCACCCCGATCCCGGGCTCGGCTTCGACCTGCTGCAGCAGCTCGGCCTGCGCCCCGCGCAACGGCGGCCGCCCGAACCTCGCGCGCAGCCGGCGGCGGAGCACGCGCCGCATCCCCACGACGAGGCGCAGGACGTCGTCGGAGGTGGAGGTGGGTGCGCTCATGCGGCCGACGATAGCTCGTACTCAGAGCTGTTAGCAACGCACAAGAACCCGCACGATCCGCACCATGGAGCCTCGAGAGGGCCAGCCAGCGTTATGGATCCATAACGCTCGGATGGGCCGCCCTGGCCAGCGTCATGGATCCATAACGCCTGGAGAGGGGCGCGCCGGTGAGCGTCATGGAGCCACGGCGTCCGGGCTGGGACGGGTGGAGGCGAGGGTCGTCGCGATCTCCTGCACCTTCGCCCGCAGCTCGGCGGCGGCCTCGGCGGGCGGGACGTCGAACGGGCCGGTCGCCACCGCGACCAGGCGCGCGCCGTGCCCCGTGCCCTCGACCAGCTCCCACTGCACCGCGCCGCCGGACAGCGCGGCCGGTCCCAGCAGCGGGCGGGCGACGTCGGCGGGGGCGGTGAGCTGCCGCTCGACCCGGACCGTGTCGCCCTCGATCTCCGGGGCGTCCAGCGCGAACTCCCGGACGTACTCCTCGTGCCGCGCGGTCATGTCGACGGTCGGTGCGGGGTCGGTGCCCGCCAGCAGCTGCGACAACCCCTCGACGCAGGCGGACCAGCCCGTCGCGAAGCTCGCGGCGCCGTAGCGGTCGGTGAAGGCGTGGTGCAGGACCAGCAGCGACCCGCCGTCGGCCGGGTGGACCTCCCAGCGCAGGTGGTCCGAGTCGCCCCAGCTGAAGGCGAACAGCCGGGGCGGGTCCAGGTCGGTGACCACGCCGCGGGAGTCGCCGTCGTCGAACAGGATCTCCCCGCCCTCGCGCAGGTCGAGGCGCACGGTCGACGGGAACCAGCGCTCGAGGTGCTCCGGCGTGGTCAGGGCGCGCCACACCTTCTCCGGCGGGTGGGGGAGGGGTCGCTCCAGGCGGAGCACGGTGCGGCCGTCGCGCAGGGTGAGGCTGTCGGGGGTCACGATGTCTCCTCGGCAGGGTCGGGGTCGGAATCGGGGTCGGGGTCGGGGTCGGGGTCGGGCATCCGGTCGAGCTCCCGTTCGAGGGCGTCGATCCGCCGGTCCCAGAAGCGGCGGTAGGGGGCGAGCCAGGCGTCGAGCTCGGCGAGCGGCTCGGCCCGCAGCGCGTACCGGCGCCGTTGCGCCTCCGGCTGCACCTCGACCAGGCCGGCCTCGCGCAGCACCCGCAGGTGCTTCGACGTGCCCGGTTGGCTGAGGCCCAGCTCGGCGCCGATCTCCCCGACCAGGCGCGGGCGTTCCCGCAGGAGATCGAGGATCCGGCGCCGGGTGGGTTCGGCGAGGACGGCGAACGGCAGCACTCCCGCAAGATACCCCGACAGTTATATAACTGACAAGGCATGCACAAGCGTGATCGGCCCGGACCTGCCACGCTCACCCCCATGAGCGAGCAGCAATGGTTCTTCTGCCTCAAGCACCACACCGTGGAGGGCCCGGAGGGCTGCCGGGCCGCGGACCGCCTGGGCCCGTACCCGGACAAGGAGACGGCCGCGCGAGCCCTCGAGATCGCCCGCGAGCGGACCGAGCAGGCCGACCGCGAGGACGAGGAATGGCGCGAACGGGGCTCCACGCGCTGATCACCGGCTAGGCTCTCCGTTCGGTGATGCAGGCGCATGAACGGAGGATGCCGATGGACAGCAAGGTCGCTGTCGTGACCGGGGGCAGCCGGGGCATGGGACGCGAGATCTGCCGGGATCTCGCGGGCCGCGGCCACCGGGTGGTCGTGGCCAGCCGCAAGGCCGAGGCCTGCGAGGCCCTCGCCGCGGAGCTGCACGAGGAGTTCGGGGTGTCGGCCCTCGGGATCGCCTGCCACGTGGGCCGCTGGGCGGACTGCGACGCACTGATGGACCGCGTGCTCGAGGAGTTCGGCCGGATCGACGTCCTCGTGAACAACGCGGGCATGTCGCCGCTGTACCCCTCGCTCGGTGAGGTGGGCGAGGACCTGTTCGACAAGGTGATCGGGGTGAACCTCAAGGGCCCGTTCCGGCTCGCGGTGCGGGCGGGCGAGGCGATGCAGAAGGGTGAGGGCGGGCAGATCGTCAACGTCAGCAGCATCGCCGCCGTCCAGCCGCAGCCCGGGGAGCTGCCCTACGCCACCGCGAAGGCGGGGCTCAACGCGCTGACCCTCGGCCTGGCGCGCGCCTTCGGGCCCACCGTGCGGGTCAACGGCGTCATGCCGGGGATGTTCCGCACGGACATCAGCAAGGCGTGGGACGACGAGATGTTCGCCAAGGGGGAGACCGCGGCGCTGGGCCGGATCGGTGAGGCGGAGGAGATCGTCGGGGCCGTGCGGTACCTGACCGGCGCCGACTCCAGCTTCACCACCGGCGCGATCCTCAAGGTCGACGGCGGTATGGCCTGGGCGCCGGCATGACCGACACGGACACGAGGACCGACGGCAGGACCGATACACGGACCCGCCTGCTCGACGCCGCCGAGGCGCTCTTCGCCGAGCGGGGCAGCGAGTCGGTGTCGCTGCGCGAGATCGGCCGCGCCGCCGGGGCACGCAACGTGATCGCCGCGCAGTACTGGTTCACCGACCGGGACGGCCTGCTCAAGGCGCTGATCGAGCGGCACCGGCCCGAGATCGAGGCGGCCCGGCACGCCCTGCTCGACGAGTACGAGGCCGCCCTGGCCGCGGGCACCGCCGGCGACGCCGACGCCCGCCTCGCCGCGCTCGCCGGCGCCCTCGTCCGGCCGAGCGCGGTGAAGCTGGACCAGGGCGCGAGCGGCGCCGGTTACCTGCGCACCGTGGCCGACCTGCTGACCCGACCCGAACCGCAGACCGAACCGCTCGGCTACGACGTCGAGGGCGGCAGCATCCTGCGCTGGCGCGCCCTGCTGGAGCCGCTGCTCGACCCCGACGCCGTGGTCCTGCACCGGCGCTTCCACGTGATCCGGTTCGTCGACGTCGAGCTGGCCCAGCGCGCCCGCGCCCCCGGCCGGCGCGACCACCGGCTGTTCGTGAGCCAGCTCGTCGACTCCGCCGCCGGGCTGCTCGGCGCCCGGACCTCGGAGGAGACCCGGCGGCTGCGCGCGGAGCGGAACGAGCGATGAGCCCCGTCGACACCGTCGACCTCGACCGGCTGGCGGACTGGCTGCGCACCCAGGGCATCGAGGGCCGGATCGGGGAGGTCACACCGCTGGCGGGCGGGACCCAGAACGTCGTGCTGCGGATCGAGCTCGACGGCCGGCCGGTGGTGCTGCGCCGCCCGCCCGAGCACCCGCGGCCGACGAGCGACCGCACGATCGCGCGGGAGATCACCGTGCTGCGCGGCCTCGCCGGCACCGGGGTCCCGCACCCGCGCCTGGTCGCCGGCTGCGACGACACCTCCGTGCTCGGCGTCGTCTTCTACCTCATGGAGCTGATCGACGGCGTCAACCCCGGCGAGGAGGTCACGCCCGAGCAGCGCGCCGACCCGGCGCTGCGGCACGGGCAGGGCCTGGCCATGGCGCGGGCGCTGTCCCGGCTCGGGGCGCTCGATCCCACCGCGCAGGGCCTGGACGTGCTGCGCAAGCCTGGCAGCTTCCTGGAGAAGCAGGTCCCGCAGTGGCTGCGCCACCTCGAGGGCTACCGCGAGTTCCCGGACTGGGAGCCCGGCGGGCTGCCGGACGTCGAGCTGGTCGCCCGGTGGCTGGAGGAGCACCGGCCCGCCGACGCGCCGCCCGGCGTGATGCACGGCGACTTCCACCTCAACAACGTGCTGCTCGCGCGCACCGAGCCCGAGGTGGCGGCGATCGTCGACTGGGAGATGTGCACGGTCGGCGATCCGCTGCTGGACCTGGGCTGGCTGATGGTGACCTGGCCGCAGGAGCCCACCGCGATGGACGTCGGGGGGCCGCTGGCGCAGCTCGGCGGCCTGCCCACCCGCAAGGAACTGGTCTCGGCCTACGCCGAGGCCGGGGGCCGCGAGCCGGTGCACGTCGACTGGTACACCGCGCTCGCCGGGTTCAAGCTCGGGATCGTCCTGGAGGGGACGTGGGCGCGGGCCGGCGCGGGCAAGGCGCCCCAGGAGATCGGGCAGCGCCTGCACGACCACGCCGTCGGCCTGCTCACCCTCGCCGGCCGGGTCGCCCGGGGGGAGTGGTCGGTACTCGACTGACTCGCGTTATGGAACCATAACGCGATTTCCAGGCCCGTTTGAACGCGTTATGGAACCATAATGCGAATTCTGAGGGCGTTTGAGCGCGTTATGGTTCCATAACGCATCAGGTGGCGGCGCGGTGGACGCCGGCGAGGTGGACGTAGGCGGCGGCGTTGAGGGCGATGCCCTTGCGCTCCTCCTCGCCCGTGTCCTTGCGCACCTTGCCCGGCACGCCCGCGACCAGCGAGTTCGGCGGGATCTCCACGCCCTGGGTGATCACCGCGCCGGCCGCGACGATCGTGCCGGAGCCGATGCGGGCGCCGTTGAGCACCACGGCGCCCATGCCGACCAGCACGTCGTCCTCGACGGTGCAGCCGTGCAGCACCGCCCGGTGCCCCACGCTGACCCCGGACCCGATCGTGACGGGGAACCCGGGGTCGGCGTGCACGACGGTGCCGTCCTGGATGTTGGAGCGGGCGCCGACGGTGATCGAGTCCATGTCGCCGCGCAGCACGCACGTGTACCAGACGCTCGCCTCGGCCTCGAGCCGCACGCGCCCGGCCAGCACGGCACCCGGCGCGACCCACGCCTGCGGGTCCACCGACGGCCTCGATCCCTCGATCGTGATCATCGAACTCCTCTCACACCTTCTCGAACGCGCGCAGGATCTCCGCGCTGAACAGCACGAACCGCGCCACCTCGACCTGCGTGTCGGCCTCGCGCACCGTGGTGACGGCGATGCGGGCGGCGTCGTCGAGGGGCCATCCGTAGATCCCCGCCGAAACCGCGGGGAAGGCGACGGTCCGGGCGCCGAGCTCGTCGGCGACCCGCAGCGACTCCCGGTACGCCGAGGCGAGGAGGTGCGAGCGGTCCTCCTTCTTCGCGTACACCGGGCCGACGGTGTGGATCACCCAGCGGGCGGGCAGGTTCCCCGCGGTGGTGGCCACGGCCTGGCCGGTGGGCAGCCCGTCCGGGTAGCGCGTCTCCCGCAGCTCCCGACACTCGGCGAGGATCGCCGGCCCGCCGGCGCGGTGGATCGCGCCGTCGACGCCCCCGCCGCCGAGCAGGGACGAGTTGGCGGCGTTGACGACGGCGTCGACCTCCTGGGTCGTGATGTCCCCCTGGACCAGCTCGATCCGGGTCACGAGGCACCTCCCTGGGCGCGGAGCTTCTGCAACAGCGGGATCGCGGCGATCTTCTCGTCGGTGAGCGATCCCCACAGGACTTCCCCGGTGGGCCGCTCACCCCGCGTCGGCCGGCAGTCGATCACCCGCTCGGGGGTGACGACGAGGTCGACGGGGATGTCGTGGGCCGCGGTCGGGATCACCCCGGCCGGGCGGACCTGCAGCGCGTGCACCGTGGTGACGACGACGGTCCGGTCGGAGATCAGCCCGGCCGCGCCGGCCAGCGCGAACTCGAGGTCGGCGAACCCGCCGCCCTTGCCCAGCCGCGCGCCGTCCTCGCCGACCGCGACGCAGCCCGTCACGACGAGGTCGACCGGGTCGAGGTCGTCGACGGCCACCCGGCGGGCCGAGCGGGTGGCGTTCTTGATCGACACCGCGCGGCGGGGCGGATCGGCCAGGTGTTCCGGGTCGAGCAGGAAGAACGGGTCCTCCTCGGCGAGCTTCGGCACGGCCATGTAGAGCGTCTTGCCGTCCTCGAGCGCACGCTGTCGGACGGGGAGCTGCGCGGAGTCCGGGTTGGACTTCACCGCGCGGGCCTTCTCCCACTCCGGCAGCGACCGCAGGAGCTCGGCGGCCTTCTCCGCCCCGGTGAAGTTGGAGATCCGGTTCCGGGCACCCGGGAACCGCGCGACCTTCGCCTTGGTCAGCGCGGTCCAGACCTCCTCGCGCAGCGCGGCCTTGGCGTCGAGGAGGGCGCGGTCGCCGCCCGCGTCGTGATCGTGCCGCCGGGGCGTCCGTGCCATGCGCCGACCTTATCGGCGCCGGCCGGCTCCGGCGCGTGCCGCATGATGGACGGCATGACGGCGGTCCCGCACAGCGCGCACTGGGGAGTGTTCCGGGCCGAATGGCGGGAGGGTGAGCTGCAGGTCCGGCCGCACGAGGCCGACCCGAACCCGTCCCCGGTCCTGCAGAACATCCCCGCCGCCGTCCGCAACCCGGTCCGCGTGGCCCGCCCGTCGGTCCGGCGGAGCTGGTGGGAGCAGGGGCCCGGGCCGACCGACCGCCGCGGGCGGGAGGAGTTCCTCGAGGTCGGCTGGGACGAGGTGCTCGACCGGCTCGCCGGCGAGTTCCGCCGCGTGCACGCCGAGCACGGCCCGACCGCGGTCTACGGCGGCTCCTACGGCTGGGCCAGCGCCGGCCGCTTCCACCACGCCCAGGGGCAGATCCACCGCTTCCTGGGCCTGGCGGGCGGCTACACGCAGTCGGTCAACACGTACTCCGGCGGGGCGGCGGAGGTGCTGATCCCGCACGTCCTCGGGCCGTTCGACGCCGTGACCCGCTCGGTGGTGACGTGGGACCAGATCGCCGCGCACACCGACACCGTGCTGGCGTTCGGCGGGATGGCGCTGAAGAACTCGACGGTCGCGGCGGGCGGGGTGAGCCGGCACGTCGAGCGCGGCGCGATGCGGGCGGCGCACCGGCGGGGTGCGGGGTTCGTGCTGGTCAGCCCGCTGCGGCAGGACCTTCCGGCGGAGGTCGACGCCCGGTGGCTCGCCGCGGAGCCCGGCACCGACGCCGCCCTGATGCTCGGCCTGGCGCACACCCTGCGCGCCGAAGGCCTGCACGATCGCGACTTCCTCACGGACCACTGCGCGGGCTGGCCGGAGTTCGAGCGCTCCCTGCGCGGGCACGACGCCGAGTGGGCCGCGCGGATCTGCGGGATCGACGCGGAGGAGATCCGGACCCTCGCCCGCCGGCTCGCCGCCGGTCGCACCCTCGTCACCGTCTCGCAGTCCCTGCAGCGCGCCGAGCACGGCGAGCAGCCGGTGTGGGCCGGGCTCGCGCTCGCGGCGATGCTCGGCCAGATCGGGCTCCCCGGCGGCGGGTTCGTCTACGGCCTCGGCTCGCTGGGGCACTACGGACGTCCGCGCAACGCCGTCCCGGTCCCGACCCTGTCGCGGCGGCCGAACCCGGTGCGCAGCTACATCCCCGTCGCGCGGGTGGCGGACATGCTCCTGCACCCCGGCGAGCGCTACTCGTACAACGGCGAGGAGCGGACCTACCCCGACATCCGGCTGATGTACTGGTGCGGCGGCAACCCCTTCCACCACCACCAGGACCTCGCGCGGCTGCGCCGGGCGCTGGGCCGGGTGGACACCTTCGTGGTGCACGAGTCGGTGTGGACGGCCACGGCGCGCCACGCCGACGTCGTCCTGCCCGCCACGACCACGCTCGAGCGCGAGGACATCGGCGCGCACGGCACGGACCCGCTGGTCGTGGCCATGAAGCAGGTCGCCGAGCCCTACGGCGAGGCCCGCGACGACCACAGCATCCTCGCCGAGCTGGCCGACCGGCTCGGGTTCGGTGAGCGGTTCACCGAGGGCCGGACGACCCGCGACTGGCTCGCGCACCTGTGGGAACGGACCGAGAAGGCGTTGGCGGACAAGGGGTTCCCCGCGCCGACGTTCGAGGAGTTCTGGGCGGCGGGGGAGCACGAGCTGCCCCCGGGAGCCGACGACGGCGGCCTGCTCGCGGCCTTCCGCGCCGGCACCGGCCGGCTGCCCACCGAGTCCGGGCGGATCCAGCTCGCGTCGGAGCGGATCGCGTCGTTCGGCTACGACGACTGCCCGGGCCACCCGACGTGGCTCCCGCCGACCGAGCCACCCACCCCGGACCGACCGCTCTGGCTGGTGTCGAACCAGCCGTCGACGCGGCTGCACAGCCAGCTGGACTTCGGCGCCACCAGCGCGGCGGGCAAGGTCGGCGGGCGCGAGGTCGTGCGGATCCACCCCGCCGACGCCGCGCCGCGGGGGATCGGCGAGGGCGACGTCGTCCGGCTGCACAACGCCCGCGGCGCCTGCCTGGCCGCCGCCCGGGTGACCGACGACGTGCGGGCCGGGGTCGTCCAGCTGCCCACCGGAGCCTGGTACACGCCGGCATCGGCGGACGACCCGACCTGCGTGCACGGCAACCCGAACGTGCTGACCCGCGACGTCGGGACCTCGCGACTGGCCCAGGCGTGCACCGGGCAGCTCACCACGGTGCAGGTGGAGCGGTACGCCGGGGAACCGCCGGAGGTGCGGGCGCACCGCCGGCCGCCGATCGTGCCGCGCGGGTAGGGACGTTCCCCGCCCGCCGCCGGAGGGCTCTCGTCCGGCGGCGGGCGGGCGTCCGGCGTCGGCGGGGTACCGCGGCCACGACGGCGCCGGGAGTTCTCAGGAGGGAGCGTGCCGCTGCCACGCGTGGATGCGGTCCTCGGGGCGGCGCAGCCCGTCGAGCGCGTGCACGGCGGCCACGACCTCGGGCCGGGCGCGGTGCTCGGCGACCGCCCGCTCCGCCTCGGCCAGCTCGCGGGCCGCGGCGGCCTCGGCTGCGCTCCCGTCGAGCGCGATGCCGCTGAGCTGGGGGCTCAGCTGCGGGTCCTCGAACGTGCCGACCGTCCGCTCGCGGGCGTAGGGGCTGTCCGCGCGCAGCCGTCCGGTGAACCGGCCCCAGGACCCGACGGTCAGCAGGATGCCGCCGACGACCAGGCTGAAGATCACGTTGGGCATCCGGAACGCGAGGACGTCGAGGGCCGAGTTCAGGACCAGCACGTTCGCGATGCCGGAAAGCAGGAACAGCGCCCCGACCACGACCTGCACGGTCGAGGAGAGCCGGCCGCCGCGGATCCCCGCGCCGACCAGGACCGCACCGAAGACCACGGAGATCGTGGAGAGCAGGCCGTTGGAGGACAGGCCGAGCACCGGCTGCCCCTGGGTGGAGAAGAACTCGAGGCGCTGCGCGAACCCCAGCACCGCGAACACCCAGAGGCCGAGCCCGATCACCACCGATCCCGTGCGGTGCACGAGATCGAGCCGGTGGGCGGCCCGGTCCTCCGCGGTCCGTACCCGGTCCCCGTCGTCGCTGCTGCTCACGGTGCTCCTCCTCGCGGTGGGACGATCCCGTCCGCGGTCCCGGACGAAACGCGCCGAACCTTGTTCACGACAAGGGTGGCCCGTCCCGCCGGAGGCCGCCAGCCGAGCAGCGCCCGGCATGGTCAGTGGTCGCGCAGGGCCTTCACCAGCTCGTCCTTCGACATGTCCGACCGGCCCTCGATGCCGACCTTCTTGGCGCGCTCGTAGAGCTCGTCCTTGGTCATGTCGTCGTAGGAGCCGGACTTCCCGCCGCGCGAGGAGACCTTCTTCTTCCCCTCGGCGGCGGAGGCGTTCGCGATCCGGGCGGCCTTCTCCTTGCTCTCGCCGCGGTCACGCAGCTCCTCGTACATCTTCTCGTTCTTGATGCTCGAGTTCGGCATGTCGGCGGTGGTACCCCCACGCGCCGTGTGCTAAGCGTCGCGGGATGTAGTCCGATGCGGTGCGGGTCCGCGTCGGCCCCGACGACGGGGGGTGCGCGATGGTCCGCGCGATGCGGGCGGTGGGCGGGGTCCTGCTGCTGGTGCTGGCCACGCTGCTGCTGGTCGTGGGGCTGGTGCTCTGCGTGACCGTGGTCCTGCTTCCGGTCGGCCTCGCCGTCGGGTTCCTGGCCGTGAAGGTGGGGAAGGTCGGCGTCCGGCTCCTGCTGCCGCGGAAGGTGGACGTGCAGCGGGGGCTGCAGGGGAGCCTGCGGGTCCCCGAGATCCGCGCGGCCGCCGACCGGTTCGCCCGGTCCACCCGCCGGCCCCGCCGACGGCTCCGCAAGCGGGTCGGCAGGGCACGGCGGCGGCTCGTGAAGCGCTTGTCCTCCTGAGTTGCGGCTCGTCAGGAGGCCAGCTGCTCGAGGCCCGGGTAGGGGCGGATGTGCGCCCCGGGGGCGCGGGTGGGCGGGGTGGTCGTCGTCGCCGGGGTGAGGGCGGACAGGTCCGCCGCGGCCCGGTGGACGATCGCCCCGCCGCGCAGCATCGCCGGGCGGGCGGTCACCGCGACCCGGGAACCGGCACTGCGGACGATGCGCAACGGCTGGGTGTGCGCGATCGCGGTCGCCGTGCGGGCGGCGAGGATCCCGAGCCCGGTGGGGTCGACGGGCCGGGCCGTGGCCTGCGCGACGCGGCCGAGGGTGGCCCGGGTCGCGCGGACGGCTCGGGTCACGCGGACCGGCCGGGAGGACGGGGGCAGCAGGGTCGGCAGGGTCGGCAGGGTCGGCAACGGCAGCCGGGCCGGGAGCCGGAGCCGGGGCTTCTCGGCCGCGACGGCCAGCGCCAGCCCGGCGGCGACGACGGCCAGGAGCGGCACGGACGCCAGCGCGGCCGGGAGACCGGCGTGCTCGGCGAGGAACCCGATGGCGGGCGGCCCGCCGAGCAGCCCGCTGTAGCCGACGGTCGACGCGAGGGCCACGCCGCGCGAGCCCGAGTGCGCCCCGGCCCGTGCGATCGTGACCGGGAAGAGGTTCGCCAGGCCCAGCCCGACCAGCACGAAGCCGGCCAGCGCCAGCTCGGGCGACGAGGTGAGCAGCGCGGCGGCCATCCCGGCGGCCGCGAGCAGCGCGCCGCCGCCGAGCAGCCGGGTCTCGCCGAGCCGGCGGAGCAGCACACCACCGGTGAGCCGTCCGCACGCCATGGCCAGCGAGAAGCAGGAGTAGCCGGCCGCGGCCAGGGCGGGCGTGGCGCCGAGGGTCTCGCGCAGGTGCAGGGCGCCCCAGTCGGTGATCGCACCCTCGCCGAAGGCGGTGCAGCCGGCGATCAGGCCGAGAAGGACGACCAGGCCTCGCCCCCGGCGGCGGGGGGACGACGGCTCCGGGCGGTCGTCCGGCGACGCGGGCGGTGAGCCGTCCCGGAGGCCGGCGAGCGTCGAGCGGGTCGCGGCCACGATCACGAGGCCGACCACGCCGACGGCCGCGAGGTGCGGCAGCACCGGACCGAGCGTGGAGGCGACCCCGCCCGCCGCGGCGCCGGCGAGTCCGCCGAGGCTGAACGCGGCGTGCAGCGCGGGCAGCAGGGGCCGGCCGGGCCGCCGGGCCTCGACGGCCACGCCCGCGCTGTTGATGGCGACGTTGACCATCCCGGTCAACGCGCCGAACAGCAGCAGGGCGGCCGAGAGCCGGGGGATCGACGTCGCCAGCCCCGGCAGCGGGAGGACGAGCGCCGCCCCGGCGCTGCCCGCCAGCGCGACCCGGCCGGCGCCGAAGCGGGTGGCGAGCAGACCGGTGAGCTGCATGCTGGCCAGGGCGCCGACCGACACGCACAGCAGCGCGACGCCCAGCGTGGCGTGGGTGGCGCCGACCTGGGTGGTGACGTCGGGGATGCGGGCGGCCCAGCTGCCGAACACGGCGCCGTCGAACGCGAAGAGCGCGGTCACGGCGGCGCGCAGACGGCGGAAGGAGGCGGGCCCGGGGGCAGTGCGGGACGGCCTGGTCGGAAGGGCTGTGCGGGGAAACGGACGGAGATCGCGGAGGCGCACGGGGGTACGGCGGCGCGACCCGGCGGGGGAGACGGGCATGAACGGGGTCCTCGGGCGGGCCGCGCACTCCGGCGGCGCTCGGGTTGCCGGCCGGAGGGGCCCACCGTGACGGTCGCGACGCTCGGGGAGGGCGCGCGCGACGGGCGGTCGGAGTACGGGACGCACGACCGCGTGCGTCGACGTTCCACCTTGGCAGAGCCCGGACCGTGATCGCCACTTCTCCGCAGGTGAACCGGCTCACGATCGATTCAGAAGGGAGGTCGGGAACCCGCTGCGTCAGGTCGTGGTCAGGAGCGCCTCGAGGCGGTCGAGGAAGGGCAGCTGACCCTTCACGAGCTTCACCCGCGCCGTGGCCAGGTCGAACCAAGCGGCCCGGTCGATCTCCGGGAAGCGCAGCCGGCGCCCGGAGTTGCGCGGCCATTCGATCTCGACCCACGACCCGTCGTCGGGCCGCTCGGCGACGGCCGCGACCTCCCGGTCGGGCACGTCGCCGGCCAGCGCGAACCCGAGGACGGTCTTGCGCCGGCCGGACTGGACGACCGAGCCCAGCGCGTGCAGCTCCCCGTCGGGCGGCGGGAAGCCCAGCTCCTCGGCGAACTCCCGGCGCGCCGCGGCGACGGGCTCCTCGCCCTCGTCGAGCTCGCCCTTCGGGATCGACCAGGCCGCGGCGTCCTTGCGGGCCCAGAAGGGCCCGCCCATGTGCCCGAGGAGCACCTCGACGATCCCGTCGCGGTCGCGGTGGAGCAGGATCCCGGCACTGGTCAGCACAGCACGATTCTCCGCCCCGCCCCCGCGCTCCCGGGCGCCGGGATCAGTGGATCCTGGAGCGCCAGTCCGCGGGTACCCGGCCCGCGGGGCCGGGCACGGGCTGGTCCTCGGGCCGGTGCGACGGCGGGGCCAGCGCCGGACCGGAGAGCGCGACCTCGCGCTCGTAGTCCCAGAACCAGTCCTCGCCCGGCTCGAAGCTCTGCACGACCGCGTGGCCGGTGGAGCGGAAGTGCGCGGTCGCGTGCTGCTCGGGGGAGGTGTCGCAGCAGCCGACGTGTCCGCAGGTCGCACACCGGCGCAGGTGCACCCACCAGCCGCCGGCGGCGTCGCACTCCGCGCACCCGGTGCCCGACGGCGGCACGGACGGGTCGATGGTCGTCACGACTCCTCCACGAGGGCGTCGAAGGGAAGCAGGACCTGGAACCGCGTGTTCCCCGGCTCGGAGAGGACGCGCAGGTCGCCGTGGTGCCGGTTCACCACGATCCGCCAGGAGATGTCCAGGCCGAGCCCGGTGCCCTCGCCGACGGCCTTCGTGGTGAAGAACGGCTCGAAGATCCGCGACCGGATCTCCGCGGGGATCCCGGGGCCGGTGTCGGCGATCTCGACGAGCAGCCGGTCACCCTCCCGCGCGGTGCGCACGGTCAGCGTGCCCCTGCCGTTCATGGCCTGGACCGCGTTGTCGATCAGGTTCGTCCAGACCTGGTTGAGCTCGGCGGCGTAGACGGAGATCTTCGGCAGGCTGCGGTCGAAGTCCTTGACCAGCGTCACGCCGTCGCCGAACTTGCCGTGCAGCATGACGAGCGTGGACTTGAGCAGCTCGTGCACGTCGACGGTCTGGTACGGCGCGCGGTCCATCTGCGAGTACTGCTTCGCCGCGCCGACCAGGGTCGACACCCGGGTGGTCGAGTCCGCGATCTCGTTCATGAGCAGCTCGGTCTCGACCGTGTAGTTCAGCCAGCGGACCGCGCTCTCCAGGATCGCCGGCGGCACGCTGGCCTTGACCTGGCCCAGCCACTCGACGTCGATCCCGGCGGCCACGAAGTTCGGTGCGATGTCCCAGCCGCCGTCGATGCCCTGGTCGGAGATCCACTCGCCGACCTCGTCCTCGGCGTCGCCGGTCTCGAGGGGGCCGAGCTCCGGGGCCTTGCCGACGCGGTCGGCGGCGTCCTCCTGCAGGCGCATGAGGGTCTCGAGGTCGGCCCGCTCGTAGGGGCCCGCCGCGATCAGCCCGAGCTTGTGCCGCATCCCGGCGACGCGCTCGCGCAGCGTCGAGGTGGCGCGCACCGCGGCCGCGGCCGGGTTGTTCAGCTCGTGGGTCAGGCCGGCCGACAGCGACCCGAGGGCGAGCAGCCGTTCCCGCTGGCTGACGGCCTGCTGGGTGTTCTGGATGCCGAAGAACAGGCCCTCGAGCAGGTGCAGCGCCATCGGGAACCACTCGCGCATCAGCGTCGAGAGCTTCTCGGCGTCGAGCACGTAGAAGCGCGAGGGGACCGTGACCCGCAGCGAGTTGTTGTAGACCTGCGGCACCCGGTCCCCGAGGTAGGCGTGCCAGGCCCCGGCGTACACCCCGGCCTGGGAGGTGCGCTCGACCTCGACGTCCTCCTCACCGGACCGCCTGCTCAGCACCACCGTGCCCTCGACCAGCACGTAGAAGCAGGTGGCGGGATCGCCCTCGCGGTAGACCTGCCCCGGCTCGAACGTCTCGATCCGGCCCTGCCGGCACAGCGCGTCGAGCTGGTCGGCCTGCAGCTTCTCGAACAGGAAGAGCCGCCGGAGTTCCTCCGGGTCACAGGCGATCGGTGCGCTCATCACGGCCTCTCCAGATAGCGGTGGACGAGCGACACGGCCATCGCCCCGTCCCCGACGGCCGACGCGACCCGCTTCACGGACTCGGCCCGCGCGTCCCCGGCGACGAAGACCCCCGGCAGGCTCGTCTCCAGGTGCAACGGGTCACGGTCCTCGGTCCATCCCGCGGGGCGCCTGCCCTCGACGACGAGGTCCGGCCCCGCCAGGACGAACCCGCCGGCGTCGCGCTCGACGAGCTCGCCGAGCCAGTCCGTGCGCGGGGTCGCGCCGATGAACACGAAGAGGTACCCGGCGTCGACGGTCTCGGTCTCGCCGGTGTTGCGGTCCCGAAGGGTGAGCTTCTCCAGATGCTCGCCGCCCGTCGCCTCGACGACCTCGGTGCACGTGCGCACGGTGATCTCCGGGATGCCGTCGATCTGCTCGATGAGGTACTGCGACATCGACGCCTGCAGGCTCGGCCCGCGCACCAGCATCGTGACGCTGCGGGCGTGCCGGGAGAAGTAGACCGCGGCCTGACCTGCGGAGTTGGCCCCGCCGACGATGTAGACGTCGGCGCCGGCGCAGCCCGCCGCCTCCGTCAGCGCGGATCCGTAGAACACGCCGCGGCCGGCCAGGTCGGCCAGGCCCGGGGCGTCGAGCTCGCGGTAGCTCACGCCGGTGGCGAGCACGACGGCGTGCGCGTGGATGGCGCTGCCGTCGGCGAACCGGACCGTGCGGGCGGGCCCGTTGGCCTCCAGAGCGACGACCTCCCGGGCGGTCAGCAACTCCGCGCCGAGCCGGACGGCCTGGCGCCGGGCACGGTCGGTGAGCTGCGCACCCGAGACCCCGTCGGGGAAGCCCAGGTAGTTCTCGATCCGGGAGCTCTGCCCGGCCTGGCCGCCGGTCGCGGTGCGCTCGACCAGCACCGTCCGCAGGCCCTCCGAGGCGCCGTACACGCTCGCGCCGAGACCGGCCGGGCCGCCGCCGATCACGATCAGGTCGTAGAAGTCCGTGACCGGGACGGTCGCCAGTCCGACGCGCTCGGCGAGCTGCATCTCGTCCGGCGCGACCAGGCACTCGCCGGCGGGCGAGATCACCACGGGCAGGTGCGAGTCGTCGACGCCCGCCGCCTGCAGCAGGCGCGCGGCCTCCGGCTGGTCGACGGGGTACCAGCGGTAGGGCACCTGGTTGCGGGCCAGGAAGTCCCGGACCTGGTGCGAGCGGGCGGACCAGCGGTGGCCGATCACGCGGGTCTCGCAGACCTCCTTGTGCGGGGCGGCCCGCCAGGCGTCGATCATCGCGTCGACGACGGGGTAGAGCTTCTCCTCCGGGGGGTCCCAGGGCTTGAGCAGGTAGTGGTCCAGGTCGACGACGTTGATCGCGGTGATGGCGGCGTCGGTGTCGGCGTAGGCCGTCAGCAGGACCCGCCGGGCCGCGGGGTACAGGTCCATGGCCTGCTCGAGGAACTCCAGCCCGTTCATCCCGGGCATGCGGAAGTCCGCGAGCAGGACGGCGACGTCGTTGCCGCGCAGCGCCATCTCCCTCAGCGCGTCGAGGGCCTGGTGCCCCGACTCGGCGCGCACGACACGGAACGTCTCGCCGTAGCGGCGCCGCAGGTCGCGGGCCACGGCGCGGGAGACGCTGGGGTCGTCGTCGACGGTGACGAGGGCGGGCTTGGCAGGGACGAGCGAGGAGGCAGCCTCCGGCATGACACCCATCCTGCACTGCCCGGCCTCGGAGGGGCACGGCCATTCGCCAGCAGCGCCCCCGTGTTCGCCCTCGGCTGGACGGACGGTTCAGCCCATGCGTTCCCGCAGGCCGCTGGCACGGCTCACCGGGCGGGCGATGGCGGCGCGGACGGCCTCCTCGCTGCCCACGATGCGGACGGCGGCACGGGCGCGGGTGACCGCCGTGTACAGCAGCTCGCGGGTGAGCAGCGGCGACTCCGGGGGCGGCAGCACCACCGTGACCCGGGCGAACTGGCTGCCCTGGCTGCGGTGGACCGTCATGGCGTGCACCGTCTGCACGCCGCCGAGCCGGGCCGGCGCGAAGGACTGGGGCGCGTTGGGCCGGCCGAACACCGCCCGCAGCGCACCGCCCTGCCGCACGACGACGCCGGTGTCGCCGTTGTACAGCCCGAGGTCGTAGTCGTTGGCCGTGACGAGCAGGGGGCGTCCGGGATACCACGGCCCCGGCTGGCCGGGCGCGACCTCGTCGAACCCGGGCAGCGCGTGCGCGAGCCAGCGCTCGACCTCCAGCCCCCAGCGGGTGACGCCGTACGGGCCGCGGCGGTGGGCGCAGAGCAGGCGGTGCCGCTCGAGGGCGTCGAGCGCCTCGCCGGTGCGGCCGGCGACCGCCGCGCCGATCAGCGCACCGGAGGCGTCGACGACGTCCGCCCGCAGGTCCTCCAGACCCGCCGGCTCCCGCACCTGCACGTCGCTCTCGACGAAACGCAGGTCGGGCCGGGCCTCGCGGAGCAGGGCGACCGCCGCGTCGGCATCGCCCGCCTGGACCGCGCCGGCGAACTCGGCGATGCCGCCGTCGAAGCGCCAGGTGTGCCGCAGCGTGACCACGCCGTGGACCACCGGCGGATCCTCGCTGCCGAGCGCGCCGATCCCGCGGAGCCGGTCCTCCAGCCCCGGCTCGGGCCGGCCGCCGGCGCGGGCGAGGTCACCGAGCACCGCGCCCGCCTCGACGGACGCGAGCTGGTCGGGGTCGCCGACCAGCACGAGCCGGGCGTCGGGCCGGACCGCCTCGAGCAGCCGGGCCATGAGCGTGAGGGAGACCATGGAGGTCTCGTCGACGACCACGACGTCGTGCGGGAGGCGGTTGGCCCGGTCGTGCCGGAAGCGGCTCGACGACCCGGGCCGCCGCCCGAGCAGCCGGTGGATCGTCGACGCCGACGGGGAGCCCACGCGCGCCCGGTCCTCCTCCGGCAGCTCGGCGGTGTGCTGGGCGACCGCCTCGCCCAGCCGGGCCGCCGCCTTCCCGGTGGGGGCGACGAGCGCGACCCGCAGCGGCGACGGCGAGCCGGTGGCCTCGTGCAGGTCGTGGAGCAGCGCGATCAGCCGGGCCACCGTGGTGGTCTTGCCGGTGCCGGGACCGCCCGCGAGCACGGTCACCCGGCGCAGGGCGGCGACGGCTGCGGCGAGGCGCTGCAGGTCCGTGCCCTGCGGCGCGTTCGCCTCCGCCGCGCGGTCGAAGAGGCGGGCGAGCGCGCCGCGGAGCCGATCGGGGTCGACCTCGGGCTGCTCGGCGGAGGCACGGTCCCGCAGCTCACGGCGGACGAGCTCCTCCTCGGCCCAGTAGCGGTCGAGGTAGAGCAGGCCCCGCCCGCCCGTGACCGCGATCATCCGGAGCGGGCGCCCGGACGCGGCGTCGGCGCCGCTCGCGACCAGCGGGCTCTTCTCGACGGCCGTCCGCCACGCCGCCGGCTCGGGCCACGGCAGGGCGGACACGTCGACGGACTCCTCGCCCTCACCCAGCACCGTGTGCGCCACCTCGGCCAGGTCCACGCAGACCGAGCCGTTGCGGATCGCGCGGACGGCCAGGGCCACGGCGAGCAACACCTCCTCCGGCTCGCCGCCGGGATCACCGCCGAGGCGCCCGAGCCGGGTCGCGACGTGCACGTCGGCGGCCGACAGCACCCCCGCGACGTTGAACTCACCCAGCAGACCCGCGGCGGTGCGGGCGGTGCGGAGGTCGTAGGGATCCCGCTCCGGGGCGGGCGCGGTCTGGGCGATGCTCACCGGCCGCCTCCGAGGTCACCGAGATCGAACAGCCCGGGCTCGTCCGCCTCCACGTCCGCTGCCTTCCGCGGCCGTGAGCTCCGCTCCCGCGGATGCGGCGCCTCCGTGGGCTCGGGCAGGTCGAGCGGGAGCTCCACCCCCACCTCGTCGTCACCCACGATCGCCGCTTCTGCCGGCTCGACGCCACCGTCGGCCGGAAGCGGTCCCAACTGGCGATCTCGGGCGGGAGCTGCGGTGGGGCCCGGGGCGGCGTCGGGCGTGATCGACGTGTCGGACCGCTCGGCGCTGCCCTCGGCCGGCAGCGGGCCCGGACGGTGCTCTTCTGCAGGAGATGCGGCGGAGCCGAGGGTGATCGCCGCTCCGGACCGTTCGGCGCCACCCGCGGCCGCCTCCGGTCCCGACCGGCGATCATGGCGGGGGGAGCGGGCGTCGAGGACGTCCGAGAGCTCGGCGATCAGGGCGGCGGGCGGCTGCCAGCCGAAGACGCCGCACGGGGTGCCGTCGACCTGAGGGGTGTCCGCGCCGCACATCCCGCGGAGGAAGAGGTAGAGCACGCCGCCCAGGTGCCGCTCGGGGGAGTAGCCCGCGAGCCGCCAGCGCAGGAAGCGGTGCAGCGCGACCGAGTACAGCAGCGCCTGCAGCGGGTAGTGCGCGGCCTGCATCGCCGCAGCGAGCACCGGCGGGGCGTAGTGCGCGGCGGTCAGCGGCTCCCGGCCGCCCGGCCCGGAGGGGCCGAGCCAGTTCGTCTTGTAGTCGACGACGAGGAAGCGGCCGTCGACCCGCAGGACGGCGTCGATCGACCCGGTCAGGTACCCGCGCAGCGGCTGTCCGGCGAGCCCCGGCGCGGCGATCAGGTCGGGGTAGCCGGCGAGCGGGTCCCCGGCGGCCAGGTGCCGGCGCAGCACCGGTGCCAGGTCGCCGAGCGTGACCAGTCCGGCCGGCGTGTCGCCGCCGGCGAGCGGCATCTCGAAGTCCAGCTCCGCCAGCCGGTCGGCGGGCCGGACCGCCCGCAGGGCGCGGCCGCCCGCGAGCGGCCCCAGCGGCGTCTCGACGACGGGCCGCAGCGCCGCCGCGAGCGCCTCCGGATCCACATCGGCGGGCTGGCGGGCCAGCTCGTGGTCGACCCGGGCGCGCAGCTCGGCAGCCAGGTCGGCGGCGGTGGTGTCGAGGTGCTCGAAGACGGCGTGCACCAGCGTGCCGAACCCGGTGCCCAGCGGCAGCTCGGCCATCGGGGAGGGCACGTCCGCCCCGACCTCGGAGACGATCTCGACGAGATCGAGCTCGGCCTCGTCGTCCTTGCCCGGCGCCTCGGGCTCCGAGCCGACGCCCGGGGTCGGCGGCTCCGGCGTCTCGACGGCCGCGTGGTGGCCGTGGGCGTCGGCGGTCAGCGCGCTGTACGAGGTGCGCCGCCACGCCGCGTCGAGCCGGCGGGCGAAACGGGCCACCCCCAGCTCCGGCGGGTCGGCCCCGCGGTCCGGGGTCGGCGCGGGGGTGCGGTCGGCGAGCGTCTCGACCGCCACGCCCGGCACCGACCGCAGCAGCTCCAGCGCCGACGCGTCGGACGGCACCCGGTACCCGGCCTCGGGCACGGTCCCGGCGGCGGGCCGCCCGACGAGCAGCCGGTGCAGCGCGGAGCACTCGGTCGTGGTGGTCGGCGCCCACCACGCCACCACCTGGCACCGCGCCCGGGTGAGCGCGACGTACATCAGCCGCAGGTCCTCGCCGGCCTCCTCCGCGAGGTGTCGCTGCAGCCGCTCGCCGCGGTGCGGCCCGACCGGCCCGCCGACGTCGAGGACGCGGGCGCCCTCGTCGTCGTGCACGAGCAGGACCTCGGCCTTGTCGTTGACCCAGCGGTCCCAGCCGAACGGCACGTAGACCACCGGGAACTCGAGCCCCTTGCTGCGGTGGACCGTGACGATCTGGACCGCGTCGGCGTCGGACTCCAGCCGGCGGCTCCGCTCGGTGGTGGTGTCCCTCGCGGCGTCGGCCATGCGGTGGCGCAGCCACTCGACCAGCGCCGACGGGCCGAGGTGCCGCTCCAGCGAGGCTCCGTGCAGCACCTGCCCGATGTGCCGCACGTCGGTGAGCCGCCGGTCGCCCTCGCGCAGCCCGAGCAGCCGCGAGGGCAGTCGGGTGCGGCTGGTGACCGCCTCCAGCAGCGCCGCGACGCCCCGCTCGGCCAGCACCGCGTGCCAGGCGCGCAGGTCGGTGCCCAGCTCGTCGATCAGCTCCTCGGCGCGCTCGCCGCACAGCTCCTCGACGGTGTGCCCGACGAAGCAGGTCAGGGCGGCAGCCCGCAGCCGGGTGGCGCGCTGCGGTTGCTCGACGGCCTCGAGCAGGGTCAGCCACTCCGCCGCGGCCTCGGTGGTGAACACGCTGGTGGTGCCGGTGAGCACCGCGGGGACACCGGCCGCGGTGCACGCGTCGCGCACCTGGACGCCCTGCGCGTTGGTGCGGACCAGCACCGCCACGTCGCCGGCTCGCAGGTCCCGGCCCTCGACGGTCGCGGGGGAGGCGAGCAGGGCGGCGATGTCGGCGGCCACGTCCTCCGCCACCACCTCCCGCGCCTTCTGCGCCCGGCCCAGCCGCCGGCCGGTCAGCGGTTCGAGCCGGTCCCGGTCGACCACGCGCAGCCGGAACGGCTCGTCCGACGGGGCCCCGGCCAGCCGCCGCGCGGTGTGGTGCGCCTCCACCGGCCGGACGACGATCTGGTCCGACCCCAGCGCGACCTCGCCGAACACCCCGTCGAGCGCCTCGAGCAGCGCCTCGTCCGTGCGGTAGTTGGTCCCCAGCGTCCGCAGCTCGCCGGCCTCCTTCGCCGCCTCCAGGTAGGAGACGACGTCGGCCCCGCGGAAGGCGTAGATGGCCTGCTTGGGGTCGCCGATCAGGACGAGCGTGACGTGCCCGTGGAAGGCCCGCTGCAGGATCTCCCACTGCACCGGGTCCGTGTCCTGGAACTCGTCGACCAGCACGACGTCGTAGCGGGCCTGCAACCGCTCGCGCGCCGCGGCGCCGCGCACCGGGTCGCGCAGCGCGCCGGCGAGGCGGGTGAGCATGTCGTCGTAGGAGAACAGCCGCCGGGCCCGCTTGCGCCGGTCGACCTCGCCCCGCACGGCCTTGGCGAAGTTGTACCGGACGCCGGCGACCGAGCCGGGCGTGGCGTCCGCGGGTTCGAGCCGGGCCTGCGGGTCGCCGACGGCCTGCCGCGCGAGCTTCAGCGCCTCGTCGCGGGAGAAGTCCGGCCGACCGGCGCCCGGCGCGGCGTACTTGCGCACGTAGAAGTCGTCGACCACCTCGGTGACCAGGTCGTCGACGTGCTCGACGAACTCGGCGTCGGGATCGCTGTCCCCGGCCACTCCCAGCCCGGCGAGCATCTGCTGGCAGAACTGGTGGGTGGTGGCGATGGTGGCCGCGTCGAACTCGGCGAGCGCCGCCCGCAGCCGGGCCCGCCGCTGCGCGACCTCGGCCGGGCTGCCCTGCTGCAGCAGCCGGGTCACCGGGTCCGCCGACGGCACCCCGGCGGCGAGCCCGCGCTCCGTGGCGCCGAGCCGCTCCCGGACGCGTTCGCGCAGCTCCTGGGTGGCCTCGCGGCCGAACGTCACCAGGATCAGCCGGGGCAGCGCGGCGATCCCCTCGGCGACGTACCGGGTGGCGAGCGCGGCGATGGTGAAGGTCTTGCCGGTGCCGGCGCTGGCCTCCAGCACGGTGGTGCCGGTGGGCAGCGGGCCGTCGACCTCGAACTGCGGGTGGGCGAGGAGAACCTGTGTCCCGGTGGCCGTCACAACAACTCCACGTGTTCCGCGTCGAGCAGGGGCCGCCAGATCCGCTCGGCCAGCTCGCCGAACCGGGACTCCACCACCCCCTGCTGTGCCAGCAGGAGCTCGAACTCCGGGTCCGCGCCCAGCACCGCGACGATCGCCTCGTCCTCCTTCTCGAACGTCCACTCCTTGGCGGCGGCCAGCTCGGCGTCCCGTGCCGCCGCGCCCGCCCGCCGGGCCTTCGCGTAGGCCGCGGTGCAGGGGGTGGAGACCGGCAACGGTTCGCGCAGCCCCTCCCGGTGCAGCGCCACCAGGTCCGCCAGCGCGGTCGTGGCCTCGTCGGCGCCGAGCGGGCGGATCGTGGCGCGCATGGCCCCGCCGCCGCGCCCCCGCCCGAGCGTGACCGCCCGCCACGGGGTGTCCGGACGGGTCACGGTGAGCGCGAGCAGCCGGGCCCAGGCCCGCAGCCGGTGCTTCGGCCCGAGCCGTGAGTACTCGACGGTCACCAGCGTGTGCCCGTACAGCCCCGCGACGGTGCCGACGACCCGCAGCCCGCCCAGGTCGGCCGCGACGTCCCGCGACACCGGCTCCCCGGTGCGCAGCTCCCTGCTCGCCTCGACCAGCGGCTCGACGGCGCCGCCCACCTTCTCCAGCACCGCCCCGCCGAGCGCGCCGGGCGGGAGCTCGCCCCGCCGCCACTCCGCCTGCACGCAGTGCTCGGCCGGCGCGCCGGCGAGCCGGTCGCGCAGCATCCGGTCGCCGACCGCCCACTCGTCGAGCCCGGTCAGGCTCACCGGCAGCGCGTCGGCCGGCTCCTCGTCCTCGGAGCGCGGCACCATGCCGACCCGTTGCCGCAGGAAGGCCTTGATCGGGTGCTCGAGGAACCGGACCAGGTCGTCGAGCTCCACCGTGTCGCCGGCCTCCGCCGGCGCGAGCGGCGCGGCGAGGAACGGGGGCGCGGCGCGGCGCTCGCCCTGCAGCGCCCGCGCCCCGGCCAGCGCGTTGCGGTCGAAGCTGAACGGGCCGGTCCCGGCCGTGAGCTCGGGGGTGAAGTTCCGCGGGTCGAACGGCTGCAGCGGGTGCCGGACCGTGATCGCCTCGCTCGCGGTGGCGAAGCGGGAGCCGTCCGGTACCCGCACGGTCGCGTCGACCGCGTCGAGCAGCTCGCCGATCGGCACGGCGGGCGGCCGGTCCGCCCCGGTCCGCTCGTTCATCCCGGAGTGCACCACGACCAGGTGCTCGGTGGCGGCGGTGAGCGCGTCGAGCAGGAGCTGTCGGTCCTCGCTGCGCGGGTCCCGCTCGCCGACGCGCGGGTCCCGGGCCAGCACGTCGTCCCCGTCCGGGGCGCCGGTGCGGGGGAACACCCCGTCGTCCACCCCGAGCAGGCAGACGACCCGGTGCGGCACCGACCGCATCGGCACCAGGGTGGCGACGGTCAGGGTCCCGGTGCGGAAGTTCGCCCGGCTCGGGCGGCCGCGCAGCCGGTCGGCCAGCAGGCCCCGGACGTCGGACAGGGTGAGCGGGACCGTGGCGCCCTGGGGACCCGCCGAGCGCACGACCTCGGCGAGCTCGGCCCGGGCCTGCGCGTCCTGCCACGCCTCCGACGCCGTGGTCGCGGTGAGGGCGGAGAGCCCGTCGAGCAACGCCGCGATCCAGGCGGTGAGCGGCTGCGGGCCGGCGAGCGCCGCGAGGGTGGTCTGCAGGCGGTCGAGGATCTCGGCGAGGGAGCCGACGAGGTCGACGTCCGACGAGTCGACGTCGTCGAGCGGGAGTGCGGTACCCAGCCAACCCTGCTCGCCGGGCCGCTCGGCCATGGCCACCCCGAGCAGCATCCGGTCCAGCCCCGCCGACCAGGTGTTCTGCGGGAACCCGTCGAGCTTGAAGGGGCGACGGTGCTCGCCGTCGAGCCCCCAGCGCACCCCGGCCCGGACGACCAGCTCGCCGATGCGGTCCAGTGCGTCGTCGTCGAGGCGGAAGCGGCGGCGCACCGGCGCGGAGCCGACCAGGTCGAGCACCTGCGAGGCGGCGACGCGCGAGTCGGCCAGCTCGAGCAGCGCCGAGACCGTGCCGAGCAGCGGGTTGGCCTGTCGCAGCGCGCGGTCGGCGAGCCGGACGCGCAGCCGGTGCCCCGGGTGGGTGTCCTCCGCGTCGGGGCCGGCCGCGGCGTCCGGGAGGGCGGCCGCGAGCCCGAACGAGGCCGAGATCAGCGGGGCGAAGGCCTCGATGTCCGGGCACATCACGATGACGTCCCGCGGTTCGAGGGTCGGGTCGGCCGCGAGCAGGCCGAGGACGATCTCGCGCAGCACCTCCACCTGGCGGTCCGGCCCGTGGCAGGCGTGCACCTGCACGCTGCGGTCCGCGGGGTCCAGCAGGGGCAGCTCACCGGCGGGCAGGCGGTCCTCGCGCAGGTTCTCCTGCAGGCGCCCGAGCAGGGTGACCGGCGCCGGGTCGGCCGGGTGGTGCACGTCCGCGACCCCGGCGGGCAGCCGCAGCTGCAGCTCGCGGACGTCCCGCCCGAGGGACCGGAGCAGCGGGTTGACCACCGCGTCGGCCGAGTGGTCCTCCCGCCGCGGGACGGCGGCGCCCTGCGCCGGCGACAGCTTCTCCCACAGCGCGGGGGAGGGGTGCGGCAGCCAGAGGTGGACCTCGCGGTGCTGGGCGAGGGCGGACAGCACGGCGAGGTGCTCGGCGGCGAGCCGGGTGGGGCCGAACACGGACAGCCGCTCCGGCAGCTCGACCAGGCCGGGGTCGGCGCGCAGCACCCGCTCGGCCTGCTCCAGGCGCTCGGCCGGACCGGGGACGCCGATCCGCGCGCGGAGCCGCCGCCACAGCTCGACCTGCCAGCGCAGGTCCTGCGGTACGCCCTCGGGCGACCCCGCCCACCAGGCACGGAGCATGTCCGGCCGGTGCACGGCGTAACCGGCGAAGAGGTCCGCCAGCCGGCGGGCGACGGCGTAGGTCCGGCTGCCGCCGCTCTGCGAGAGGTGCGCGGCCAGCGCCGCGAAGGTCTCGCCGGGCGCCTCGACGGCCGCGACGACCTCCTCCAGCAGCGGCCACACGGCCCGCGCCGGGTGCCACGGGTCGGTCTCCGGGTCGGTCCCGGTCGCGGCGTCGACCGCCTCGGCGAGGACCTGGCCCGGGGGCGGGAAGAGCACGTTGGCGCACACCCCGTCGGCCTCGCCGCCCCTCCCGCCGGCGGTGCCCAGCCGGTGGGCGAGCCGTTGCCCGAGCCACCGCTCGACGCCCCGCTCGGGCACCGCGACGATCTCGGGCACGAACGGATCGGCCGCCGGCCCGCCGATCACCTCGGCGAGCGCGTCGGCCAGCCGGTCGGCCCGCTCGGCCCGGTGCACCACCCACACGTGAGCCAAGTTAGCGACGTCCACCGACGGTTCCGCCGAGGCCCCGGCGGCGTGTCCACAGGGCGGTCGTCGACCGGCCGCCACGGTCGGCCGAGGGGGTCAGTCGAGCTCGGCGAGCGCCTTCTTCGCCTGCTCCAGCTGGGCCTCCAGCTCGGCGACCTTGGCCTCGCGGGTGGCCCGCGCCTCGCCGATGACCTCCTCGATCGGCCCGGCGATCTCCGCGTGCAGCTCGGCCGCGGCCTTCTGCACCGCGCCCGCGGAGACGGGCAGGGCCCGGGCCAGCCAGGTGGTGCCGCGCTTGAGCTCGGCCTGCCACTCGCCGTCGGCGGTGCCGCTCACAGTGAGGGTCAGCTCGACGACCCGGGTGGTGCGGGCCGTGGAGCCCTTCGGCCGGCCGCGCTTGCGCTTCTCCGGCTCGGCTGCGGCCGGTGCGGGGGCGGCGGGGGGCCCCTCGCCCTCGGGCGCCGCGACGGCCGCGGCCTCGGCTGCGGGCGCCGGTGCGGAGCCCCCGGTCGGGGCGGTGCCGGTCGGGGCGGTGTCGGTCGAGGTGGGATCGGTCTCGGCGGTCACGTGCTCCCTCTCCTGCTGGGCGGAACGTCAAGGGTGACCCTAGAACAGGCGTTCGAACCCTGCGGGACCCGGAGGATCACATGTGAGCCGGTATGCATCGACCATTTATATAGTTGCGTGATGTAATGGCCCTCGTGACTCCCACGGCATCCGTGAGCCCGGTGCTGGCCGACGCGCAGGTGGCCGAGCTCGCCCGCGTCCTCGAGCGCACGGCCAGCTGGTTGCGCCGCACGTTGCGCGCCGAGGAGTGGAACGCCGTCGCCCTCGCCGTGCTCGACGAGCTCGACCGCAACGGGCCCCGGCGCGTCACCGAGCTCGCCGCGCAGGAGCGGGCCTCACAGCCCGGGATGACCGGCATCGTCAGCCGGCTCGAGGCCGCGGGGCTCGTGGAACGTGCCCCGGACCCGTCGGACGGGCGAGCCTCCCTGGTCTCCGCCACCCGCGCGGGCCACGCCTACATCGCCGGCCGGCACGCCCGGCGCACGGAGTTCCTCGCCGAACGGATCACCACCCTGTCGGCGCACGACCGGCGCACGCTGCTCGCCGCGGCGCCCGCGCTCGCCGCCCTGGTCGACACCCCGTCCCCGCAGGCGCCACCAGCACCGACCCCACCCACCCCGACGACCCCCGCCGGCCCCACCGGGCCCGACGACGAGGCCGCCGGCACCCCGACCACCCGCGAGACCCGTACCGAGGGGGAGCCGTCGTGAGTTCGCACGGCACGTCAGCAAGTCCGTTCACGCAGCCGAAAGCCGTCTGGGCGGTGGCCTTCGCCTGCGTCATCTCGTTCATGGGCATCGGCCTCGTCGACCCGATCCTGCCCGCCCTCGCGACGCAGCTGAACGCCAGCCACACCCAGGTGGAGCTGCTCTTCACCAGCTACCTCGTCGTCACCGCGGTGGCCATGCTCGTCACCGGCTGGGTGTCCAGCCGGATCGGTGCCAAGCACACGCTCGTGATGGGGCTGGCGCTGATCGTCGTCTTCGCCGCGGCCGCCGCCCTGGCCGGCAGCATCGGCGGGATCGTCGGCTTCCGGGCGGGCTGGGGCCTCGGCAACGCCCTGTTCATCGCCACCAGCCTCGCCGTGATCGTCGGCTCGGCCAGCGGCGGCTTCGGCGGCGCGATCGTGCTCTACGAGACGGCACTGGGCGTCGGCATCGCGTCCGGGCCCCTGCTCGGCGGCCTCCTGGGCAACATCTCCTGGCGCGGGCCGTTCTTCGGCGTCTCGGCGCTGATGCTGATCGCGCTGGTCGCGACCCTCGTGTTCGTCGACCGGACGCCCAGGCCCGCCCGGCCGTCGAAGCTGTCCGAGCCGCTGACCGCCCTGCGGTACCGCAGCCTGCGCACCACGAGCCTGGTCGGCCTGCTCTACAACTGGGGCTTCTTCACCCTGCTCGGGTACGCGCCGTTCCTCATGAACCTGTCCGCGCTCCGGCTCGGCGCCGTGTTCTTCGCGTGGGGCGTGCTCGTCGCGATCTTCGCGGTGTTCGGTGCCACCTGGCTCAAGGACCGGTTCGGCACCGCCCGGACGCTCTACGGCAGCCTGGTCTGCATCGCCGTCATCCTCGCGGTGATCGGCACCTTCTCGGGCTCCGTGCCGACCGTGATCGTCGCGGTGATCCTCTCCGGCGCGTTCGTCGGCCTGAACAACACCCTGGTCACGACCGCGGTCATGAGCATCTCCCCGGTGCCGCGCAACGTCGCCAGCGCCACCTACGGCTTCGTCCGGTTCATCGGCGGCGGGCTCGCCCCGTTCGTCGCAGGGCTGCTGGCCGAGGGCCTGAACGTGCACGTCCCGTTCTGGGTCGCCGCCGTCGTCGTCCTCGGCGGGGTGGCGCTGCTGACCACCGTGCACCGCGCCCTCGAGCAGGCCGACGAGGACGCCGCGGCCGAGGACGCGGCCGCCGAGGAGGCCGTCACCGAGGTGCCCGCGGTCGAGGAGGAGGCCATCCTCGCCGAGCGGGCCCTCGGGCACGAGAGCGGCCGGCGGTGAGCTTCGAGTACGGCTGCGACGGCCCGCGGGCCGTCGTGGTCGGCATCGACGGGTCGGAGACGGGCTGGCGGGCGCTGCACTACGCCGTGGGGCAGGCCCGCCGGCAGGGTGGCCGCGTCGTGGCGGTCTACGCCGACCGGCTCCCGTCCGTGGCCTTCGCCACCGCGGTGCCGCTGGCGGCCGCCGCCGTCACCGACCCGCAGGAGGACACGCTGCTGCAGGAGCTGCGGGCCGGGGTCGAGGAGCTCGGCCCGCAGTACGGCGTCGAGGTGGCCTTCGAGGTGGTCGCCGGCGACCCCGTCCTGGCCCTGACCCAGGTCGCCGAGCGCGAGCGCGCCGACGCCGTCGTCGTCGGGGCGAGCGTGCAGGCCGGGCACAAGCTGTTCGGCTCGGTGGCCGTCCGGGTGGTGCGGGCGGGGCGCTGGCCCGTCACCGTCGTTCCGTAGGGGTCTCGGGGTGCGTCCCGGGGTGGGACGACCCGCCCGGGGTGCTCCGTCGCTCGTGGACGGCGGGGTTCGTGCTGGCCCGGCCGGTGTGGACCCGCTGTCGCGGTCAGGTCCTGTCGTTCGGGTCATGGTGCGAGGCCCGATTCGGCCGCGGGCGTGGAGTTCCGATCCGAGGCGGGACGTAGAGGCCGTCCCGCCCCGCACGCAGCGCGGCGAGGGTCGGGGTCGGGGACGACGGCTTGCCGAGGATCTGCCGGAGGTGCGCGGCGCTGGTGCGTGGGGCGAGGAGCGGAGCGCGGGCGATCTCGTCTGTTCCGAGCACCCGATCCTCGGCATCGTCCGGACCGAGCAGGACCGGCGGGGAAGCCAGGGGTAGGGCCTCGCGGCATGGGTACCTCTGTCCGGCAGCAGCCGGTCGACGACGTCCCCGAGGGGCCGGAGATGGTGACATGAAGATCCTGATGGTGCTGACCTCCCACGACAAGCTCGGCGACACCGGGCGCAGGACCGGGTTCTGGCTCGAGGAGTTCGCGGCCCCCTACTACGTGTTCTCGGACGCGGGCGCGGACGTCACCCTCGCCTCGCCCAAGGGCGGGCAGCCACCCCTCGACCCACGCAGCGACGAGCCCGAGTCGCAGACCGACGCGACGCGGCGCTTCCAGGCCGACGAGGAGGCGCAGGCCAAGCTCGCGAACACGGAGAAGCTCGCGAACGTCTCCGCCGGGGACTTCGACACGGTCTTCTACCCGGGCGGGCACGGCCCGATGTGGGACCTGCCCGACAACCCGGACTCGATCGCGCTGCTCGAGGGGTTCCTCGCCGACGACAAGCCGATCGCCGCCGTCTGCCACGCGCCCGCGGCACTGGTCAACGTGCGCGCGCAGGACGGGTCCTACCTCGTGGCGGGCCGGCACGTCACGGGCTTCGCCGACGAGGAGGAGGCCGGGGTCGGCCTGACCGACGTGGTGCCGTTCCTGCTCGAGGACCGGCTCGCGGACCGGGGCGCCGTCTACGCCCGCGGCAAGGCCTGGGGCCCGCACGTGGAGGTGGACGGGCGACTGGTCACCGGGCAGAACCCCGCGTCGTCGGCGGGCGCCGCGGAGCGGCTGCTGGAGTTGCTGCGGGCCTGACCCCGGGCGCCCGGCTCCGCCTCCGGTTCGGGGCTCGGGTTCGCCGTGGCCGGTCCGCGCCGCGCCTCATTCCCCCGGCGGCCGGCCCGCGAAGGTCCTCGCCTCCCGGCCCAGGGGACGCCGCCCAGCCGGTTCAGGAGAGGTAGGTGCCCGGGGCCGGGTGGATCGGGTGCAGCCCGCGTCCGCCCAGCTCCGGCGGCGCGTCCACGACGGCGCCGGAGCGCTCGCCCAGCCAGGTGACCAGGTCCTCCCACCACGAGCCCTGCTCGACGTGCGAGGCCGCCCGCCAGCGCTCGGCGTCGGCCGGGTTGCCCGCCGACACCGCGCCCGCGGCCACCCGGTGGGCGCTCGTCCCGTACCCCACCGCGGCCGCCGTGCTGCCCGGGACCAGCACGAAGCGGCACTTGCCGCCCAGCACCTGCGAGGTGCGGTAGACGGCCTGCCAGCTCCCCACCCGGTCGGCGACGCCGGCGAGCAGGTAGACGTCCCGGTCGACCGCGGAGAGGTCGACGGGGCCGCCGAGGACGTGGGCGGCCCCGGACCGGGTCAGCGCGCCGGTGAGCGCCAGCCCGGCGAGGTCCCGGAACAGCGCCGCGGGGACGTGCAGGGCGTCGAGGTTCCAGGCGCGCAGCGGGTCCGGCCGGGTCGTCCCGTCGCCGAGGTAGCGCCGCTCCCAGGCCGGCCAGACCAGCGCCTCCGGGCAGAGCAGGGCGTGGATCTCGGCGAGCCGGCGCCCGTCGAGCAGCCCCGCCCGGCCGACCGACGTGACGGCGGCGCGGACCTCGGCGTCGTCGACCGGCGCGGCGGAGGGGCCGGTACGCGAGCGCTCGCGGTCGAGCGACGTGCCGGCCAGCACGAGCGCCGCGACCCGTTCCTGCCGCTCCAGCCGCGCGGTGACGGCCGCGGCGAGCAGCCCCCCGGTGGCGAGGCCGAGCACCGTGGTCCGGTCCACCCGGCAGATCCGCTCGCACGCCCCCAGCGCCTCGACGACGGCCTCGGCGTAGGCGTCGAGACCCAGAGCGGCGTCCTCGGGGCCCGGGTCGCGCCAGGACAGCGCGAACACCTGCTGGCCGGCCGCGACGAGCCGGCGGACGAGGCTGCGGTCGGGGGCGAGGTCGACGAGGTGGAAGCGGTTGACCACGCCCGGCACGACCAGCACCGGCACCTCGGCGACCTGCTCGGTGGCCGGGAGGTAGTGGATCAGCTCGAACAGCGGGGTGCGCAGCACCACGGCGCCGGGGGCGGTCGCGGTCTCGGTCCCGGGCTCGAGGCGGGCGCCGCCGTCGGGCAGCCGCGGCGGCCTGGTCAGGTCGGCGGCCAGGGCGCGGACGGCCCGGACGGCGCTCGTGCCGCCGGAGCGCAGGGCCGCCCGCAGGCCCCGCGGGTGCAGCAGCGGGTTGGTGCCGGGGGCCAGGAGGTCGGCCAGCCGGGCGACGGCGACGCGGAGGCGGTCGGCGTCCTCGGGTCCGTCGGCGAGGTCCTCGACCAGCTCCAGCGCGGCGTCCCGGGTGGCCCGGTGCGCCTGCAGCAGCCGGGAGAGCAGCGGGTCGTCCGCCCAGACGGGGTCGGCGTGGCGCGGGTCGTCCGTGCGGCCGGCGGCCGGGCGCCCGCCCAGCCCGATGCGGCCGAGCTCGGCCAGCAGGCCGGCGGCGCGGCCGGCCGTGGCGGCGGGGGAGCGCAGCGCGGCCGCGGCGAGGCGCGCGGCCGGGGCGACCGGCAGCAGCCGCGCCAGCGGGCCGCGGGCGGCCTCGGTCAGCAGGGCGTCGAGCGGCAGGGCGGCGTCGTCGGCCTCGGGCCGGGTCATCGCCCGCCCCCGCCGGGCCCGGCCGAAGGCCCCCCCGAGCGCACCGCCCGCGCCGTCGACCTGCCCGCCGACCGTCCGTCCCGTTCCGCCCGGGTCATCCTGCGCCCCTTCCCGCCCGGCTCGTCCCCGGTGCCCGTCCGGCCGATCCTCGCAGCCGGTCCGGTGTGCCCGCAGGTGTACCCCGGACCGGGCGGCGCAGACCAGCCCGCGGGGCGTGACGTGCGCGTTCGCGCCCGGGTCGGGGCACGGCGTCGCCCGCGGTGACCGCCGGATACGCTGATCGGCGGCCCCAGCACCCCTCCGGGGGCAGGTCGGCAGGACAGGGAGACGTGTGTCGCAGACGGAATCCGTACCGATTCAGGGACTCTCCTCGGTGTCGGCTTTGGGCTCGCGCCCGCTGCGTGCCTGGCAGCGTTCGGCGCTCGCCCGGTACCTCGCCGCCAGGCCCCGGGACTTCCTGACGGTCGCGACGCCGGGCGCGGGCAAGACCGCCTTCGCGCTGCGGGTGGCGAGCGAGCTGCTGGCGGACCGCACGATCGAGGCGGTCACCGTCGTCACCCCGACGGAGCACCTCAAGTACCAGTGGGCGCAGTCCGCGGCGGCGGTCGGGATCGCGCTGGACCCCGAGTTCCGGGCCTCGGCCGGCACCTCGCGGGACTACCACGGCATCGCGATCACCTACGCCGGTGTGGCGGTGCACCCCAACACCCACCGCGCCCGCACGGAGAACCGGCGCACCCTGGTGATCCTCGACGAGATCCACCACGCCGGCGACGCCAAGTCGTGGGGCGAGGGCGTGCAGCTGGCGTTCGAGCCGGCGGAGCGGCGGCTGGCGCTGACCGGGACGCCCTTCCGGTCGGACGACAACCCGATCCCCTTCGTCGAGTACGTCCGGGACGCCGAGGGCGCGCTGCGCAGTCGCGCGGACCACTCCTACGGCTACTCCGACGCGCTGGCCGACAACGTCGTCCGGCCGGTGGTGTTCCTGGCCTACTCCGGGACGTCGAGCTGGCGGACGAGCGCGGGCGAGGAGATCAGCGCCCGGCTCGGCGAGCCGCTCACCAAGGAGCAGACCGCGATGGCCTGGCGCACCGCGCTGGACCCCGGCGGCGAGTGGATGCCCGCGGTGCTCGCGGCCGCCGACAAGCGGCTCGACGCCCACCGCAACGGCGGGATGCCCGACGCCGGCGGCCTCGTCATCGCCACCGACCAGACCACCGCCCGCGCCTACGCGGCCCTGCTGCAGCAGATCACCGGCACGGCGCCCGCGCTGATCCTCTCGGACGAGGCGGGCTCGTCGGACCGCATCGAGGCCTTCTCGAAGTCCGACGAACGGTGGATGGTCGCCGTCCGGATGGTCTCCGAGGGCGTCGACGTGCCGCGGCTCGCGGTGGGCGTCTACGCGACCTCGGCGTCGACCCCGCTGTACTTCGCCCAGGCCATCGGCCGGTTCGTGCGGTCGCGGCGGCCGGGGGAGACCGCGTCGGTGTTCGTGCCGTCCGTCCCGGTGCTGCTGGGTCTGGCGAGCGAGCTGGAGGCGCAGCGCGACCACGTCCTCGGCAAGCCGCACCGGCCCAAGGAGGAGTGGAACGACGAGGAGCTCGCCCTCGCCAACCGGCAGCAGGACGAGCCGGGGGAGGACGAGAAGTCGTTCACGGCGCTGCACGCCGACGCGGAGCTCGACCAGCTGATCTTCGACGGCGCCTCGTTCAGCGCCGACGAGGAGGAGTACATCGGGCTGCCCGGGCTGCTCGACGCCGACCAGGTCCGCACGCTGCTGCAGCAGCGGCAGCAGGAGTGGGTCGACAAGGGCTCGCCGCGGTCGGGTGCCGCGGCCCGGGCGACCCCGCCGCCCGCGCCGGAGCCGCCGCGCGCGATGTCGGTCCGCGAGCAGCTCCAGAAGCTCCGCAAGGAGCTGAACACGCTGGTCGCGCTGCACAACCACCGGACGAAGAAGCCGCACGGCGTGATCCACAACGAGCTCCGCCGGGCCTGCGGCGGGCCGCCGACCGCGATGGCCACGATCGAGCAGCTCGAGGAGCGCATCGCCACGATCCGGTCGTGGCGGTGACGGTCGTCACCGACCTCCGGACGGACGAGAGGGCCGGCACCCCCCCGGGCCCCCCCACTCGACGACCCACACAATA
>NZ_JAJSOK010000033.1 GCF_021283305.1 Pseudonocardia kujensis
TTCAAAGCCCTGCGCCGGGTCAGCCTCTGCCCCCGCCGCATCGGCGCCATCACCGCCGCTGCGCTCGTCGTCCTGCACCACGAACACGACCGCACAACATGATCAACGGCCTACTGAGAAAGGCTCAGTGACCGCTTATTCGCCGGTACAGCCGAAATGGGAGTCAGCTGATCACGGCTGACAGTCCGGACCTACGGGCACCGATCCGAGTAGCCGCAGCGATGAGCTCCGTCCCCGACGAGTGGCGCAGCCCCGGCGCGGCGGCTGATCGAGACGATGGCCGCTTGTCGGAGTACCCGCCCGTGTCGAGATACCGACGCAAGGCGCTCACCGGAGCAACCCGCCGCCGTCGCAGACGATCGATTGGCCGGTGATCCACGCGACGTCCGGTGAGGCGAGGAAGGACACAAGCCCAGCGAGGTCCTCTGGGTCACGAACTCTTGGATCGCCTCTGAGCCATGGGTCGGGTGAAGACCGCGTGGGCGCTGTGCGCGCGGGTGCCAAGCGTGGCGACCCGTGCAGCGTGACGGCGTTGACGCAGATTCGGTGTTCACCGAGCTCCCGGGGATAGGAGCGACCGCGGCCGACATGGCCTCGGCGCCGCTCAGTCCCCGCCGAAGGAGCGCAGGCCGGGCGTGCTGCGGCGGAGACTCGTCAACGCTGTCGCCGAGGGGCCTGCCCTCACCGCCGCCGGCCGGGTTGACGGGCGGCGACGTCGGCATCAGCCGAAGAAGGCAACCGTACGCGCCTCGACACTGGCACGCGGGGCCGCATCCGGTCGTGAGGTCGGGTCGTCGATTGCGCTGTGCGCCACGGGGAACGGGACGGAGGGGTCGGTGTCCCAGAGCCGGAAGAGCAGGGCCTCGTCGGGCTGCATGTCCGGGAAGTAGTACCAGCGCTGCTTCGGGTCGTACATCAGATTCAGGCCGACGAACGGCTGCGGCTCGTCGGGGCGCTCGTGGATCGGGACGGACATGTACTCGTCCAGGCCGACTGTGCGGGCGTCGGTGACCGCGAGGGGGACCCGCTCGACGGGCCGGACGCCGCGCCAGACGTTGATCTCCGACCAGCGTCCGGCCAGCCATTCGTCGGCCTCGGCGCCCATCGCCCGGCGGATCCAGACCTCGAAGCTCGGGCCGTCGTAGTCGGCGTGCGCGGCGCGGGCGGGCGGGCGCTCGCCGCGCTTCTCGCCGTCCTCGAAGCGGGCCATGGTGTGGAAGACGACCACCTTGACCGCGCCCGTCGCTGCCTTGACCAGCTCCTCCAACTCGGCGGTGTAGACCCGCTTCACCTCGTCCTCGTCGGCGAAGTCTCGCACCCCGGTCTGGTGCTTGACCAGCGCGAACCCGTGCACGTCGAGGCTGAACTCCGATGCGATCGGCCGGGCATTGGTGATCGTGGTGTCAACGGTGCGGAAGCTCGCCGACGAAGCCGCGTGCTGTCCGGCGTAGAAGATCCCGGCCGGCCGGTCGGGGTCGGCGTAGCGCAGCGGCACCGTCACCGTGGACAGCGTGTCCATGCTCATCGTTCCTCCGTGTGTGAAGTGGGGTGGGCTCAGCGCGCCCGCAGGGTCGCCGAGGGTGATTCTCCGAAGCGACGCCGGTACGCGGCCGCGAACCGGGGGACGTGGCTGAACCCCCAGCGGAAAGCGACCTCCGCGACAGTCGGGCCGGTGCCGGGGGACGCGGCGCTGAGGTCGTCGCGGGCTCGTGCGAGCCGCGTCCGCTGGACGTACTCCCGCGGGGAGATCCCGACATGGTCGTGGAAGTGGCGTTGAAGCGACCGGGGGCTGACCCCGGCATAGCGGGCGAGCCGCTCGAGAGACAGGTCGCTGCCCGGATCGGCGTCGATAAGCTCCATCGCCCGCTTGACCGGAGCGGGCCGGTGTGCCCCGGCTCGGCGGTCCATCAGCTGGTCGCTATAGGTGTGCGGCTGGGCGAGAAGCAGACCGTGGACGAGGAAAGCCGACCAAGGGTTCTCCCCGAGCGTCCACCCGGCCATGCCGTCCCCGGAACCGAGGTCGTCGACCAGCAGCGCCACCGCGCGCGCCCAGGACGCGGCGGCCGGTGTGCGCAGGTCCATGGCCGGCCGAAACACCAAGGGCGCGGTGACCGGTCGGCCGAGCAGCTCCTCGAGCCGCTGCTCCATCGCGGGCCGCTCGATCCGGACGTGGAGTTGGCGGTACTCCGCGCTGAGCCGCATCGTGACCGGCATCGACGGCGAGAGGATGCCCGCGGTCCGCTCGTCGACCTCGATCTCTTCGTCGCCGACGCTGATCCGGTTGCGCCCGCCCCAGGAGAGGTTGACGTCGTAGTAGTCGACCTGCTCGGTGAGTGCGACGTCGAGCTCGGCGCCGCGGTGCTGCCCGTAAATCAGTGACACCGATCCCAACGGGGCGACCGCGACGTCTGTGGTCACCACGCCCTGCGACCGGTGCGGGGTCAGGCGGTGCGGGGTGAGGACTTTCGACACCGACGCCCGGAAGGCGTCGACATCGGAGGCGTGCAGCACCGAGAACCGTTCCAGGACGGGCGCGGTCGTCACCGGGGCCTGCTCTCAGGCCGTCGCGGCCGGGGGTGCGACGACGGCGGATCTCTGTTCGAAGGTTTCCAGACCCCGATGGGCGGGCACCGCCGCGAGCTCGGCCGGGGTGAGCTGGGGCCTGGCGAACCGGATCGACGCCATCGTGACGACCTGTGCGACGACGATCAGCGCGGCGACCAGCCAGGGCGCCCCATCCAACTGGATGATCAGCGCGGTGGCCAGCAGCGGGGTTGGGCCCGCGATGAGCGCCTGCTGGAGCTCACGCGACGAGGTGAAGCCTGCCGCCCGCGACTCGGTGCGGAACAGGACCGGGCCGATCACCAGCTGCGCCACGACGCTCGGCGACCAGCAGACCGCCCACAGGACGGCGCCCGCGATGATCACGAACACCATGTTGCGGGTGGTGAGCAGCGCGAAGTACGGGAAGGCGAGCACGATGCCGGCGATGGCGCCGACGTTGAGCACGGTCTTCGCGCTCCAACGGTCGCACGCCTTGCCCCACAGCGGTAGCGCGAGCACACCGGCGACGTACATGACCAGCAGCGCCAGGGCCGTCTGGAGGAAGCTGAGCTTGAGTTGGTTGGCCATGTAGCTGATGCCGAAGGCGTTCGCGACGTAGCCGATCACGTTGCTGGCGGTCGGCATGAAGAAGGCCGCCACATAGTTGCGGGGGCTGGCCGTGAACGCCGTCTTGATCGCCAGGAGCGGGTTGGACCGCTGGACGATCCGCCCCTGCTCCTTGGCCTGCTGGTACTCCGCCGACTCCTCCATGTTGCGGCGCAGCCAGAGCGCGATGACGGTGAGTACCCCGGCGAACAGGAACGGGATGCGCCAGCCCCAGGACACGAATGCCGCCTGCCCGACGGCGAGATTGATGACTGCGAAGAACAGCAGCGAGAAGATGGACCCCGCCATCGTCGCGTTGTAGAGGAACGAGCTCTGGAAGCCCTTCCTGCGCTGTTGAGCGGACTCGTTGACGTAGACCATCGCCGTGCCGAGCTCGGCGCCCGTGCCAAACCCCTGCGCGACTCGGCAGAGCACCAGCAGGATGGGCGCCCAGACGCCGACGGTCGCATAGGGCGGCAGGACTCCGATCGCCGCGGTGGCCACGCCAACCAGGATGATCGAGGCGAGCAGGACCGGGCGTCGGCCCCAGCGGTCGCTCAGCGCGCCGAGGATGATGCCCCCGATCGGGCGGGCGATGAACCCTGCGGCAAAGGCGCCAAAGGCGCCGATCGTCGCGGCGTTGCCGGCGTCGGGCGGGAAGAAGAACGGGGCGAAGACCGTCCCCGCCACGTAGGCATAGAGACCGTAGTCGTACCACTCAATGAAGGTGCCCGCGCTGCCCGCGACGATGGCGCGGGCGGAGCGGCGGGGCGTGACCTCGACCGCCTCCTGGGGCGGGTCCGCGGGCGGGTCGATGGACGATGTCATGTCTGCACGATCTCCTTTGATCATTCGTGCGAGGGGGATCTCGGGGTCAGCCAAGGACGAACGGGTCGCGGGTCCGGCCCGCGGTGTCGATCCACACCGCCTTGGTGTGGAGGAACTCATCGACGGCGTGTCGGCCGTTCTCGCGGCCCCACCCGCTGGCCCCACTGCCCCCGAAGGGCACGTTGGGCGCGACCGCGCGATAGCTGTTCACCCACACCGTCCCTGCCCGAAGCCGGGCGGCGACGCGGTGTGCGCGTCCGACGTCAGAGGTCCAGAGACCGGCACCGAGGCTGAACTCGGTGTTGTTGGCGACGGCGACGGCCTCGTCCTCGCTCCCGACGTCGAGCACGGTCAGGACGGGGCCGAAGACCTCCTTCTGCGCGATCTCGGCGTCACCCGCCACGTCGGCGAGAATGGTCGGCTCCACGAAGAGCCCGCCCAGGTCCGGGTCGCGGCGCCCGCCGGACACGACGGTGGCTCCGGCCGCGATGGCGCGCTCGATGAAGCCCAGCACGATGTCGAGCTGACGCTGGTTGGCCAGCGGGCCCATCTCGGTGTCGGGAAGCAGCGGGTCGCCGAGCCGGATGGTCTTGGCCCGGTCGACGATCCGCCCGAGCAGCTGGTCTCGGACGTCGCGGTGGACCACGAGCCGGGACCCTGCGATGCAGGTCTGCCCGCCTGCGGCGAAGATCCCGGCGATGATGCCGTTCGCCGCGGCCTCGAGATCGGCGTCAGGCAGGACGACCTGGGCCGACTTACCGCCCAGCTCGAGCAGTACCGGGGTGAGCCGGGCGCCGGCGCTCGCCGCGATGGCGGCGCCGACCACGGGCGAGCCGGTGAACGCGATCTTGTCGACGCCCGGGTGGTCGACCAGGGCCTTGCCCAGCTCGGCGCTCTGTCCGGTCACGACGTTGAGCACGCCGGGCGGGAAGCCCGCCTCCTCGAACAGCCGCGCGTACTCCAGAGCCGAGGTAGGCGTCGACTCGGACGGCTTGACGACGAGCGTGCACCCCGCGGCCAGGGCGGGCGCCAGCTTCCAGTGCAGGAGGGAGAGCGGGGAGTTCCACGGCACGATGGCCGCCACCACACCCGCCGGCTCCTCCCGGGTGTAGACGAAGTAGTCGGGGTTGCTGGACGGGATCGTCTCCCCGTGCAGCTTGTCGGCCAGACCCGCGAAGTAGCGCAGCCAGGCCGCCAGCCCGGCGGTCTGCTGCCGGGTCTCCCGCAGCAGCTTGCCGTTGTCGGTGGTCTCGACGACCGCCAGCTTCTCGGCGTCCCGCTCGACGATGTCGGCCAGCCGGCGCATCAGGGCGGCGCGACCGAAACCGGTGGTCGCGCCCCACTCGCCGTCCAGCGCCACCCGGGCGGCCCGGACGGCGACGTCGACGTCGGCCGCGCCGGCGTCGGGCACCCGCGCCCAAGCCTTCCCGGTGAACGGGTTGACCGTCTCGTAGGTGGCTCCGGAGGCGGCGGGACGCCAGGTCCCGCCGATCGCGAGCTCGTACTCCTGCACCCTCGTGCTCAGCCTGCGAGCGGGACGACGGTCGCGAACAGCAGCGGGTCGCTGTAGACCTGTGCCAGAGTGACCCGGCCGTCACGCACGGCGAACGCGAAGAGGTAGCTCTGCGGGTACGCCTGCCCGAAGGCGGTCGCCGAGTCGGCCATCCGGCTGCGTGCCCAGACCAGCCCTGGGTCAACCGATGGGAACAGTTCGACGTCTACGTGGGCGGCGCCCACAAAGTTCTCGGCCACCCACTCGGCACGCGCCTGGAGCTCGTCCCGGCCCTGCCAGGATGCCTTCGGCTGGTTCGGCGGGGCGAAAGGGAACTCGAGGACCGCGTCGTCCGCCCAGAGCTGGTCGCGCGACTTCGGGTCGGACGCATCGGCGTTCAGCCAGGCCTCGACGACGCGGACGCTCTCCGCGGACGCCGCGGCGGCGGCCTCGTCGAACTCCTGGGGCGGGTCGTAGGGCACCGGCGTCCAGCCGTGCAGCGCGGGCGGCGCCTGGCGGAGCAGGGCCCGCTCGAGGATCAGGGAGCTGAAGAACTCGCGGTAGATCACGACCTTGCCGTCCCGCAGGACGAGCTGGTGGACGTAGCGCTGGGGATAGGCGGCCCCGTTGAAGGTCTTCTCCTCGGAGCAGCGATTGGTGATCCAGAAGACGTTCGGGTCGGCGCACTCGAAAATGCGCAGGTCCAGGCGGGACGCGTCACCACCCGCGCGCCGGACCGCATTCTCCTCGCTGTTCCGGCGCACCTCCGCGATACCGGCCCATCGGGTTTCCTCCAGCACGGCGAAGGGCAGTTCCTTCACGCCGTCGTCCGCCCACTGGTCCAGGTACTGGTCGCGCTTGTTCGTGTCGATGAAGGTCTCGACGACCTTCCGGTTCTTGCGACGCAAATCAGCATCGATCGTCGTCATGACTCGACCTCCGTCGTGGAATCGCAGGATGTCGGGGAGCCGGCGCGCCGTGACCCCCGCCGCGACTGGGAACCTTACCAGCGCTCCGTCGTCTCGCCTAGCCCTCGATCTACGGCACCATTTCCCCAGTTCACGGTCTTGTGATGCATCAAGAGGCCCGTCCCTGACGCGCTCTGGCCGAGGCTGGGCCCGGCTGCTAAATTGGGAACGTTTCCAGCCAGTGCAGAGGAGCCTGATCCCCCATGACGCTCGACGTATCGCCGGTCACCGACGCCGCCCCGAGCCTGACGGGCCTGACGATCCGCGCGATCGAGACCGTGCCCGTCCGGGTCCCCCTCGAGCGCGTGTTCCGCGGCAGCTACTACCAGATGAGCCACCGCTCGACCATCGTCACGCGCGTCCACACCGAGGAGGGCGTGGTCGGCGAGGCCTACGCCGGGGACGAGGACGCCGCCCTCCTGGATATCGACGAGATCATCCACCGCGAGATCGAGCCCCGGCTCGTCGGCGAGGACGCCATGGCGGTCGAACGGTGCTGGTCGCTGGCCCGGCCGGCCACCTTCGACATCCTGCGCGACCGGCGGCTGGGCCTCGTCGCGTGCGCGTCGGTCGACGCCGCCATCTGGGACGCCGTGGGCAAGGCCCTGGGCCAGCCGCTGTGGCGGCTGTGGGGTGGCTACCGCAACACCATCCCGATGATCTCGATCGGCGGGTACTACGACAGCCCGCTCAGCATCGAGGACGAGATCGCCGTCCTCAAGGACCGCGGCCTCGCCGGGATGAAGTTCAAGGTCGGCGGCGCCGACCCGGTCGCCGACGCGGAGCGGTTCCGGCGGGCCCGCGAGGCCGCAGGAGCCGACTTCGCCCTGGCGGCCGACGCCAACCAAGGTTGGACGGTCGCGGAGGCCGTCACCTTCTGCAGCCGGGTCGCCGACCTCGACCTGCTCTGGATGGAGGAGCCGTGCCGGTGGCACAACGACCGCCGGGCCATGCGGGACGTCCGGTACACCACCGGCGCGCGCGTGTGCGCCGGGCAGAGCGAGTTCTCGGCGGGTGGCGCCCGTGACCTGATGGTCGAGGGCGCCATCGACGTCTGCAACTTCGACGCGTCCTGGACGGGCGGCCCCAGCGAGTGGCGGCGGGTCGCGGCGATGGCCACCACGTTCGATGTGTCGATGGGTCACCACGAGGAGCCGCAGCTGTCGAGCCACCTGCTCGCCTCGATCCCGCACGGGCTCTACTCGGAGTGCTTCGACCCGCAGCGGGACCCGATCTGGTGGAACCTCATCGCCAACCGACCCCCGCTCGTCGACGGGCACATCACGCTGCCCGACCGACCCGGTCTGGGCTGGGAGCTCGACGAGGAGTACATCCGCTTCCACCGGGTCGACGCGGCCTGACCCGCCCGGGAGGCCGCGCCGCTCAGGTGGCGGCGGCCTCCCGCACCGGCCCGCAGCTCGGCCGCGGCACGAAGACGGTGGGCTGCACGGAGGTCACCGGGCCCTCGTCGGGGTCCTGGATCCGTCGTAGCAGCAACTCGGCCGCGGTGCGTCCCAGCTGATGCGTGTCGCGGCGCACGACGGCGATGGGCGGGTCGAGCATCTCGGTCAGGTCGGTCTCGTCGCAGCTCACCAGCGACAGGTCCGTCCCGACCGCCAGCCCGCGCAGCCGCAGCTCGCGCAGACAGCCTTTGAGCAGCTGGTTGCCGCCGGCGACCAGAGCCGTCGGCTGCTCCCGCATGTCCAGCAGCCGTGACGTCGCCGCCTGACCGTGCGCTGCGTCGAGCGGGCCCTGGACGATGGAGTAGCCGGTGGGGAGACCGCGCTCGGCGTAGGCCTCCTCCACCCCCCGCCGCCGCATGCGCGCGAACCGCGCGTGCCCGCCGAGGATGCACCCGATACGCCGGTGCCCGAGGTCGAGCAGGTGGGAGATCGCAGCACGCATCCCGCCCCGGTGGTCGCACAGCACCGCGCTCGGCCGCAAGATCTCGCCGGGGTCGTCGAGCTCCCGGTCGATCAGCACCAGTGGCGCCTCGATCGTCTGGAGCGCGGTCAGGACGTCTGCGTCGTCCTCCGCGCTGAGCGAGAGCAGCAGCCCGTCGACGTGGCGGTCCCGGAACAGCAGGATGTTCTGCGCCTCGAGAGCGGGGTCGTTCATCGAGTTGACGAACAGCAGGGAGTACCCGGCGCGGCGCAGCGCGTCCTCCGCGCCGAGACTGATCTCCGACAACAGCGGATTCGAGATGTCACCGATCACGAGCCCGACCGACATCGTCGGCCCGCCGCGCAGCCCGCGGGCGAAGATGTCCGGCCGATAACCGATCTCGGTCACCGCCGCCATGACCCGGTCCCGCATTCCGGCACTCACGTCCGGATGACCGGACAGCACCCGGGAAACGGACGAGATGCCGACACCCGCGCGCTTGGCGACGTCTTTGAGGCCCGGCCTCGCTTGCGGCATCTCCGCATTCTACGGTCGCGCCGGGCTCAGCCCCGTGAGGTCCACTCCGACACCACGTCGGCCCTGGTGGCCGCGTCGAACGACGTCCGGGCGGCGACCACCGTGTCGGCGTTCCGCTTGGCCCAGTCGTCGATCCCCCCGAGGAGCGGGCCGACCTCGCGGCCAAGCCCGGTCAGTCGGTACTCGACGCGCGGGGGCACGGTCGCGTGCACCCGGCGGTCAACCAGGCCGTCCCGCTCCAGCCTGCGTAGCGCCTTGGTCAGCGACTTCTGGGTCACCCCCTCCACCGCACGGCAAGCGATATTGAGAATCGCAGGCTGCTTCCCGACGACGACCAGCAGGAGGACACACATGACGCGATGGGCACGCCGCCCCGAGGGCTCGAACTGGGGCGAGTTCGGTGAGGACGACCAGCTCGGCAGGCTGAACCTGATCACCGCCGAACGCAGGCTCGCCGCTGTCTCAGAGGTCCGGGAGGGAATCGCGTTCCCGCTCAGTCTCCCGCTCGACTTCCCGAAGGGCGAGTACGCCGCGGGCCCGCGCAAGCAGCCGGTCCTGGCCAGCACCGCGCTGGGTCACAACCACCGCTTCCTGCCCTCGGTGCCGGACGTGGTCAGCGACGACTACGTGGTGCTCCACCTGCAGTACTCGACGCAGTGGGACTCCTTCGCCCACCACGGCGCCGTGTTCGATCTCGACGGCGCTGGCGAGCCCGCGGTCTGCTACTACAACGGCTACCGGGCCGACGTCGACGTGATCGGCGACCCGCAAGGCTCCATCCCCCCGCACGCCGACGCACTCGGCATCGAGACCATGGCTCAGACCGGCATGCAGGGCCGCGGCGTGCTGGTCGACCTGCAACGAGCGGTGGGCCGCGACCGCGTCGCCGTCGGCCACGACCAGCTGACCGAGATCATGGCCGCGCAGGACGTGACCGTCGAGCCCGGCGACATCCTCTGCCTCCACACCGGACTCACCGAGGTCATGCTGGAGGTCGGCGACGAGCTCACCCACGAGACGTTGGACCAGTGCGCGGTCCTCGACAGCCAGGACGACCGCCTCCTGCAGTGGATCACCGACAGCGGGGTGTCGGCGATTGTGGCCGACAACCTCGCCGTAGAGCCGTTCAGCCTCGACCCGGCGCCCGGAGCGAACTCGGTCCTGCCGCTGCACACCCACTGCCTGTTCAAGCAGGGGATCCCGCTCGGCGAGATGTGGTACCTGGCGGACCTCGCCCGCTGGCTGCGCGCGCACGGCCGTTCCCGCTTCCTGCTCACCGCTCCCCCACTGCGGCTCCCTGGTGCCGTGGGGTCGCCGGTCAGCGGCGTGGCGACAGTCTGAAAGCCGCGTCGCGGGACGGATCGGCCTGACGCGAAACGGATCGGACCGCGGCGCGGCCGGACCTAACGTCCACGGCGACCCGCAGGAGCGCCGTCGCTCCGCGTCGACAGGAGACCTGATCGTGAACCACGACTACGACGTCGCCATCGTCGGGTACGGCCCCTCCGGGCTCGTCCTGGCCTCCGCTCTCGGCAATGCCGGGCACTCGGTGGTGGTCTTCGAGCGCTGGCCGTCGCTCTACGGGCTGCCCCGTCTCACCCACATCGACGGGGAGACGGCCCGGATCGTCCAGGCCGTCGGCGACCTCGACCACGCCCTGCGCGACGCCCAGCCCATCGCGAACTACCGCTACCTCAACGGCCAGGGCGAGGAGCTGCTCGAGCTGGACTGGCGCGGCAACTCGTGCGGTCACCCCGCGCACCTGGCGATCTACCAGCCCGACATCGAGGACGCGATCGACACCCACGTCCGGGCGTCGGGCCACGTCGAGGTCAACCAGGGTTGGTCGGTGGTCGCGCTACGCCCGCAGGCGGACGGTGTGGAGCTCGCCGCCCGACCCTGGACGCAGTCCCGCACGGGCCAATGGTCACACGGCGGCGAGGAGCGCATCGTCCGGGCGAAGTACGTGGTCGGGGCCGACGGCGCCAACAGCTTCGTCCGCACCACCCTGGGCATCGAGCGCAGCGACAACGGCGTCGACGACCGGTGGCTCAACCTCGACACCGAGCGGCTCCGCCCACTGCCGGAGCGGTTCGGCAGCCTCACCCAGTACTGCGACCCGGTCCGCGGGTCGATGCACATGCCGATCGGGAAGAGCCGCCAGCGGTTCGAGCTGGCCGTCCTGCCCGGCGAGGACGCCGCCGAGTTCGAGCGTCCCGAGTTCGCGTGGAAGTGGCTGCGCGAGACGCACGATCTGGGTCCGGAGGACGTCAAGATCCTCCGCCAGATCGTCTACACCTTCCAAGGTCGGATCGCCGAGCAGTGGCGAGAGGGGCGCGTGTTCCTGATCGGCGACGCAGCCCACACCACCCCGCCCTACATGGGCCAGGGCGCCTGCTCCGGGATGCGCGACGGCCTGACGCTGGGTTGGAAGCTCGACCTGGTCCTGCGCGGCCTCGCCGGCGACGCGCTGCTGGACACCTACGAGGCCGAGCGCCGCCCGCACGCCACCGCGATCACCGAGATCTCCAGCGCGCTGGGCCGGGTGGCGAACACCCACGACCCGGTCGCCGCCGCGGCCCGGGACCAGGCGTTCCGCGACGGCACCGCACCGCCGCCCCCGCCCTTCCCGATCATCGGGGCCGGCGTGATTCACCATGACCCGGACGGGCAGCCCTCCGCGCTGGCCGGCACGCTCGTCCCGCAGGGCGTGGTGAGCAGGGACGGGACGAAGGGCCTGTTCGACGACGTCGTCGGGCGCGGGTTCAGCTTGGTCACCGCCGCGGACCCGAGCTCGGCGCTCGGCGCCGGCCGGCTGACGTTCCTCGACCGGCTCGACACGACGACCGCCGTGCTGGGCACGGACGTCGAAGACGTCGACGGCACCTACGCCGCATTCCTGCGCGACAACAGGGTCGAGGCGTTCATCGGGAGGCCCGACTTCCATTTCTTCTGGGCTGGCGCCCTGGCCGATCTCCCCGCAGCCGTCGACCAGCTGCGAGCGCGGCTGGCCTGGAGCGAGGAGACCGAGCTGCCCCCAGCCGAGGTGCTGTGGCGGGCCATGTCGCCGACCCGGATGCTCGACTACGGCATGGACTACGGCGACGTCCTCGGGCTCCGCCGACTGACCACAGCAGGCACACCCTGGGACCTCGTCGCCGAGGGCCTGGCCGACCACCACCTCGAGCGCGCCGCGAACGCCGACCGGGAGGGCCGTACAGCGACCGCGGAGGAGGCCTACCGTGCCGCGATCGCGTGCCTGGTGTTCGCCCAGATGGCCTTCAACGCCGACACCGGACGCAAGCGCGCCCTCTACAGCAAGCTCACCAACACCGTCTCCGCTGCGGCCACCATCGTGTCGGCCGCGGCGGAGCGCGCGACCGGCGCCGCCGCGCCACCTCGGTTCCAAGCCGTCGAGATCCCCTTCGGGGACGGCACGATGTACGGCTGGCTGCTGCGGCCGCTGGGGCCCGTCCTGGGCACGGTAGTGATCTTCGGTGGGCAGAGCGGCTGGGGGCCCGCGTATCTCCGGCAGGCCGACGCGCTCAACCGGCGCGGTGTCGCGGCACTTCTGGCCGAGGGCCCGGGCCAGGGCCGGACGCGGCTCCACGGGAACGTGCTGCTCGACGTCGACGTCCGCGCGGCGTACCGCGCCTTCGTCGACCACGTCGTCGAGCTGGGACTCGGGCCCGTCGGGCTGTGGGGCAACAGCAACGGCGGCCTCTACGCCGGCACCACCGCCGCGTCCGATCCACGGGTCGCCGCGGTGTGCATCAACGGCGCGCCGGCCCAGCCGCGGCTGCTCACCTTCCGCAGCTACGTCGAACAGGCCGCCGCGATGCTCGGCACCACCGACCGCGCCGCGATCCAGCAGAACTTCGACCGGATCGCGCTGCAGCCGGAGGACCGCATCGACTGCCCGGTGCTCGTCCTGCACGGCGGCGAGGACCCCCTTGTCGGACTCGACGAGCAGCAGCCGTTCCTCGACGCCGCCGCGCACCACGGAGACGCCACCCTGCGCGTTTGGGCGGACGGCGAGCACACGATCTACAACCACTCGACCGAGCGCAGCGCGGTGGTCGCCGACTGGTTCACTCGCGCGCTCACGAACCGGGCTGGAGACCATGGACCTCGATGAGAGCAGCCTGCTCGACGCCGTCCTGGCCACCCTCGACGGAACGCCGGACCCGCGGCTGAAGGAGATCCTCACCACCGTCGGGCGGCACCTGCACGCCGCGGTCCGGGAGCTGCGGCTGACCAACCGGGAGTGGGAGCAGGCCGTCGAGTTCCTCACTGCCGTCGGGCACACGTCCGACGCCACCCGGCAGGAGTTCGTGCTGCTCTCCGACGTCCTCGGAGTGTCGATGCTGGTGGAGACGATCAACGGCGCCCACGCGGGCACCGAGTCCACCGTGCTCGGGCCCTTCCACATGGTCGACTCCCCGGCCCGCGAGCTCGGCGACTCCGTCAACCTGATCGGGAAGGGCCAGCCCTGCGTGATCACCGGCTCGGTGCGGGACGTGGACGGGACCCCGCTGTCCGGGGCTACGGTCGACATCTGGCAGTGCGACGAGAACGGCTTCTACGACGTGCAGCAGCCGGAGAGCCAGCCGCCCGGCAACGGCCGCGGGCTCTTCCACGCCGACGACGAGGGCCGGTTCTGGTTTCGGACAGTGGTGCCCAGCCACTATCCGATCCCGACCGACGGTCCGGTCGGCGCGCTGCTGGCGGCCACTCGCCGCCACCCCTACCGGCCCGCCCACGTCCACGTGATCGCCGAGGCGCCCGGGCACGTCCCGCTGACCACGCACATGTTCGTCGCGGACAGCCCCTACCTCGACAGCGACGCCGTCTTCGCGGTGCGCGGGAACCTGGTCACCGAGTTCGCGGAGGTGACAGAGCCCGCCGAGGCCGAGCAGTACGGGGTCTCCGTGCCGTTCCGCCACGCGCACTTCGACATCCAGCTGGCGCGGGCATGAGCGCCGTGACCTACGAGGCCCTGCCGATGCGGGTGGTCTTCGGGCCAGGCTCGCTGGGCCGGCTCGGCGAGGAGACGGAGAGGCTCGGCCTGCGACGCCTCCTCGTGCTCTCCACACCCGGCCAGCGCGTTCTCGCCGAGCGTGTGGCGGCTGTGCTGGGGGATCACGCCGTCGGGATCCACGACCGGGCGCGCATGCACGTGCCGGTGCACACCGTCGATGGCGCCGCGAAGGCTGCCGCCGAGCTCGTGGCGGACGGATGTGTGGCTGCAGGCGGCGGATCGACGGTCGGCCTGGCCAAGGCCCTCGCCCTGCGCGCGGGCCTGCCCTACGTCGCGCTGCCGACGACCTACGCAGGCTCCGAGATGACACCGGTGTGGGGCCTGACCGAGAACGCGCGCAAGCGGACCGGTCGGGACCGAGCAGTGCTGCCGCGGGCGGTGGTCTACGACCCGGACCTGACGAGCACCGTGCCCGCCTCGGTGGCCGCCGCGAGCGGGCTCAACGCGATCGCCCACGCGGTCGAGGCGCTCTACGCGCCCGACGGGTCGCCGGTCGTCGAGGCCATGGCCGAACGCGGTATCCGCGAGCTCGCCGCCGCGCTCCCCACGGCTCCGGCCAACGAGCTGGCTCGGGCGTCCGCGCTGGAGGGGGCGTGGCTCTGCGGTGCCTGCCTCGGCGCCACCACTATGGGCCTGCACCACAAGCTTTGCCATGTCCTCGGTGGGATGCTCGATCTTCCCCACGCCAAGACCCATGCGGTCGTCCTCCCGTACGTCGCCGCGTTCAACCTGCCTGCCATGCCGCAGGCGGACGTGGCCATCCGCCGGGCGCTCGACGTGCCAGATGCCGCGGACGGTCTCCACGACCTGGCCATCCGCCTGGGCGCACCGCACAGCCTCGCCGACCTCGGCGTCGAGCGCTCCCAGCTCGACATGGTCGTCGAGGAGGCCCTCGCCGCGCCCTACGCCAACCCACGCCCGATTCATCGCGAGGATCTCGTGCGCCTCCTCGATGAGATGCGGAGAGGCTGTTGGCGATGAACGCAAGATCGTCGGGGGGGCCCGAGTCCCCCGTCCCGCAGTCACCGTTTTGGTCACCGCTTACGACCGATCACCGTGCCGAACAGGCATCTCCACTGATGATCGACACGCGGCCGAAATAGCGTCTGGCCTGCAGCAACGAGTTCCGGGGATCGCGAGTGAGTACCCGACTCCCCTCCAGCGGGTTGGGGGTCGATTCCCTCGCGGCGCACCGAAGCAGCAGGTCAGAGCGTTGTTACTCTGGCCTGCTTCGCGTTTTTACGATCAAGTCACCGTTTACCACACGGGAACTCCCTAAAGGGAGTCGGCTGATCAGGCTTTTGAGGCACTGACTTCTCCGATACTCGCAGTTCACGAGGCCAACGAACTCACCGGTCGTCGCAGCCCTCTCGGCAGCGACAGGAGTCAGCTGATCGACGGACGTCACGTCCCCGCGATCATGGGAGTCACCATCGCCAGCCGTGGTCAGACGTCATCAGCCGTCGCGGAAGCCCGCCCGCCGACATCGGAGCGATACCATCGCCCCCATCACCGCCCACCCGTGAACCGCACCGGTACGGTCCCCCCTGCCCCACAGCCTGCCCCACCGAGATACGGCAGGCGCTGCTCCCCGAGGAAGCCGGCCAGTTCGACCGCGAATGGCGCGCTGCCATGGCCCGCTCGGCCGAGGCCCTCGACCTCACCGAGGTCTACCGCATCCTCGACCGCTGGCGAGACATCGCCGCGCCAACACAGGCCGACCCCGAGGCTCACCGCCGCATGCTCCAGTGCTACTCCGACATGGACTCCGTCGTCGACGACCAACTGTGGACCCCGGAGACTCTCGAGGGCGACAAGGGTCTGTTCTCCTGGGGGCCGCCCCCGCCGCCGTCCTTCCCGCGTCCCGACGATCTCGCCGAGCTCATGACAGGCGTCCACCTGCCGGGATGACCGAGCCTCGATGGCCCTGACCTCGGATGACGTCGAGTGGCTGCGCGCGGGCCGCCTCGCGACTCGGCGATCTGTTCGCCGACCGCCCCCACCTCTACGCCGACCCGGCTTCCGCGCGGGCATAGCCCAGCTGGCCGACCTGGACCTTGTCCTCGACGCCTTCGTCCTGGCGCCGCAGCCGGCCGACGTCATGGACCTCGCCCGGCATTCCCGCAGCTGCCGATCGCGCTGCACCACCTGGGCAACCCGGTTGGCATCGGACGAGACCGGGGCCGGATGCCGGAGGAGTTCCCGGCCTGGCGCAAGGACATGACCGACCTCGTCGCCTGCGCCAACGTCGTCGACAAGGCGGGTGGGCTCGGCACCTTCCTTCGGGATCCACCTCCTTCCTCGCCGAGACGTCGGTCTCCTTCGAGGTTCTGGCGAGCGAGTGGCGCCCGTACGTCGAGGAGGCCCACCCTCTTCGGCGCGGACCGCCTGATGTTCGAGAGCAACCTGCTCACCGACGGTGCCGGGACCTTCCGCACCGTGTGCAACGCCTTCCAGCGCCTCACCGCGGACGGCTCGGACGCGGGGCGGGCGAGCCTTCCTCGCCGGCACCGCTAACCGCATCTACAGCCTGACCTGGCTTTATAGGGACTGCGCTATCCCGATATCAAGACGCTGGTATTGGAACTATGGATGCAGCCGCCCTACCGTCGAACCATCCCGAACGAGGAGGTTCGCGACCCCATGAATCCACTGGTCGAGAGCGCCAACGCGCTGAAGCTGGGCCTTTTCTGCACCAACGGCACCGGCGCCTCCCAGACCCTCGCGCCCGAGCGCCACACCGCTCCGTCCTGGGAGCGCTCGGTCCGCACCGCCCACGCCGCCGAGGCGGCGGGCTTCGAGGCCGTCGTCCCCTTCGCCCGCTGGAAGGGCTACCCCGAGAACCGGCCGGAGCACCCGTCCGGCATGGTGCTCGACCCGTTCACGTGGGCGGCGGGGATCGCCGCGTCCACGGAGCGGATCGGGGTGCTCGCCACCTCGCACGCGCCCACCGTGCACCCGATCGTCGCCGCGAAGCAGGCCGCCACCGTCGACCTGATCTCCGGTGGCCGTTTCGCGCTCAACGTCGTCGGCGGCTGGAACCGCCCCGAGCTGGAGATGTTCGGCGCTCCGCTGCGCGAGCACGACGAGCGCTACGACCACCTGCAGGAGTGGCTCCAGGTCATCCGCCGGCTCTGGAGCGAGACCGAGGAGTTCGACTTCCACGGCAGCTTCTTCGACGTCGTCGGCGGGGTCTCCCAGCCCAAGCCCGCCCAGTCCCGGATTCCGATCATGAACGCGGGCGGGTCGGCCCGGGGCATGCGGTTCGCCGCCGAGCACGCCGACCTGTGCTTCCTCATCGTGCAGTCCGAGGACGAGGCCGGGGTCCGGAAGCAGGTACAGGGCTACAAGGACATGGCGCGCAGCGAGTTCGGCCGCGACGTGCAGGTCTGGACCCACACCGTCGTCGTGCAGCGGGACAGCCAGGCCGAGGCGGACGCCGCGCTGCACCGGTTCTCGGTCGAGCTCGAGGACACCGAGAGCGTCGACGCCTGGATGCGGCTGCAGGGCGCGAACACGGAGGTGATGCCGCCGGAGATCCTGGCCGCGATGCGGCAGCGCATGGCGGCGGGCGCGGGCGGGTTCCCGCTGGTCGGCACGGCCGAGGGCATCGCCGAGCGGTTGGAGATGCTGAGCACGGCCGGGATCGACGGCGCCCTGTTGACCTGGGTCGACTACGACGCGGGGCTGGCCGACTTCACCGACGGCGTCGTCCCGCTGCTGCAGAAGGCGGGGTTGCGGACGTGAGGCTCGCCCGGTTCCGGACCGCCGCGGGACTCCCCGCGTTCGGGGTGGTCGACGGCGACGAGGTCGTCCGGCTCGACCGTCGCGTCCCCTCCTTCGAGAGCCTGCTCGCCGCACCCGTCGCACCCGAGCCCGGTGACGAGCGCGCGAGCGGGGTGAGCTGGGAACCACCGATCGGCGAGCACGCCAAGGTGATCTGTGTCGGCATGAACTACGCCGCCCACGCGGTCGAGTCCGGCCGCGAGGTCCTGGAGCAGCCGACGTTGTTCGCCCGCTTCCCGGACTCCTTCGTGGGCGCGGGGACCCCGGTCGTCCGGCCTGCGGTGGCCGACAGCCTGGACTGGGAGGGCGAGGCCGCGATCGTGATCGGCCGCGGCGGCAGGCACCTCACCGAGGACGAGGCGTGGGAGCACGTCGCGGGGGTCACGGCGATGGCCGAGAACAGCGTCCGCACCTGGCAGCTGCACTCCACGCAGGCCACCGCGGGCAAGAACTTCGCGGGGAGCGGCGCGATCGGCCCGTGGCTGACCACGCTCGACGAGATCGGCCGGGGCCCGTGGACCGTCACGACCCGGCTCAACGGCGAGCAGGTGCAGCACGACAGCACCGACCACCTCGTCTTCGCCGTTCCGCGGCTGCTCGCCTACGTCAGCGCGTTCACCCCGCTGCGGCCGGGTGACGTGATCGCCACCGGCACGCCACGGGGCATCGGGCTGCGCAGGGATCCGCCCCGGTTCCTGCGGCCCGGCGACGAGGTCGAGGTCGAGGTGTCCGGGGTGGGCGTGCTGCGCAACGGCGTCGTCGACGAGCTCGTCACGACCGGGAGGACGGGATGAGGATCTGGACCGAGGCGGACGTCCGGGCCGGCGTCGGCCTGCCCGAGGTGATCGACTCGCTCACCGAGGTGCTCGCCCACGAGGCCGAGGGCACCGCCTGGAACCTCGACAAGACGATGGCGACCTGGCCCCTCCGCGACGGCACCGCGGACGCGACCGGGAGCGCCCACGCGCTCGGCGCCGTCGATCTGGTCTCCGACCTGGCGGTCTTCAAGACCTGGGTGAACACGCCCGCGGGTGCGAGCGCGGTGCTGACGCTGTTCGGCGCGAGCGACGGCCGGACCCTCGGCGTGGCCGAGGCCGGGGCGGCGGGTTCGCTGCGCACGTCCGCGATCTCCGGTGTCGCCACCCGGCTGCTCGCCGACCCCGCCGCGGACGAGGTCGCCGTGCTCGGTGCGGGCCGCCAGGCGTTCATGCAGGTCGCGGCCATCGCGGCGGTGCGCCCGCTGCGCCGGGTCCGTGTGTGGAACCGCACCGTGGCGAAGGCCGAGGACCTGGCCGAGCGGATCCGGACCGAGCTGGGGGTCGACGCCCACGCCGTGTCGAGCCTGGGTGACGCCATCCAGGACTGTCCGATCGTCACCCTGGTCACCCGGGCCGCCGAGCCGTTCCTCGACCTCTCCGACCTCGCCGACGGCGCGCACGTCAACGCGGTCGGGGCGATCCTGCCGACCCACGCCGAGCTCGTCCCCGGGTCGCTCGCGGTGTCGAGCCTGACCGTCGTGGACAGCGAGCCGAACGCCCGGCGCGCCTCGCGCGAGCTGCGGGAGTTCGACGGCTGGGCGGGCGTCCGCACGCTCGGCGAGGTCGTCACCGGCAAGATCGCCCGGCCCGCCCGGCCGCGGCTGACCGTGTTCAAGGGCCTCGGGATGGGGCTGTCGGACCTCGCCGTCGCGCGGGTCCTCGTGGGAGGTGGGCGATGAAGTTCCGCAGTGACCCGGCGCGGATCCGGGGCTCGATCGGTCCCCTCGTGACCCCGTTCACGGACACGGGCGAGGTCGACCACGAGTCGTTGCGCGGGCTGGTCCGCCGGCAGCTCGACCAGGGCTCGCACGGGATCTCGATCGGGGGGTCCACCGGCGAGCCGAGCGCGCAGACCACGGCCGAGCGGATCGCCGCCATCCGGCTGGTGGCCGACGAGGTCGCCGACGCCGTCCCGTTCCTGCCCGGCACCGGCTCGGCCAAGCTGGACGAGACGCTGGAGATCACCGCGGCGGCGCAGGCGGCCGGGGCGGACGCCGCGCTGGTCATCACGCCCTACTACGCCCGGCCCACCCAGGAGGGCCTGGTCTCCTGGTACTCCACGGTGGCCCGCGAGTTCCCCGACCTGCCGATCGTGATCTACAACGTGCCGGCGCGCACCGCGGTCGACATCGCCCCGGAGACCGTCGCCCGGCTGTTCCGCGAGCACGACAACATCGTGGGGATCAAGGAGACGACGAAGGACTTCGAGCACTTCTCCCGCGTGCTGCAGCGCTGTGGGCCCGAGCTGCTCGTCTGGTCCGGGATCGAGCTCCTCGGCCTCCCGCTGCTCGCGCTCGGCGGCGTGGGGTTCATCAGCGCCGTCGCCAGCCTCGCCCCGGCCGCGGTCGCGCGGATGTACGAGGCCTGGGAGGCGGGCGACCACGAGAAGGCCCGCGAGCTGCACTACGCGCTGCACCCGCTCGTCGACCTCCTGTTCGTCGAGACCAACCCGGCGCCCGCGAAGTGGGTCCTGCAGCGGCAGGGCCGGATCTCCTCCGCCCACGTCCGGGAACCGCTCCTGCCGCTGACCGCGGCCGGGCAGGACAGGGTCCGCGATCTGCTCGACCAGGGCGCCGCACTGCTCTGACGCACCACCCGCGCGCGGCCACCAATGACCGCGTCCGGGGTACGACCAGGACCGCAGGCAGGAGGCCGACGATGGCCGAACTCACCGCACCGAGTACCCGCACCTCCCCGCCCCGGGCTCGCCGGGTCGCCCTCGCCGGGCTCGTCGGCACCACCATCGAGTGGTACGACTTCTTCATCTACGGCACCGCCGCCGCGCTGGTGTTCGCCCCGCAGTTCTTCCCCGGTGTCTCCCCGCTCGCCGGCACCCTCGCCGCCCTGTCGACCTATGCGGTCGGGTTCGTCGCCCGGCCCGTGGGCGGCGCGCTCATGGGGCACTTCGGGGACCGGATCGGGCGGCGCGCCATGCTCGTGCTGTCACTGCTGATCATGGGCACCGGAACGGCGCTGATCGGGCTGCTGCCCACGTACGCCTCGATCGGCGTCGCCGCCCCGGTCCTGCTAGTGGTGCTGCGCTTCGCCCAAGGCCTCGGCGTCGGCGGCGAGTGGGGCGGCGCCACGCTGCTCGCCCTCGAGCACGCCCCGCCCGGCCGCCGGATCCTCTACAGCTCGTTCCCGCAGCTGGGGCTGCCGCTCGGTGTGGTGCTGGCGAGCGTGGTGTTCCTCGTGACCCGGCTGGGGATGTCGCCCGAGGCGTTCCTGAGCTGGAGTTGGCGGCTGCCGTTCCTCGCCTCGGCGGTACTGGTCGTGTTCGGCCTGCTCCTGCGGCTGAGGCTGGAGGAGAGCCCGGAGTTCGCCGCGACCCGCAAGCAGGGCGAAGTCCGGCGGGCACCGCTGGTCGACGTGCTTCGCCGGCCCCGGATCCTGCTGCCCGCCGCCGCGGTGAACCTGGTCTCGGCGGGCGCCGCGAACGTCATGCTGGTCTTCAGCCTCGGGTACGTCGCCGCCCGCGGCCTGGTGTCGGCGTCGGTGATGCTGACCGCGACGATCGTGACCGCGCTGGCATGGACGGTCACCATCGCGGTGTCCGCGGTGGCCGCCCAGCGGCTCGGCCGCAAACCCCTCGCCTACCTGGGTTCCGGCCTGCTGGCGCTCTGGGCCTTCCCCTACTTCTGGCTGCTGGACACCGGGTCGGTCGCCGCGACCGTGCTCGCGTGCGTCGTGATCGGGCTCGGGGTCGGCCTCGCGAGCGGGCCCTTCGGCGCGCTCGTCACCGAGGCCTACCCGGTGGCGTACCGCTACAGCGGCTCGTCCCTGGCCTACGCGCTCGGCAGCGTGCTCGGCGGCGCCCTCGCCCCGATCGTCGCCACGGTGCTCTTCAGCGCCACCGGCGGCACCACCGCCATCTCCGGGTTCCTCACGTTCCTCGGCCTGCTCAGCGTCGCGGGTGTGCGGACCCTGCAGAGCCCGCACAGCTCGCACCCCGATACGGAAGGACAGTCATGACGAGCCTCCAGAACCCCATGCTCGACGTCAGCGGGACGCCCGCCCCGGTCTCCGTCCCGTGGCGACCGATCAAGATCACCCGGGCGGAGATCGACGCCGAGGTCGAGCGGCTCGCCGCCGCCCCGGCACCCGCGAACGGCCGCCGGGCCAGCCGGATCGTGCACCCCTCCGCCGTCGCTCCCGGGCTCGGTTTCGCGCCGGGTGTGTCGGTCACCATCGAGGTCCTCAACCCCGGCGAGCAGACCGCGCCGATGCGGGAGAACGCCCACCGCGTCGAGATCGGGATCGGCGGCTCCGGCCTGATCACGGTGCAGGACACCGAGATCGACCTCGCCCGGCTCGACGTCGCCAACATCCCCGCCATGCGGGGCTTCACCTTCCGCAACCCCGGCGACGACATCTGGGCCCGGCTGTCGTACTCCAACGCCCCGCTACTGGAGAAGCTCACGGCGCACTACGCCGAGGACCTCCCGGAGGGCTGGGAGCCCAAGCCGCGCTCGTCGGACTCCCCGGCGGTCTACACCCGCGGCACCGCCCCAGACCACGCCATCGGCACCAACGGTGCCCGGCTGCGCGGCTACGAGTTCCTCGTCGACATCGAGGTCGTGGAGTCCCCCGCACTGCACTGGCCGTGGGAGGAGGTCCGCGGCCACCTCTCACAGACCGCGGGGGACGGCGGCCGCACGATCATGGCCCTCTACAACCCCGCCACCCAGCGCAAGCAGGGCGCGACGCACAACTTCTTCGTGACCGCGTCCTACCTGCCGCCCGGCTCGACGCAGCGGCCCCGCGGCCGCGGCCACAAGCACACCTCGGTCGCGATCAACTACCACTTCGCGGGCTCCGGCGAGAGCGAGGTCGACGGCGAGACGATCACCTGGGAGGAGGGCGACCTGCTGCTGTCGGCGCCGTCCTGGCTCGAGCACGCGCACTACCAGGGCCCCGACGGCCTGGCCGCCTACACCGTGCAGGACCACCCGCTGCACATCGGCATGGAGTCGCTGGTGTGGCAGGAGGAGATGGACGGCCCGGTCCTCGCCCTCGGCTCCGAGGAGGGCCAGACCGGCTACGTCGGCCCGCGGGAGGCGGGGGCGTGAGGTCGGGCCCGGTCGTGCCCGGTCGGTCGGCCCGACCGGGCACGACCCAACGCCTCCAACGAGGAGACGGCCGCGGCCTGCAGGGGTGAGAAGTACTTGGCCTCGCGGTGGTAGAGCCCGATCCCCTCGACCAGCTCCGCGTCGGAGATCCGCACGGCCCGGACCCGACCCGCGGCCAGGTCCCTGCGGAGCATGTAGGCCATCGACAGGCTCACCCAGCCGTTCGCCGCGACCGCCTCGATGATCGCCTCGGCGTGCCCGAGCCGGATCACCGGTGTCGGGAGGCTCGTGCCGTGCCTGCGCAGCTGGTCCTGCAGCATCCGGTGGAACGACACCCCGGACGGGACTCCGACGAACGGCAGACCGTGGAGCTCGGCGAGGGTGATGGTGTCGCCGTCGGGCGGGCCGTCCGGGCTCGCGCAGAGGACCATCGGTTCGTCCCAGAGCTTGCGGCCGACCAGGTCGTCGGGCACCTCGTCGTCCACCCAGCTGGTCACGGCGAAGTCCACGGTGCCGCGCTGGGCCGCCCGCAACGCGACCTCGGGCTCCCCGATCTGCACCGTGATGTCCGCACCCTCGCGCTCCGCCCGCAGCGCGGTCATGACCGGCGGGAGCAGGTAGGTCCCGATCGCCATGCTGGCGGCGATCACCAGGGACCCGGCGGTGCCGGCGACGAGATCGTCGACGTCCCGCTGGACCTGCGCACTGCTCGCCAGCACCTCCTTCGCCCACCGGTACACCCGCTCCCCGGCCTCGGTCAGCACCAGCGCGACCCCGGACCGCACCACGAGCGTGGCCCCCAGCGCCTTCTCCAGCGACCGGAGCTGCCCCGAGACGCTGGGTTGCGCCACCCGCAGCTGCTCGGCCGCCCGGGTCACCCCGCCCGCGTCCACGACCAGGCAGAACACCGACAGCCGGCGCAGCGTCACCCCGTCGTCCATAGGAAGGACCCTATGTCACCGACACCAGCCATCGAGACCGATCCCACGACGGGCGAACCGCTCGCCGTCTACAGGGCGTTCGACGGCCAGCGGATCGAGGCGAGCCTCTTGGCGGCGGCCCCCGCGGCGAGGGCGCGGGACTGCCGCCCCACGGCCGAGCGCTGCGCTCAGCTCGCCGTGCTCGCGGGATCCTGCGCGGGGAGGCCCGCGGGCTCGCCGCGCTCGTCACGCGCGAGATGGACAAGCCGATCGCGCAGGCCGAGCCCGAGATCGAGAGGTGCGCCGGCGCCGCGGACCTCTACGCGGAGCACGCCGAGGCACACCTCGCCGCCGAGCCGATCGGGGGTCTCGACGCCTGGGTGGCCTACGAGCCGCTCGGCGTGGTGTACGCCGTGACGCCCTGGAACTTCCCGTTCTGGCAGGTCCTGCGGTTCGTGATCCCGGCCCTGGCCGCGGGGAACACGGTGCTGCTCAAGCACTCCCCCAACGTCACCGGCTGCGCGCTCGAGCTGGAGGCGGTGTTGCGGCCGGCTTCCCGACCCGGGCGCTGACCACGCTGGTGGTCGCCGCGCAGGAGGTCCCGCGGGTCAGCGACCCACTGGTCGCCGACGCCGGGGGTCGCCGCGGCGACGCCGACCGGCGGCACGGCGCGGGCTCCGCGGTCGGCGCTGCGGCCGGGCGCGCGGTGAAGACTCCGTGCTGGAGATCGGCGGCTCGGACGCCTTCGTCGTGCTCGACGATGCGGGCGTCGAGCGTGCCGCCGAGGCAGCCGTCGCCTCGCGGTTCCAGAACGCCGGCCGGAGCTGCGCGTGCGCGAAGCGGTTCCTCGTCGCCTCGTCGCTGGCCGAGGAGTTCACCGCTCTCGTGGTGCGACGGACCGAGAAGCTCGTGGTGGGTCCCCGACCGCGGCCGGGGTGGACCTCGGCCCGCTGGCCCCGTGCCGACCTGCGCGCGACCCTGCACCGCCAGGTGGTCCGCTCCGTGGAGCAGGGCGCCCGCGTGCTCTGCGGCGGCTACCCGCTCGACGGGCCCGGGAACTTCTACCGCCCGACCCTGCTCGCCGACACGGGGCCGGGCGTCACCGCGTTCGACGAGGAGCCCTTCAGCCCGGTCGCGGCGATGACGAACGTCGTCGTGCTGGCACAGGGCGAGTCGGCGACCTCGCCACGCGTGCTCGCGATGACCGACTCCTGGGTGGGCGCCGCGATCCACTTCGCCTACGAGATGTGGTCGACCCGGGAGGACGAGGACGCCGTCCCCCCGCCCTTCCGACCCTTCTGGGAGCAGTACTGCACGCACGTCGCCGCGATGGCGACCCCCGCCGACCGCCGCTACCTCGAACTGCACGACGGCCACGCCACCTGGCTGTCCGCCGCCGAACGCAGGTTCCTGACCGAGGACGCCGTCCGCGCGGTCACGATCGTGGGCACCGCCGACGAGGTCGTGGAACAGATCCGACAGGCCGAACGGGCCGGCGTGACCGAGCTGGCGCTGCAGAGCCCGCTGGCCACCGCCCGAGACGTGATGCGGGAGTTCGCCGAACGGGTCCGGCCGGCGCTCTCAGGGCGTCGCCCGAGACAGGCGGTTCGACCGGGCGACACATGAGCCTGCTGCTGATCGCGGCAGGCGCCACGGACGGCCCGAGTTCGGCCCGGGCCATGCTCGTCGCTCAACGCGCACTTCCCTCTCCGCCTCCACGTCGAGGCGCCGCACGCGGATTGATGTAGTCCTGTAGATGCGTGACCTTGCCGTTCCGACGGGTGATGAACCAGATGTAGCGCAGGACCACAGGCGTTCCGTCGAGGCGCCTGTGGTGGCCGGTGGCGCGCACGACGGTGTCGTCGCCGGCCCGAATGGTCTGCACGTCGCGGAAGGTCCCGATCTCGAGGCGTTCGGCCAGTCGACTCATGTGGGCGCGCATCTCCGCGTGGCCTTCCAACCTCCGAACTCGATCCTCGGGCGCCCACGGCAGTTCGTGGACGCCGTCCGGGGCGAACATGGCCAGCCATCCGTCGAGATCGCCGTCCGAAAGGGCGTCGATCGCCGTCGCGAGCCATTCCGGAAGTGTCGATTCCGTACTCACGGCGGCCGCGCTATTCGGCGGCAAGCGCTTCGATACGCTCGCTGTGGAAGCGGATGGCCCGCGAGTGGTAGCGGATGAGCTCGTCCCGGGTGCGACCCCCAGGACCCTCGACGGGTTCGTCGTCTCGCGACGCAAGGCCGTACAGGACGAGATCGGTGAATCTCTCGGCGATCTCGTCCGGACTCAGCGCCCCGGACGAACGGTACCATTTCCACAACCAGTTGCACATGCCGTCGATGGCGAAGACGGTGAGGTTCTCGTCGCTGCTGACGAATTCACCGCTACGCATTCCTTCGCGAATGATCTCCTGAACCACGAGATCGCTTTCTCGCTTGAACTTCCGGAACTCGGCACGCACCTCGTCGGGCAGTTCGGACTCGGCGCTGAAGGACAGTCCGTACAGCTCGATGTTTCCGGTGATGCACTCGATGTGGTGGCGGACGTAGAGCCGCAGTCTCTCCCGTGTCGTTCCCGGTGCGGAGGTGACGGCGTCGAGCTTCTCGATGTCGCGCTTGAGCCAGTCGCCGAAGACATGGCGGAGGAGGTCGTCCCGGTTGCTGAAGTAGTGGTAGAGCGCCGCCTTGGTGAGCCCGACCTCGTCGGCGATCTCCTGCAGGGTGACGGCGCGGATGCCCTTCGCCTGGAACAGTCGTGTCGCGGTCCTGATGAGCTCTTCCTGCATGACGGCGCCCTTGGGCATGACGGTCCTCCTCTACCTGGTCAGCGCGGGACTTCGATGAACTCGAGCTGCACGCCTGCCATGTCCCGGGGGTGGGTGAAGTTCACCGCGCCGTGGCCCTCGCCGCGAATTGGCTCGTCCAGGAGCGGGGCCAGCCCGTTCTCTCGCAGCTCGCGCGTCGCCACGTCGACATCCTGCACGGCGACCGACACGAGGAAGACACCCTCCCCTCGCCGCTCCAGGAACCGACTGACCGAGGTCCCTTCGGCGACACTGGTGATGAGGTTGAGCTGGAAGCCGCCGATGTCGAAGTTGGAACCCCGCAGGCCGGGGAAGGCGAAGCCGCTCTCGTCCACCGGCTTGGCCTCGATCCCGAAGATCTCCTCGTACCGGCGGGTCCACCGGTCGAGGTCCTTCACCGCGATGTTGATCCCGTGGATTCCGTTGAACTGCATGCATCTCTCCGTTGTGTGTGGGGCCGTCAGGTGATCGACATGCCGCCGTCGACGACGATCGTCTGGCCGGTGACGAAGCCGCCCGCGGGCGAGGCCAGCCACACGCCCACGCCGGCGATCTCCGTCGGGGATCCGAAGCGGCCCAGCAGCAGGCGGGGTGTGATGACCGTGTCCACGTAGTCGGCGCTGTACTGCTCGGTCATCTCCGTCTCGAAGAACCCGGGGGCGATGGCGTTGACCCGGATACCCTTCCGGGGGCCCCACTGCTGGGCCAGGTCGCGGGTGAGGCCGAGCAGCCCCGCCTTGCTCGCGGTGTAGGCGGCCTGCGGCAGGCCTGCGGTGGTGAGGGCGAGGACGCTGGCGACGTTGACGATCGAACCGCCGGGCGGCATGACCTCGGCGCAGGCCTGGGCCATCCAGAACGCGCCGTGCAGGTTGACGTCGACGACCGCGCGGAACTCCTGCGGCGTCTCGCGCGTGGCGGGTACCGCGGTCCCGACCCCCGCGTTGTTGACGAGGATGTCGACACGGCCGAACCGGTCGTGTGCGTGGCCGACGGCGGCCCGGCACTGCGCGGGGTCGCTGACGTCGGCCTTCACCGCGAGCGCCTGACCGCCTGCATCCTCGATGGCTGCGACGGTCTCGTCGAGCAGCGCGGCGCGCCTCGCCGCGACGACGACCTGCGCGCCGGCCGCAGCGAACGCTCGGGCGAACGCGACGCCGAGCCCTGAGGATGCGCCGGTCACGAGGGCGACCCGACCGTCGAGCCGGAAGAGCGCCTCCGGGGACAGGTCCGTCATCGCAGGTCCAGCAGGCGTTTGACCTTGCCTTCGCCGCCGAGTCCGGTGTGGGTGGCCAGTGACCCCGCGGGGACGACCTCCACGTCCACACCGACACCGAAGGCGGTGTGCAGCTTGGTGACCATGTCGGCCTGGATCTCGGCCTCGTGCCCGCCACGGGTCTCGATCTGTACGCGCATCCGCTCGCGGGAGGCGAGCCCCTCCCCCACCGTCTCGACGATGCAGAGGAACTCGCCGGTCGTGCGGGCGTCCCCCGCGACGACGTCCTGGGCCGAGCGCGGGTACACGCTGGTCGCGCGCAGCTTGACCATCTCGTCCGAGCGCCCGAGGAACCCGGACAGCTTCGTCGTACGCAGCCCGCAGCCACAGGTGTCCCGGGGGCTGGTCCGCATCAGGTCCTTGAGGTCGTAGCGGATGATCGGCGGGACGGAGCGGTGCAGGCTGGTGACGACGAGGTTTCCCGGCTCCCCTACGCCGAGGATCGCGCCCGTGTCGCGGTCGGCGATCTCCAGGTACGCGGTGTCGTCGTTGACGTGCAGGCTGTCGTGGGCCGCGCACTCGAACCCGACCAACCCGACCTCGTGGGTGCCGTAGTTGTCGAAGACCTCGCAGCCCCACGCGTCGGAGAGCAGCTTGCGCAGGTGCCCCTCGACGTCCACCCCGAGATAGGTGTGGATGAACTTCGTGCGGAGGTCCTTCTGCAGGTCGATGCCCTCGCGCGCGGCCGTCTCGGCGAGGATCTTCATGTACTCGCCGAACGCGACCCAGCCGGCGGTGCCCCACTCCCGGGCCAGCTCCAGCTGCCGCTTCGACGGTGTCACCACGCCGGAGCCGGTGGTGAGCGGCACCATTCCGCACCAGTTCATCGCCGCCGTCGACGAGCACCAGGCCGTGTTGGCGAGGCTGTTGGTCAGCGTGATCTGCAGGATGTCGCCCACCTCGCCGCCCTGGGCGTGGAAGGCGCGGGCGAACTGGATCGCCTGGGCCTCCCACGCCACGGGGTCGAACAGCGTCGGGCGCGGCAGCCCTGAGGTCCCGCCGCTGGACTGGATCTTCAGCGGCGTGGCCATCGCCTTCAGCGCGAAGTTCTGGTGCGTACCGAAGGGCGGCTCGGCTTCGATGCTCTGCTTGATGTCCTCGCTGGTGAACGTGGGGATCTTCGTGATGTCGTCCAGCCCGCGGATGTCCCCGGGCTCCAGCCCGGCGGCACGCCACCGGTCGCTGTAGAACGGCACGCCCCAGGCCTCGCGGACCCGCTCGCGGAACCGCCGGTCCTGCAGAGCGCGGAGCCCGTCGTCGGACAGGGCGGCCATCGCGGAGGCGAACGCGGGGGGCGGAGGGTAGTCCTCGACGAACCGCGGCCAGTCCACGCTGGACCAGTAGTAGGGGATGGTCATGTCTCCTCCTGGGTCACAGGCAGGCGGGGTCGAGGTCGAGGATCGTCCGGTCGAGGCCTGCCAGCAGGTCGAGCTTCGCCTGCGCCGCGGGCAGCTCGGAACGGTAGAAGTGGCGGGCGGCGGCGCGTTTGCCGTCGTAGAAGGCACCGGTCCTGCCGTTCGCGGCGATCACCAGCTCCAGCCACGTCCACGCGATCGCGATGTGCCCGAACGCCTCAAGGTAGGCCGACGCGTTGGCCAGGCCAATCTCGGCGTGCTCCGGGTCCGTGAGCAGCGCCGTGACGCGTTCCAGTTCGTCGAGGAGGCGGGCCAGCGGGGCCGCGAGCTCGTCGAGCCCGTCCGCCCGTCCCAGGGTCGCGCGGACGGCGTCGGTGAAGGCGCGGAACGCGGCCCCCTCCTGCAGGCGAACCTTGCGCCCCAACAGATCCAGGGCCTGGATCCCGTGGGTGCCCTCGTGGATCGGGTTGAGCCGGTTGTCCCGGTAGTGCTGCTCGACGTCGAACTCCCGGCTGTAGCCGTAGCCGCCGTGCACCTGGATGGCCAGCGAGTTCGCCTCGACGCACCACTGCGAGGGCCAGCTCTTCGCGACGGGCGTGAGGATGTCCAGCAGCAGGCTCGCGTCCTCCCCCGTGCGCTGCCGGTCGACCAGGTGGGCGCACCGCAACACGAGCGCGAGCGCCCCCTCCACGAAGGACTTCTGCGTCAACAACATCCGCCGCACGTCCGGGTGCTCGATGATCGGGACGCCGCCCTGGACGCGGACCTTCGCGTACTCCAGCGACTTCCGGTAGCCGGCCTGCCCCAACGCCGCGGCGACGAGCCCGACACCGATCCGCGCCTCGTTCATCATGTGGAACATCTGGGCGAGGCCGCGCCCCTCCTCCCCGACCAGATGACCGACCGCCCCGTCGAAGGCGAGCAGCGTGTTCGTCGTGCCGCGGGCACCCATCTTGTGGTTGAGCCCGACGAGCGTGACGTCGTTGCGCCGCCCGTCGGGCAGGACCTTCGGCACCGCGACCAGCGACAGGCCCTTCACCCCGGGGCCCCCGGTCCTGGCCAGCACGAGATGGAGGATGTTCCCGAGCTCGTGGTCCCCCGCGGAGATCCACATCTTGGTGCCGGTCACCCGGTACGTGCCGTCCTCCGCCCGCGCGGCCCGCGTCGCGACGTCCGCGAGCGACGACCCGGCGTCCGGTTCGGACAGACACATCGTGCCGAAGAGGTCCCCGGCGAGCATCGGGCGCACCCACTGCTCGACCTGCTCCGTGCTCCCGTGCGCGGTCAGCAGGTTCGCCGCGGCGATGGTGAGGAAGGCGTAACCCGTCGTCGCAGTGTTGGCCGCCTGGAACCACGCCATGCAGGCTTGGAACACGGTCAACGGGAGCTGCATCCCGCCGACGGCCTCGTCGAACTGCGCGGCGAGCAGGTCCGCCTTCGCGAAGGCGGACAGGGCGGCCCCGACCTCGTCGGGGAGGACGACCCGGCCGTCCGGCCCGACCCGGGGCTCCTGCTCGTCGCTGCGGCGGTTGTGCGGGGCGAACTTGTCGGCGGCAAGATTCTCGCTGAGCTCCAGCAGACCGGTGAAGGTCTCTCGGGAGTGTTCGGCGAAGTGCGGGTGCGCGGTCAGCGACTCGACATCGAGCCACTCGAACAGGAGGAACTCCAGGTCGCGGCGCATCTCAGAGCCGCTCGAGGACCATGGCCATGCCCTGCCCACCGCCGACGCACATCGTCTCCAGGCCGATCTGCTTGTCGTGGCGCTCCAGGTTGTTGAGCAGCGAGGCCGTGATCCGGGCTCCGGTCATGCCGAAGGGGTGGCCGAGCGCGATGGCGCCCCCGGAGACGTTGAGCTTCTCCTCGTCGATGCCGAGCTCGCGTGCGGACCCGAGCACCTGGACGGCGAAGGCCTCGTTGATCTCGACGAGCTCGACGTCGTCGATGGTCATGCCCGCCAACGCGAGGGCCCGCCGGGACGCCTCGACGGGACCGAGGCCCATGATCTCCGGCGACAGCCCGGACACCCCGGTCGAGACGATCCGGGCGAGCGGCCGCAGGCCCAGGTCGCGGGCCCGCTCGGCCGACATGATCACCAGGGCGGCGGCGCCGTCGTTGAGCGGGCAGGCGTTGCCCGCGGTGACCGTGCCGTCGACCCGGAACACCGGCTTCAGCGCGGCGACCTTCTCCAGGGTGGTGCCCGCGCGTGGGCCGTCGTCGGTGCTGACGACGGTGCCGTCCGGCAGGGTGACCGGTGTGATCTCGCGCGCGAAGTGGCCCTCCGCAATGGCCTGCTCGGCCCGGTTCTGCGAGCGGACCGCCCAGCGGTCCTGATCCTCGCGGGTGATCCCGGTGGTGTGCGCGACGTTCTCGGCGGTCTGGCCCATCGCGATGTAGGCGTCCGGCAGCAGGCCGGCCCCGCGCGGGTCGGTCCACGGGTCGTTGGTCTCGGCGAGCCGGGCGGTCCGCTTCTGCGCGTCGTCGAACAGCGGGTTCTGCGTGTCCGGCAGCGAGTCCGACATGCCCTTGACGTAACGGGAGACCGTCTCGACCCCGGCCGACACGAAAGCGTGACCCTCTCCCGCCTTGATCGCGTGGAAGGCCATGCGCGTGGTCTGCAGCGACGACGCGCAGTACCGGGTGACCGTGGTGCCCGGCAGCTCGTCGTAGCCGAGCTGGACCGCGACGATGCGGGCCATGTTGAAGCCCTGCTCGCCGCCAGGGTTGCCGCAGCCGAGGATGAGGTCGTCGAGCTGCGCGGGGTCGAGCTCGGGTACCGCGTCCAGCGCCGCGCGCACCATCTGGGCGGCCAGGTCGTCCGGGCGCATGTCCTTGAGCGAGCCCTTGCCCGCGCGGCCGATGGGCGAACGGGCGGTGGCGACGATGACGGCGTCGGTCATGTGATCAGCTCTCTGCTGGGGGCGTGACAGCGGGGACGAAGCGGTAGGCGTCGCCGTCCGGCACGATGCGGCCGGCGCTGCGCCCGCTGAAGTGGGTGCCGAAGACGAGCATGTCGGATCCGGCGACGGCTCGGAGGAAGTCCGTCCGGGTCTCGGCGGACTGCGCTCGGTCGGTGTCGCCGCGCGAGCTCCACGCCGGGTGCGCGATCTGGATCGGGTGGTGGATGAAGTCGCCGGTCACCAGGCCGACCCGGCCCTGCGACTCGAGGGTGACGCTGTGGTGGCCGGTGGTGTGCCCGGGCGTCGCGGTGTAGCGCACACCGGGGGTGACCTCGTGGTTCGCGTCGACCAGGTCGACCAGGCCGGCGTCCACACACGGCTGGATGGACTCGGCGAACACCAGCCGGGTCTGGGAGTGGATGTCCGGGTTCGCGCCCTGGTAGACGACGGCGTGGGCGAGGTCGTCGGTCGCCGCCACCCCTTCGCGCAGGCCCGAGTGGTACTCGAACTCGGCCCGCACGTAGGTGTAGCGGGCGTTCGGGAAGGTGGGGCGCCACTTGTCCCCGTCGAGCACGGTGTTCCAGCCGACGTGGTCGAGGTGCAGGTGGGTGGCGAGGACGAAGTCGATGTCCTCCGGCTGGTAGCCGGCCGCCGCGAGGCGCTCCAGGAACGGGGTGTCCAGGCCGCCCCAGTTCGGGATCAGCGGGAGGTTCTTGTGGTTGCCGCAGCACGCGTCGACCAGTACCCGGTGTGTCGGGGTCTCGACGACGTAGGCGTGCAGGCTCCACAGGGTCTGTCCGGCCTCGTTGGCGTAGTCCGGGTACAGCCACTCGACCGACCGCACCGCCTCGGGCGTGGCCTCCTCGATCAGCCCGTCGAGCTCGCCGGGTTCTACCGGCATCTCGACGATCTGGCTGACCTTGATGTCTCCCACCTGCCAGCTGGTCATCGTCGGCTCCTGTCGGCTCATCAGACGCTCCGTCCCGCCATCTCGCCCTCGTAGATCGCCTCGTCGACCCTGCGCGGGGCCACGCAGTCGCCGATCTCGGTCACGGGGAAGCGGCCTGCCAGCGCCGTGGCCAGCGCTCCCTCGGGCGCCCGCATCGCCACGGTCACGATCGAGTCGATCGGGACCACCTTCGTCCGCCCGTCCCAGATCCGGCCCACGACCGCCCCCTCGGGGGTGACCTGGAAGACCGCGTGCTGAGGTGTCAGCTCCACGCCCGCCGCGTGCAGCCGCGGGTAGAGATGCGCCGTGTCGAGATACAGGACCGTGTTGTCCCCCAGGGACATCCGGGTGGTGACGACCTCCACCTGCTTGCCGTCGGCGGCCAGCTTCTCGGCGAGCCCGAGCGCGAGGTAGTCGCCGGTGTCGTCGATGACCAGGACCCGCTCCCCCGCCCGCTGCGGCTCCGTGATCGCGGTGATCGGGTCCAGGACGGTCGTGTGCTCCAGCCCCGGGATGCCGCCGTGGTTGCCGACGGCGGCCAGGTAGCCGTCCGTCCTCCAGGAGGAGCCGGTCGCGACGACGACGTGATGCGGGTCTTCCGCCGCGATCGTGTCCACGGTCGCGGTCGCGCCCAGCCGGATGTCGACCTTGAACTTGTCGAGCGTGCGCTCCATGTCCGAGACCATCGCCGCCCACCGGCCTCGGGTGGGGAGCTGGGCAGCGTAGCGGATCTGGCCGCCCAGCACGTCGTCCCGCTCGAACAGGACGACGCGGTGGCCGCGCGTGGCGGCGGTCTCCGCCGCGCGCATGCCGGCGGGTCCACCCCCGACGACGACGATCGTCCTCGGCTCGGTGACATGGTCCAGGGTGCCCAGCCCCAGCTCGGCCTCGCGGCCCGCTGACGGGTTCTGCGTGCAGGTCAGGGACCAGCCCTTGGCCATGCGGGAGAAGCAGCCCTGGTTGCCCGCCACGCAGTGCCGGATCTCGTCCTCGCGCCCGGTCTGCGCCTTGGTGATCAGGTGGGGGTCGGCGATGTGGGCACGGGTCATCGCCACCAGGTCGGCGTCGCCCCGCTCGATGATCCCGTTCGCCGTGTCCAGGTCGGCGATCCCGTTGGCGCTGAGCACCGGCTTGTCGGTGATCCGCTTGGCGCGCACCGCCAGGTCGATCAGCGGGGTCCCGGGGATGCTCATCGGGGACACGGTCTGGTGGAACGTCAGGGCGGCTCCGCCGCTGACGCTGAAGTAGTCGAACAGGCCGGTCTCGTCCAGGGTCCGGAGGATGCGCTCGCCCTCGTCGGGCTCGATCCCGCCGGCCACGAACTCATTCAACGACAGACGGACACCCACCGCGAACTCCCCCGCCGGCATCGACTTCCGCACGGCCTGCGCGCACTCGACGACGATCCGGCACCGGTTCTCGGTCGACCCACCGTAGGCGTCGGTACGACGGTTGGTCAGCGGAGAGAGGAAGCTGCACAGCAGGTAGCCGTGGGCGGCGTGGACCTCGGCGCCGTCCAGGCCCGCGACGGCGGCATTGCGCGCGCTGCGGCCGAACCCGGCGACCAGCTCGGCGATGTCCTCCTCGGTCATCGGCCGCGGGATCTCGCCAAAGGTCGGCGACGGCAGGCCGGACGCGCTCCACAGCGACCGCCAGTTGTCCAGGTGCATCGTGTTGTCGTCCTCGGCACCGAAGTGCGAGAGGTCGACGAACACCTTGGCGCCGTGCCTGTGCACGGCCTTCGCGAGCCGCTCGTAGACCGGGATCACCTCGGTCGGCCAGCTCTGCAGCGTGCGGAGCATCATCCCGCGGCTCGACGGGTGCACGACCTGCGCCTCGGTCAGGATCAGCCCGGCACCGCCCTTCGCCCGCTCCTCGTAGTAGTCGACGCTCTGCTGGGTCATGACGTTGTCGCGGCCGTAGGCCAGCGCGTGCGGGGTCACCACGACCCGGTTCTTGAGCGTGACGGGGCCGACCTGCAAGGGCTGCCAGAGAGAGTCGTACTCGCGCATCGTCGCGCTCCTCAGTATCGAAGTGGTGGCTGAGGCACTGCCCGCCCAACCCGAAGGTTGGAAATTTGAACGAACAGTAACTCGCGGCAGATTAGGGGTGCCCGACGGGCCTGTCAAGGACGGCCTCGGCGAACCGGCTGACCTGCACGGCGACGCAGACCGGCTTCTGCCCGGTGTCGCTCTCGAAGATCGTCTCTGTGAGCACGTGGGCGGTGTCGGCGCCGACGCGATCGACGGACCGGATCACCGCCCGCATCCTGACGCGCGAACCGACCGGTGACGGCGCGGGGAAGCGCACCTTCTCGTAGCCGTAGTTGAGAGTGTGGGCGAACCCGTCGAAGGACATCAGCTCGCCCAGCAGGGCCGGGCCGAGCGAGAGCGTGTAGAGACCGTGCGCGATCGTCGAACCGAAGGGACTCGCGGCTGCGCGTGCGGGGTCGACGTGGATCCACTGGTGGTCGTCGGTCACCCTCGCGAAGGCGTCGATCGCTCCCTGGGAGACCGTGCGCCACGGGGTCGGGCCGAGCTCGACGCCGACCAGGGCTCTGAGCTCGTCGACGGTAGTGGGTCGGAGCGGGCCCATCAGATCGCGATGCCTCCGTCGACCGGGAGGACGACGCCAGTGATGTAGGCGGCCTCGTCCGATGCCAGGAAGGCGACGGCGGCCGCCATCTCCGACGGGGCCCCGAAGCGGCGAAGGGGAATGGCCTCCTCGATGTCCCTGCGCCGCTCCGGCGGAATCGAGTCGATCATCCGGGTCTCCGCGTTCGGCGAGATCGCGTTCACGGTGACCCCGAATCGGGCGAGTTCCTTCGCGGCAGTCTTGGTGAACCCGATGATCCCCGCCTTGGCGGCGGCGTAGTTGGCCTGTCCGAGGTTCCCCCGGAGCCCGCTGTAGGAGGTGACGTTGACGATCCGTCCTCCGCCCTGGCGACGAAAGTGGGGCACCGCCGCCCGAGTCATGCGGAAGGTCCCACCGGCGTGCACCGCGAGGACCGCCTCCCACTCGTCGTCGGTGAGTTTCCACAGCATCCCGTCGCGCAGGATCCCGGCGTTGTTGACCACGACGTCCACCCGTCCGGTCTCGGCCACGACCCGCGCGAAGAGCTCCTCGACCTGGGCGGTGTCGGAGATGTCGGCGGCGACCCCGGTCGCGCCGATCTCCTTCGCGGTCTCGGTCACCGCGTCGGCGTCCGCGTCGACACAGAACACCTCACCACCCGCCTCTCGGAAGCGTTCGGCGATGGCCCGGCCCACGCCGCGGGCGGCGCCGGTGACGACGATCGTCCGGGCGATGTAATCGAAGGTCAGGTTGGCCATGAAGTACTCCTGTTCGCGATGCGGCGGTCACGCGGTGTTGTTCGCGATGAGGCCCGCGGACACGTGCAGGACCTCGCCGGAAACCATGCGCGCGTCGTCCGAGAGCAGGTAGAGGTAGGCATTCGAGACGTCCTGCGCGGCGACGTGGGGGACGCCGAGCGGGTGCATCGCCGCCATCCGCTCGAGCATCTGCCCACGGGTCGGGTTCTCGAGGTCGGGACAGAACAGCTTGTACGCCTCCTCGTTGTTGTTCATCGAGGGCAGGTCACCCGGGTCGACGTTCGTCGGCGCGACGCAGTTCGCCCGGATCCCGTAGGCGCCGTACTCGGCCGCCACGGTCTTCATCAGCCCGATCACACCCCACTTCGACGCGCCGTAGTCCGCGATGTGCTGGTAGGCGAACCGGCCCGCGGTCGAGGCCGTGATGACGATCGCCCCCTTGCGTTGCGCGACCATGTGGGGCAGCACTGCACGGCAGGCGTGGAACGCCCCGGTCAGGTTCGTGTCGATCACCGCTCGCCAGTGTTCGGGATCGAGGTCGGCCACTTTGCCGAAGCCGAGAATGATTCCGGCGTTGCACAGCAGGTGGTCGATCCGGCCGAGCTCGTCGACCGTCTGCTGCGCGGCCTTCACCATCGCTTCGGCGTCGCGGACGTCGGCGACGATGCTCACGCACCGACGACCGAGGTCGGACACCATCCGGTGGGTCTGCGCCAGGTCCTCCGGGGACCCACCCGGGTAGAACTGGCCCTCGACGTCGGCGACGCAGTTGTCCAGGAGCGCGACGTCCGCACCCTCGCGCGCCACGGCGACGGCGTGCGAACGCCCCTGCCCCTTCGCCCCACCGGTGATGAGGGCGACGGTGCCGTCCAACCTACCCATGGCGCATCACCCCGGCCCTGTCCTCGCCCCTCTCCTCGGCGAGGATCGGATGAAGCACGTGAATGTCCAGGTCGCCGGCGAGCAGGGCCGCACTGTCCGCGAAGAACTCACGCATGTGAGGCTGTTCGAGGTGCGCCCGGACGGCGTTGCCGTCGCGGTAGACCTCGTAGAACGCCACGCTCCCGGGTCGCGACGGGGCCTCATGGACCTCATAGGCGAGGACTCCGGGCTCAGCACGGCTCGGGTCGCCCAGCGCGAGCATTCGCTCGCGCAGGTCCCGCTCGAGGCCGGGCTTGGGATCGGCGTAGCCGAAGAACGCGACGGGCCGGGTGCTCGCCAGGAGCTCGGCCGATACTGGTCCAGACATGGGACATCTCCGTCCGATGCGAAGTGCGGGTGAAGGGCGCGGTGTGCGCTACAGCAATGGGTAGCCGGCCGTGACCTCGAGCTCGGTCCCGGTGATGTACCTGCCGCTTTCGCCGGCCAGGTAGAGGACTGCCTGCGAGATGTCCTCCGGCGACACCCAAGGCGTGTCCAGCGCCGTCATCGACCGGAACGCCGGCTCGACCGCCTCGCGGCTGGGGTTCTCGACGTCCGGGGCGAACAGCCCGTAGATCGCCGGGTTCTGGATCATCGCGGTGTCGCAGTTCGTCGGGTGGACCACGTTCACCCGGATCCGATGCCGGGCCAGATCCTTCGCGAACGACTTGGTCAGACCGACGACGCCGTGCTTCGAGGCGATGTAGGCCGCCATGTTGTACGTCGGCGTGAGCGTGCTGGCCGATCCGACGAAGGTCATCGAACCGCCCCGGCCCCCCGCCACGATGTGCTTCGCCGCCGCCTGCGCGGAGAAGAACGCACCGGAGAGGTTCGTCCCGATCACCGCGTTCCACGCCTCCTCCGAGACCAGCGGGGTCTCCGTCACCTCGCAGATGCCCGCGTTGAGCACCGCGACGTCCAGACGCCCCAGCTCGGCCACCGCCCGGTCCAGGCCTGCCGCGAGCGCGGCCGGATCCCGGACATCGCACTCCAGGCGGACGGCACGGCGGTCGGCCTTCTCGACGAGCGCCACCGTCTCGTCGAGATCCCCCGGCGTGGACATCGCGTAGGGGACGGTCGGGACCTGCTGACAGATGTCGAGCAGGATCACATCCGCGCCGGCCTGCGCGAGGTGGGCCGCGTGCGAGCGACCCTGCCCACGGGCCGCGCCCGTGACGAAGGCGACCTTGCCCTCGAGACTCGCCATTTCCGTGACCTCCGTACGGACACCGCAACGTGTCCTCGTCGGGATGGGCGCGCCCGGGACTGGGCCCGGGGACGCGGCCGAGCGTCATGCTCAGCGGATGTAACCAGTGGGTTGGCAATCCAACTGCTGGGTCAAATTAGGGTGCGGCTCGCGCTCCTGTCAACAGCCGCAAGCGGACGACAGGCAGCGTCTTGACACCCCCCGCGCCCCGCATCACGATGACCAACCACGCGTTCAGTAAGCCGACCATGTGGTCAAAATCGGCCGGGCCGGGCTGAACGCGTTCGATCCCGCCACACCGACGAGGGAGAGCGCGGTGCCAGGTCGCCTGGAAGGCAAAGTCGTCGTCATCACCGGAACCGGAATCGGGATGGCCAGGCAGGTCGCCCTCCGCTGCGTGGCCGAAGGCGCGTCCGTCATCGGATGCGACATCCTGGGCGAGGACGCCCAGGAGACTCTCGACATCGTGCGAGCGGCCGGAGGAAGGATGGAGTCACTCCATCCGATCGACCTGACCAACGAGCAGCACGCCCACCACCTACTGGAGTTCGCCGCCGACACGTTCGGTGGCGTGGACGTCGTGCATCACAATGCAATGCAGATGAGACTGGGAGCGGTCGAGGACTCGAGCCTGGACGATTGGCAGTTCACGATCGACCACACCCTGCTGATCCCCTTCCTCGTCTCCAAGCACGCCATTCCTCACCTTCGGGCGCGCGGCGGCGGCAGCATGAGCTACATGGGCTCCGTCGCCGGCGCGAACCTCGGCACCGGCTACCCAGGAAACCTGCCTCTTCATCCCGCCTACTCGGTGGCAAAGGCCGGGGTGATCCGACTTGCCTCCTACCTGGCGCACGAGCTGGCACCATGGAACATCCGGACGAACACCATCTCCCCCGGGTGCGTCGCCACGCCAAGAGGCCTGAACTTCTACGGCGCAGAGGGAACCGCCGACCGCCAGGTGGTCATGAACGCCCAACTGACCAAACGCCTCGGTGAACCCGACGACATCGCGAGCGCCGTCGTGTACCTGGCTTCCGACGAGGCGTCCTGGATCAACGGCCTGAACCTCGCCATCGACGGTGGCCACCACGCCTCCGGAGGCGCAGGAACAGCAGACCCGGAGGATGTGGCCGTCTACGCTCCGAAGATGAAGGCGTGGTCGACGGTGGACCACTGGGAGACGTCGGGCAAACGCGCCTAGCGAAACGAAGCATGACTGCCGGCGCCGATGGTCCAGATCAGTCCCATCGCTGAGTGGACGAGCGCGGCGTGGGCGTTCTCGCCGCGGTGGTCGGGCAGCCGCGGCTGGCTCCCTGCCCGGCGGTCACCGTCTTGGTCACCACTAACCCCGATCACGACCTCTGCAGCTGAACATGAGCCAAGATCGTCAGCGCAAGCGACCCGCTCCAGCACGACTGCTCATCGGAGCTCAGCTTGATCTTTAACCTTGGCGCGCTGGCGTGGTCGGGTCGCTGCTGGTCGTGCGGCGTGTCGACTGGGCATCGGTGCGGCCACCGCCTGATCCTCTTCGGGTTCCTCTCACAGAGCTCGAAGACGAAGGCGGTGGCGGCGGTGGCGAGTGTGACTCCTCGACCGGGTGGGCAGCCGGGCGACACCCTGCCCTGGCGGGGTGAACTCGCCCGGTTCCGGCTGGAGTTCTACGACGCGATCACCTACTCGTTCGTCGCGGCCCTGGAACCGGGTCGCACCTCGTGGACGGCGATGCTCGACGTGGTTCGGATCGGGCCGGGGCAAGACGCCGCCGCGGTCACCGCCATCCAGCTGCGTGAGGTCGTCGACCGGCTCCGGGCGGCGGGTCAGTGGCGGGCGGGGGACCCGCCGATCCTGATCGTCGCCGATGCCGGCTACGACATCACCCGCCTCGCCCACGTGCTGGCGGACCTGCCGGTGGAGCTGCTCGGCCGGCTGCGTTCGGACCGGGTCCTGCGCGGGCCCCGCACCCGCCGCGCGCCCGAGCAACGGGGCGCCCGCCGCGCCACGGCCCGGACTTCGCCTTGTCCAAGCCCGAGACCTGGTGGACACCGGTGCACATCACCACCACCGACACCACCCGCTACGGCCGGACCGTCGCCACCGCCTGGGACGGGCTCTACCCGCGCCTGACCCACCGCGGCGTGTGGGCGGCGTCTGCGTCGAGCACCCCGGTGAGTTGCCGGTCGTCGCCGGCGCCCTGATCCGTCTGCAAGTCGAGCATCCGCTCGGTGATCACGCTCCGAAACCGGCGTGGCTGTGGTCCTCGGTCGTCGGCGCCACGGCAGCAGATGTCGACAGGTGGTGGCAGGCGTTCCTGCGCCGGTTCGACCTCGAGCACACCTTCCGGCTCACCCAGCTGCGTCTGGCCCGACCCCTCGCGGTCGACCTGCGACGTCCCTGGGAAGAACCCGCCGACCCCGGCCGGCCGACCCCGGCGAGGGTCCGCCGCGGGTTTCGCCACCTCCGCCCGAACACCAGCCATCCGACCAGAGCACCGAAACCGGGCCGACCCGGCCCCGGACGTCCACCCGGCTCCCGCAACCGAGCACGCGCCACCCGCCACGACGTCGGCAAACACCCCGCCAGCCTCACGAGCCCGACAGGAGCAGGTTGAAGATCAAGCTGAGGGCAAGTGTCCGGCGCCAGGGGCCGAGCTCATACGCTTACGCTCCACCGGCACCTCCCACATCTGTGGCTCCACCGACCAGGACCCACTTCTTGCCCGGCAGCCCCATGTTCACACGCGGTGAGGCCCCAGCCCAGGCCCCCATATCGTCCAGATCACTCGTCTCCGCCAGCGCAGGCCGGGGAGGACAACAAGGGGGCTTCTTGCCCGCCCTTCGTCGTCCTCTCCGGGTAGTGCTACGCCGTGTGGGAGTCAGGTGGTCCGACAGGGCGGACCTACCGCTCGACCGCCTGGGCCGTCGCCGCGCTGTCGAGGCCAACGGGATCCCGGTACCACGCGTAGCCGATCGCCGAGAGCACGCACGCGAGGACGACGAAGAGGGCCGGGCTCTCGGTGTAGCCGGTCAGGGCGATCAATCCGGTGCAGATGAACGGGGCGGCCCCGCCGAACACGGCAACGCACAATCCCCACGCGATGGAGAAGGCCGTGCTGCGGGTCCGGGTCTGGAGCACCTCGAAGATCGCGCCGAGGGTCAGCGCATTGTGCACCGAGTAGACCAGCGTGAGGACCAGGATCCCGGCGATCGCGGCGCCGAGCCCGCCGCGGATGAGTGCGAAACACGGGACGAGGACGACCGCGAGGACGGCTGCCGAGGCAACGCCGAGCCTCCGACGGCCGGTCCGGTCGGCGACCCGGCCCCAGATCGGCGTGAGCACGAACATCGCCCCGAGCCCGAGCAGGGTGACCAGCAGCCCGTCGGACCCGCTGAACCCGATCTCCTTGATCAGGTAGGCGGGCAGCTGGATGTAAATGACGTAGTAGCCGGCGGCCTGAAGCGCGCCCAGCAGGATGCACTTCATGACGGCGGAGCGGGTGGCGGGGTCGTTGACGGTGTCCCGGATCGGTGTTCGGGCCAGGTCGCCGCTCTCCTGCAGCGCCCGGAAGGCGGGCGTCTCGTCGATCTTGATGCGGATGTAGAAACCGAGCGCTGCCAACGGAAGCGCGAAAAGGAACAGCACCCGCCAGCCCCAGGCCTGCATCAGTACAGGCCCAAGGATGAAACTCAGCACGAAGGCCAGGATGGATCCGAAGAGGTTGCCACCGGTCCCACCCGCCTGCACCCAGGCCAGCCTGCTCGCCCGGTTACGGAGCGGCGTCCACTCCCCCACGAACGTGATGGCGTTCGCAGTCTCGCCGCCATAGACGAAGCCCTGCAACAGTCGACAGACGAGCACGGCGAGTGGCGCAGCGATGCCGATCGTGGCGAAGGAGGGCACGGCCCCGATGAGCGCCGTCGCGGCCGCGATCGCGACGATGCTGAACAACATGACCTTCTTGCGGCCGAGGCGATCCCCTACCGCCCCGAGGACCAGCCCGCCGAGCGGCCGGATCAGGAACGGGATGGCGAAGACCGCCCAGGTGATCAGCAGGGAGGTCGTGGGGTCGGCGGCGGCGAAGAACTCGACCGTCAGGTAGGCCGCGACCAGTCCGTAGATGCCGAAGTCGTAGGTCTCCATGAACAACCCGGCCGCGCCCGACGCCATCACCCGCCGAATCGTCCGCTCGGACGGGGGCTGTTGTTCCAGCCCCGCGAGGCGTCCGTCCATCCGTTCCGTGGGCCCGCTCATGACGGATACCTCCAGCGTCGTCGCCTGTCGGAGAGGCGCGGATCAACTCGTTGCGTACTCGTTGCGTCACACGCGCCATGGTTGCGCTATAGTCATCGCGGCACGAACCACTGTCAAGCGCCATCCCCGAGGACGAGGAGCCGGCAGACGATGAAGTTCGGACTCACCCACGGCAACCTGGGTCGCACTACGGACCCCGACAAGGCGGTGGAGATGGCACAGGCAGCCGAGGCCGCCGGCTTCGAGTCATTGTGGACGGTGGATCACGCGATCATCCCGACCCGGTACGAGAAGGTGTACCCGGAAACGACGGACGGCCACTTCCCCTTCCCCCTGGATCACCCGCTCGCTGATCCCCTGCCCTGGCTGACCTGGGTCGGCGCCGCGACCAGCCACGTCAAGCTCGGCACCGCGATCCTGGTCCTTCCGCAACGGAACGTGCTGGTCACCGCGAAAGAGGCGGCGACCGTCGACCGGCTGACCGGCGGTAGGCTGATTCTCGGGGTGGGTACCGGCTGGTGCCGCGAGGAGTTCGAGGCGTTGGGCGCGGACTTCGATTCCCGCGGGCGGCGGCTGCGAGAGGCGATCCCGGCGCTCCGTGCACTATGGACCGGTGAGCCTGCCTCGCACGAGAGCGGGTCACTGAGTTTCGACGGCGTGATCTGCCAACCCCGGCCCGCGGGCAAGTCCATCCCGATCCACGTCGGTGGGTTCTCCACCACCGCGGCCGCGCGTGCAGGCCGGATCGGCGACGGCTTCTTTCCCGCCGGATACGGCGACCTCGACAGGCTCGCCGCCCTGGTCACCCGTACCCGCGAGGCCGCCGCCGAGGCCGGACGCGACCCCGGCGACGTCGAGATCACCACGCGCTGGACCCGGGACCCGGCCGACGTCGACCCGGACCTGGTGCGCAGGCTCGCCGAGCTCGGCGTGGACCGGGTGACCGTTCCCGTCATGCTGTTCGACCCCGACGACCTGGCCGACGGGATCGCCCGCTTCGGCCAGACCTACATCGACCCCTTCCGGTCCTGAACCCCGAGGAGCGACGACGATGATGCTCGACGGACTTCCCGCCATCGTGACCGGAGCGGGCTCCGGCATCTGCCGCGCGGCGAGCCTGCGGCTCGCCGCCGAGGGCGCCCCGCTGGCGCTGCTGGACCGCGACGAGGCCGGTCTCGACGAGACGCGACGCCTGGTCGAGGAGCGGGGCGGCCGGGCCGTCACGCTGCCCGTGGATGTCACCGACGCGGGGGCGGTGGAGAAGGCGATAGCCGAGGCCGTGGACCGTGTCGGCGCGCCGCGGGTCCTGCTCAATGGTGCGGGCATCGTGATCCGCAAGGGTCTCCTCGCCACCTCGCCCGAGGAGTGGGACCGCGTCATCCGGGTCAACCTCTCCGGCTACTTCCATGTGCTGCGTGCCGTCGTTCCGCCGATGGCGGCGGCGGGCGGCGGCTCGATTGTCCAGATCGCGTCGTCCTCGGCCCACCTCGGCGGGCACGGGTACCCGTCCTACTCCGCGTCCAAGGGCGGGGTGCTCACGCTCTCCCGCATGTTGGCCCACGAGCTCGCGCCGCAGGGAATCCGCATCAACTCGATCAGCCCGGGGGCAACCATCACCCCGATCAACAGCGGCACCTTCGCCGTCCCCGCGATCCACGACGCCATGGCCGGGGCGATCCCGCTGGCCAGGCTGGGTGCCCCAGCGGACATCGTCGGCGCGATCGCCTTCCTGGCCGGCCCGGACTCCGCGTACGTCACCGGTATCGACCTCCCCGTCGACGGCGGCCTGATCAGCCGGATCACCATGCCCGGCGACAATTCCTACTCCACCTTCTCCGAGAGCTGAGGTCGGCCGTGCACGCACTCGTCAAGGCCGCCCCCGGGCCGGGCTCGGTCTCCGTCGCCGAGCTCGACGACCGCCCACCCGGACCCGGTGAAGTCCGGATCGCGCTGCTCAAGGCCGGGATCTGCCACACCGACATCGCCATGGTCGACGGTCTGCTCGGCGAGGCGCAGGGCTATCGACCACGCTTCCCCGTCGTACTCGGCCACGAGTTCCTCGGTCGGGTGGTGGTGCTCGGACCGGGCGCGGGTGGTGTCGAGGTCGGCGACCGGGTCGTCGGCAGCGGGCACCTCACCTGCCGGACCTGCCGCTGGTGCACCGCCGGGCGCTCCCAGCTCTGCGTCGACCGGCGCACCATCGGGATCGACGCCGACGGGGTCTATGCCGAGCGGTTCTCGCTGCCGGCGTCGAGCCTCGTCCCCGTCCCCGAGGACGTGTCGGACGACCTGGCGGCAGTGGCTGAGCCGTTTGCGGTGTCCGCCCGCGCGGTCGACGTCGCGGCGATCCGGCCCGGCGAGAGAGTGGCGGTGATCGGCCCCGGCTCGGTCGGGCAGCTCACGGTTGCCGCGCTCGCGGGTCACGCTGTCACGGTCGTCGGCAGGCCCGAGGACGAGAGCCAGCTCGAGCGCTGCCGCACCTTCGGCGCCACCCGGACCTGCTCGGACCCCGCCGAGGTCGCCGAGCTGGCGGACACCTTCGACGTCGTCCTCGAGACCGCGGGGTCCGGCGCCGCCGTCGGCGTCGGCGTCGGGATGCTCGCCCCCGGCGGCCGGATCGTCTGCGTCGGTGTGCCGCCGGACGAGACCGTCTTCCGGTCCGCGGATCTCGTGCTCCGCGAGCGCTCCATCATCGGGACCCGCAGCTACGACCTGTCCACCTGGCGGACGATCCCCGACCGGCTACGGGCCGCTCCGCAGATTGCCGAGATCGTCAGTCACGTCCTCCCCCTCGACAAGTTCGCCGAGGGCTGCGAGCTCGTCGCCACCCGTGCGGCCTCGAAGGTGGTGCTCGTCCCGTGAGCGTGGACGTTCTGGTCGTGGGCGGAGGCATCGCCGGACTGACGGCCGCCATCACCGCGGCGGAAGCGGGCGCACAGGTCCGGCTCGTCGACGCCGCCGAGCGCGCCGACCGCGGCGGGAACACCCGGTGGAGCATCGGAATATCCCGCGTCGCGCACAGCGACCGCGCGGAGCTGGAGAAACTGCTGGACGCGGGCATGTCGTTCGGCGAGGTCGACGTGCCCTCCTATCCCGCCGACCGGTTTCACGCCGATCTCGTGCGGGTCAGTCGGGGCGACGGTAACCGGACCCTGCAGCGCCTGGTCGCCGACGGCTCGTTACCCCTCGCCCGCTGGTTGCGGGATCACGGCGTCCGATGGAAGCCGGCGCCGTTCCGGTTCGGCCGGGCGGCCCCCGACCGCGAGCCGGGCCTGGCCCCGGGAGCCGAACTGATGGTCCGCGGCGGCGGGGCGGCGCTGGTCGACGCCCTTCTCGACGCCGCGCACACGGCGGGTGTCGAGGTGCGGTTCGGCATCCGCGTACGGGCCCTGTGCACAGCCGGGGTCGAGCTCGCGGACGGCACTCGGCTCACCGCCGACGCCGCCGTCCTGGCCTGCGGCGGGATCGAGGGCAGCCGTGCGATGCGGGCGCGCTACCTCGGCCCCGGCTGGGACCTTGTCCGCATCCGGGGCACCCGGCACAACACCGGCGCACTGCTCGAGGCCGCCCTTGCCGCCGGCGCGGCGCCGGCCGGGCACTGGAGCGGTGTACACGCCGTCGCGTCCGACCCACACGGCCCGCCCTACGGCGATCCCGTGATCGGTGACGTGCACGGCCGCTACTCCTACCCCTACGGCATCACCGTGGACGCCCGCGGCGAGCGGTTCCTCGACGAGGGCGCGGACGAGAAGAACCTGACCTACGCCACGATCGGCCCGGCCATCCACGCCCGGGGCGGGACCGCTTACCAGGTCTTCGACGCCTCCGGCACAGAGCTCCTCGAGCCGCGCTACGCCCAGTCGACCCCGGTCGTCGCCGACACCGTCGAGAAGCTCGCGCACGCGCTCGGACTGCCACGGCTGGTGGAGACGGTGCGAGCCTTCAACACTGCTTGCCCCGACGGCGAATTCGATCCCGCAGACCTCGACGGCCTCGCCGCGCAGCCACCCGGCCAACCGCCGAAGTCCAACTGGGCCGTCCCGCTGACCAGGCCACCCTTCCGCGCCTACCGGGTCACCCCGGCCGTGACCTTCGCCTTCGCCGGGCTGGCGATCGACGCCGACGCGCAGGTGCGGGACGAGGTCGGCCGCCCGCTGCCCGGTCTCCTCGCCTGCGGGGACGCCGTCGGCGGGATCGCAGTGCACAACCTGCCCGCGGGAACCGGGATGATCGCAGCCGGGGTGCTCGGCCGGATCGCGGGCGCCACCGCAGCGAGGAGGACCCCGTGAAACTGCCGCTGGCAGGAGCGACCGCATCCTGGATGCACCACGAGCCGCTCGACCACGCCCTGGACACGATCGCGGCCAACGGCCTGCGCCACGTCGAGTTCTTCACGTCCGCACCCCACCTGCAGGCCACGGCGCTCGACGCGAACGCCCGACGTGGGCTGCGTCGCCGGCTCGACGAGCTGGGCCTCGAGCCACTGTCCGTCAACCCGAGCGGGCTGGACGTCAACCCGATCTCACCGCACAGCGACGTCCGCGCGCTCGCCGAGCGGATCATCGGAGCGGAGATCGGCCTTGCCGCCGACCTCGGTGCCCCGTTCGTGGTGGTCACGACCGGGCGGCTGCACGCGCTGGCGCCACTTCCCCGATCCGAGGCGCTCGAACTCATCACGGACGCCTACGGAAGGCTCGCCGAACGAGCCGCACACGCCGGCGTCGTACTGCTGGTGGAGACCCTCCCCTACGGCTTCCTGGCCCGCAGCGAGGAGATCCGTGACCTGGTGCGCGCGATCGACTCGCCCGGACTGGCCATGGTCTACGACGTCGCCAACGTCCTGGCGTTCGAGGACCCGTGCGCGGGACTGCGCGCGGCCAAGGACGAGCTGCGGCTCGTGCACGTGAGCGACAGCGGCCGGGAGAAATGGGCGCACACCTCTCCGGGCCGGGGGGAGATCAACTTCGCCGCCGTCGCGGGCACCCTGCACGAGATCGGGTATAACGGCACGACCGTCTACGAGCTGCTGGACGGTGAGCACCCCACCCCCCGCTACGGCGCCGACGTGGCGGCGCTGGTGAGCGCCGGCTGGTCGCTGTGAACGGCAAGGGTAGGCTTCGGGCACTGAGCAACCGGCAGAGCGAGGGGGTCATGGCCGAGGGGGACGGCGAGTCGTCGAAGGAGTCCTCGGGCAGGCTGGGCGCACTGCGGCACGGGCTCGCGGTCTTCGACATGTTCGATGTCGACCGTCAGACGGTCACCGTCGCAGAGATCGCGCGCCACCTCGGCCTGCACAAGTCCACCGCGTCCCGCATCGCGTCCAACCTGGTCCTCAGCGGCTATCTGCTGCCCGCGAGCTCCGGCTCGGGCTACCGGCTGAGCGGGAAGCTCACCCGGCTCGGCGCGATCGCCGCCGCCGACACCAACTTGACCACGGTGTCGATGGAACACATGCAGGCACTCGTCGAGGACACCGGCGAGACCTGCCATGTCGGCGTGCTGGAGGGACACGAGGCGGTGACCGTCGCCCTCGTTGACGGCTCCTACTCGGTGCGCCTGCACTCCTGGGTCGGCAAGCGCAGCGACGCGCACTCCACCGCGATGGGCAAGACCCTGCTCGCGGGCCTGTCCGACGCGACGATCGACATGCTGTACCCGAAGAAGACGCTTCCGCAGCCCACCGCACACACGCTCGGCACGGTCGCCGACCTCAAAGAACAGCTGTCGAAGGTCCGCGAGCACGGATTTGCCCTCGACAACGAGGAACTCGAACCCGGCCTCCGCTGCGTCGCCGCACCGATCACCGACCACGACCGCCGGGTCGTGGCCGCGCTGACCATCGCCGGCGCATCGTCCCGGCTGACCATGGCCCGAATCGACGAGTACGTGGCGAAGGTGAAGGCCTCCGCCCGCCGGATCAGCACCGCTCTCGGTGCCCCGGACGACGACTTCCGAATCACCGAGAGCGCAGGCTGACCCGGACGGACGTCAGAGGGTGAGGACTCCGCGGATGCTCCGCCCCTGGACCTGGTCGTCGTAGCCCTGGTTGACCTCGTCCAGCTTGTACCGGTGGCTGACCAGCTCCTCGAGCTGCAGTTTGCCGCTGCGGTGGAGGTCGAGCAGTCGGGGGATGTCGCGCCGCGGGTTGGCCGACCCGAAGCACGAACCCCGGACCTGCTTCTCCATCACCGTCAGGTCGAGGGCGTTCATCGTGACCTGTTGGTCACCGGCCTCGTGCAGGTTCGTGACGACGACCTTGCCCCGCTTGCCCGCCAGCCCGAGCGAGATCGCGATGTCGGCGCCCTCACCCTCACTCTTCGTGTTGATGACGACGTCGGCGAGGCGGCCACGCGTCAGCTCCTGGAGCAAGGCGAAGCCCTCGGTCGCGTCCGAGGCGGTGTGCGTCGCCCCGAACCCGATCGCCTTCTCCCGCTTCAGGGCGACGGGGTCGATCGCCAGGATCCGCTCGGCTCCGGCCAGGGCCGCGCCCTGGATCGCGTTCATCCCGATTCCACCGGCGCCGACCACGACCACGGTGTCCCCCGCGACGACGCCCCCGGTGTTCACCGCCGCACCCCAGCCGGTGACCACCCCGCAGGCCAGCAGGCAGGCGAGTTCGAGCGGGAGATCGGGGTCGACCGGCACACAGTGGGCCTCGTTGACGGTCGTGTGCTCGGCGAAGGTACCGACCATGCAAGCCACCCGCAGGTCGACTCCCCGGGCGTGGTGGCGGGCGGTGTGGTCGGTGACCTGGTAGCCGTCGGCCATGTACATCCCCAGGTCGCAAAGGTTCTGCGCACCGGTCGAGCAGGATGGACAGCGACCGCAGGCCGGGATGAACGCCAGCACGACGTGATCACCGGGGGCCACGGTCGTGACGCCCGGTCCGACCTCTTCGACCACCCCGGCACCCTCGTGGCCGCCGATCATCGGCAGCTCCCAGGGCATGTGCCCGTTGCGGATGTGCTCGTCGGAGTGGCAGAGGCCTGAGGCCACGAGACGCACGAGCACCTCGCCGGCCTTCGGCGGGTCGAGCTCGATCTCCTCGACGCTCCACGGGGTGTTCCGTTCCCAGCAGATGGCAGCTCTGGTCAGCACAGAAGGTCTCCCTCGATCGATGGGGTGTGGACGTGCCCGCGAGCCTCTTCAGCGGGCGACCGCGCTTGCATGTGGCGCATCGCGTTGCATATGGTGCGTCTCACACACGGCGATGTCAACTCGCCCGCGCAGTTCGACCGCGACGATCCCTGCACCATTCCGACGCGGGCGACGAATCAACGAGAGCCAGCTCGGCGTCGCTCATTCTTCACCATGTCGAGCGACTCTGTCCAGAAGTCCGAACGATCACAGGAGCATTCCGATGACAGATCGCGATCCACGCACCACCATCGTCCTGGAGCACGCGCGGGAATTCTATGTCGACGGTAAATGGACGACGCCCGCGGATCCGGGCCGGACCATCGAGGTGCTGGACTCCACCACCGAGGAGCCATTCCTGCGGGTCGCGGAGGCGACGGAGGAGGACATCTCGGCTGCCGTCGCCGCGGCTCGCCGAGCGTTCGACGACGGCCCGTGGCCACGGATGGCCCCTTCGGAGCGGGCCGGCTACATTCGCGCGTTCGCCCAGGGCATCCGGGACCGAGCGGAGCTGTTCAGCGAGATCTGGACGAGAGAGTCGGGTGTCCTCCACAGCACGTCCGAAGCGGGCTTCGAGTTCGTCCCGGCGATCTACGACCGGTACGCCGACCTCGCCGAGTCCTTCACCTTCGACGAGCCGGCCGAGATCACGCAGGGCAAGGGACGGTTCGCCCTGCTGCGCCGCGAACCGGTGGGCGTCGTCGGCGCGGTCGCCCCGTGGAACGCCCCCGTCCTGCTCGCCGCGATCAAGCTGGGGCCGGCGTTCGCGGCAGGCTGCACGGTCGTGGTGAAGGGCTCCCCCGAGGCGCCCGGCAACGTCAACCTGATGGCGGAGGTCGCCGACTCGATCGGGCTTCCGCCGGGGGTGCTGAACGTCGTCACCGCGGATCGCGAGGCCTCGGAGGCGCTCGTCCGGGACCCGCGGGTCGACAAGATCGCTTTCACCGGCTCGACCGCCACGGGACGGCGCATCGCCGCACTCTGCGGCGAGCGCATCGCCCGCTACACCCTAGAGCTCGGCGGCAAGAGCGCCGCGCTGGTCCTGGACGACTTCGACATTGATGAGGCTGCGCGGATCCTGAGCCGGGAGGAGTGCTTCCTCTCCGGCCAGGTGTGCTCGTCGCTGACCAGGATCATCGTTTCTCGTGATCGCCACGATGACCTCGTCGACGCCCTCACGTCGACGTTCTCCCAGGTCAAGGTCGGCGACCCGTTCGATGCAGACACCGAGATGGGCCCGCTGATCTCCGACCGCCAGCGCACCCGCGCCCTCGGCCTGATCGAACGTGGTCGCGCCGAAGGGGCGATCCTGACGACCGGCGGCGGCACACCGGAACACCTCGACCGCGGCTGGTTCATGGAACCCACTGTGTTCGCCAGGGTCGACAACGACTCCGTCCTGGCCCGCGAGGAGATCTTCGGCCCCGTCCTGTCCGTCCTGCCCGCCGACGGCGAGGAGGACGCGATCCGGATCGCCAACGACTCGATCTACGGGCTGAACGCCAGCGTGTTCACCGAGGATCTGGACAAGGCGCACGACGTGCTGCGTCGCATGCGCGCGGGTACGGCGGGCCACAACGACCACCACACCGACCTCGGCATCGCCTTCGGCGGCTACAAGCAGTCCGGCCTCGGCCGGGAGGGGGGCCGCGAGGGACTCCTGCCGTACCTGGAGACGAAGACCCTGATCCTGCAGGGCAGACCGACCGCCTTCGACACCGAAGCCTGAGCAGGCGATCGCGGAACCGACGGGGCCGGAGGTGGGCGGACGGTCCGCCGCCACCGGCCCCGTCGTCGGCGGGTTGACCGTGTTGCCACCCGGGCTTACGCTGACACAGTCGCGAATCCCTCTTCGTATATAGGAATCGACCGACAGGCGGACCCCCGCCACCCCCCTTCAAGCGATGGAGCTGGAGGAAGACCCGATGGACGACACGTCACCGACGGCGAGCCTCGATGCGGTCCCGGAGGACAGACCGCCACGCGATCGCGCGGACACAGCCGCGGATCGCGCGGCGCCCGATTCGAGAACGGTGCGCCGAGCCACTTTCTCCGGTGCCGCGGGTTTCTTCATGGAAACCTACGACTTCGGCATCTATGGCCTGCTCGCCGCCTATCTCGCGGTGGAGTTCTTCGCGTCCACGAATTCCACGGCCTCGCTGCTGATCACCTGGGCCGTTTTCGCCATCCCATTCGCTATTCGCCCGCTCGGGGGGCTCGTCCTGGGAGCGATCGGCGATCGCGTGGGCCGCAAGAAGGTGATGCTGTTCAGCATCGCCGCCATCGCGCTGGCGACAGCGGCGATCGGCGTCATCCCCTCGGCGGCGACGATCGGGATCGCCGCCCCGCTCGCCGTCCTCGCCGCCCGTGTGCTCCAGGGGTTCGTCTACGGCGGAGAGACGGCCAACGCGATCACCTTCGTCGGGGAGTGGACGCCCGCGCGACGGCGGGCGAGCAGGCTCGCGTGGGTCCAGTGCGGCTCGTCCGCGGGCCAGGTGTTCGGTTCCGTGCTGGCCTTCGCGCTCAGCGCGAGCCTCGGGCCGGCGCTGATGCAGGCCTGGGGCTGGCGCATCCTCTTCGTGGTCGCCCTCCCCCTCGCCGCCGTCGGCATCTACATCCGGTTCAAGATCGACGAGACGCCCGCCTTCCGCGCTCTGCAGGCCGAGGGGACCGTCTCGGCCAACCCGGTCAGGTCGACGTTCTCCGACCCCGCAACCAGGACGGCGATGGCGCAGTGCTTCCTGCTCGGCGCCCTGTTCGCCGCCGGCTTCTACACCATCTACATCCAACTGCCCGCCTACCTCGTCCGTGAGGTCGGGTTCAGCGGCTCCGAGGGTCTGCTGCTCACACTCGTCGGGCTGGTGTTCCTCCTCATCTGCACGCCGATCTGGGGCTACGCCGCGGACCGCTTCGGGCGGCGGGGGCTCGGACTGTGGTCGAGCGTCGTCGTCGCCTGCATGGTCGTCCCCTGCTTCATGCTGATCAGCGGCCACGGCGGCCTCGGGATCGCGCTGACCGGGATTCTCCTGCTCACCCTCGTCTACTCGGCACAGAACGCGCTGGCCCTCGGGACGATCTTCGAGGTCCTGACCACGCGTACGCGCAGCACGGCGTTCTCCATCTCCTGGGGTGTCTGCGCTGCCCTCTTCGGCGGCGCCGCACCCTTCGTGAGCACCGCCCTTGTGGCCGCGACCGGCTGGGCCGCCGCGCCCGCGCTCATCGTCGTGGTCGCCGCGGCCTGCTCGGCGGCCGGCTACCTCTGGTTCCGCGAGCGCCCGGTGCTCGCAACCTGACCCCTTTCGGAGGCTTGTACAGATGATCGAGACCGTGCGCGGGCCGATCCCGCCCGAGGACCTCGGGCCCACCCTGATGCACGAGCACATCTTCGTCCTCGACCGGGAGATCGAGGCGAACTACCCGGGTCGCTGGGACCAGGAGGAGCGGCTGACGGATGCCGTGGCGAAGTTGCGCGCCGCCGCGGCCTCCGGGATCCGGACCATCGTCGACCTCACGGTCCTCGGTCTCGGCCGCGACGTCCCCCTCGTCCAGCGGGTGGCGGCACAGGTCGATCTGAACATCGTCGTCGCCACCGGGCTCTACGCGTACGACGACGTGCCGATGTTCTTCAAGTTTCGCGGCCCCGGCCTGCTGATCGACGGCCCCGAGCTGCTGACGGAGTTCTTCGTCCAGGACCTCACCAAGGGCATCGCCGACACGGGGGTCAAGGCGGCGATCATCAAGTGCGCCACCGACAAGGCCGGGGTGACACCGGGTGTCGACCGGATCCTCCGGGCGAGCGCCCGCGCCCACGTCGAGACCGGCGCGCCGATCACGACGCACACGGACGCCGGCACCCGCCGCGGGCTCGACCAGCTCGCGATCTTCCGGGAGGAGGGTGTCGACCTCAGCCGGGTGGTGATCGGCCACTGCGGAGACACCACGGACACGGACTACCTGACCGAGCTGATGGACGCCGGGTGCACCATCGGCATGGACAGGTTCGGCATGGACATCCTGCTCCCCTTCGACGACCGTGTCGACACCGTGGCGAGGCTCTGTGCGCGGGGCTACGCCGAGCGGATGGTGCTCTCCCACGACGCGTCCTGCTTCACCCACAACTTCGACCCCGCGGTGAAGCAGCGGGTGATGCCCCACTGGGTCTACACCCACCTCCAGCAGGACGTCGTGCCGGCGCTGCACGCCGCGGGCGTCTCGCCCGCGCAGATCGAACAGATGCTCGTGCACAACCCGAGCCGCCTCCTGAACCGATGAGCGCGTCCTCGGCACCCCACACCCACCCCGGACGGAAGGACGAGATGAAGCCCGACGAGGAACAGCCCGGCACCGAACCGACCGCGACGGTCGAGGGCTGGCTCACGGCGTTCGGCGAGGCGCTGGCGCACGGGGACCTGAGCGCCACGACCGACCTCCTCCACGAGGACTGCGTCTGGCGGGACATCGTCTGCCTGACATGGGACATCCGCACCTTCGACGGCCAGGCGGCGATCTGGGACGGTCTCGGCGAGAGACTGAAGGAGGCTCCGCTGACCGGTTTCGCGCTCCGTCCCTCGCCCGCTCCGCGCTGGGTGACCAGGGGCGGCGTGCGCTCGATCGAGGCGCTGCTCGAGTTTCGCGCCCCGGCGGGGCGCGGCGAGGGTGTCGTCCGCCTGGTGCCCGGTCCGACCGGACCGCGGGCGATCGCGGTGCTCACCGCCCTGCACGAGCTCGACGGGCACGGCGAGGCCCTCGGCGACCGTCGCCCCAGCGGCCGACGCTACCTCCGCAGCTTCGGCGGTCCCAACTGGGCGGACGATCGTCGCGCTGCGGCGGCCTACCGCGACACCGAACCGGAGGTGCTCGTGGTCGGGGCCGGCCAGTCCGGACTGGCGATCGCCGCCCGGCTGGGACAGCTCGGGGTGGACACCCTGGTCGTCGACCGGGCCGAGCGTGTCGGGGACAACTGGCGGAACCGCTACCACTCGCTCTGCCTGCACAACCAGGTGTGGGTCAACCATCTCCCCTACCTCCCCTTCCCCGACACCTGGCCGATCTACATCCCGAAGGACAAACTGGGCGACTGGCTCGAGAGCTATGCGGAGAGCATGGAGCTCAACGTCTGGACGGAGACCAGCCTCGCGCACGCGGCCTACGACGACACGGCCCGGACCTGGACGGTCACGGTCGACCGGGCAGGCGCCGCCCGGGTGCTGCATCCGCGGCACGTCGTGATCGCCACGGGCGTCAGCGGCATCCCGCACGTCCCCGAGGTGCCGGGGCTCGAGTCCTTCAGCGGGCCCGTCCTGCACTCCAGCAGGTACACCGACGGATCGAGCTACGCGGGCAAGCGCGTCGTCGTCTACGGTACCGGGAACAGCGGTCACGACGTCGCACAGGACCTGCACAACTTCGGCGCGGACGTCTGCATGGTGCAGCGCAGCCCGACGACGATCGTCCAGGTGGAACCCTCGGCACAACGGGTGTACAGCCTTTACACGGAGGGCCTCCCGACGGAGGACTGCGACCTGATCTTCGCCTCGATCGGCTACCCGGTCCTCGTCGACACCTATCGCGAGCTGACCCAGCGCATCGCCGCCGACGACAAGCCGCTCATCGACGGCCTCGAGGCGGCCGGCTTCCGCACGGACATCGGGGACGACGGCACCGGCTTCCAGATGAAGTACATGCGGCGCGGTGGGGGCTACTACATCAACGTCGGCTGTTCGGACCTCATCGTCGAGGGGAAGGTGCGGGTCCGCCAGAACCACGACATCGAACGGGTCGGCCCCGCCGGGCTGCAGCTGCGCGACGGCTCGACAGAAGAGGCCGACGCCATCATCCTCGCCACGGGGTTCAAGGGTCACGAGGAGTTCGTCCGGCGCCACTTCGGGGAGGACGTGGCAGACCGGGTGGGTCCGGTGTGGGGCTTCGACGAGGGCGGCGAGCTCCGCAACATCTGGAAGCCCACCGCACAGCCGGGACTCTGGTTCCACGCGGGAAGCCTCGCCCAGAACCGGATCTTCTCGCGCTACCTCGCGCTGCAGCTCAAGGCCGACCTCGAAGGCCTCACGGGCCACTGACCACCGAAAGGACGCCATGCGCATCCTGCGAAGCGGAAAGGGTTCCGGGCAGCCTCCGCCCGGGCCCACGTTCACCGGAGACGTGCTCCTCACACCCGTCCACCGAGGCGACCGGGTGGCGGTCAACTCGGTGACCTTCCTCGAGGGGGCACGCACCTTCTGGCACACCCACGAGCACGGGCAGCTCCTGCTCGTCACCGCCGGGACGGGCTGGGTGGTGAACGAGGACGGCGACCGGCAGCGCGTCGAGCAAGGCGACCTCGTCTGGTCGGAGCCGGGCGAACGGCACTGGCACGGCGCAGTGTCCGCCAGCGACTTGACCCACCTCGCCGTCTCGCTGGGCCTCACGTCGTGGCACGACGAGGCCGTCGACGATCCTGATCGTCCCTGACCGATGAGCACCTGGCTGCGAGCAGAATCCTTCGCGGGGCGAGTCGGGCTGGTCACCGGTTCCGCCGGCGGGATCGGCGCGGCCGTCTGCGGGGCGCTCGTCGCCGCGGGATGCACGGTGGTCGGCTGCGACCTTGCCTCCGACGACCTTGCCTCCGACGACCTTGCCTCCGACGACCTTGCCTCCGGCATCGAGCCGGCCGGGGACATCGCGAGAAGGATCCGGACCGACGTCACCGTGCAGACCGATGTGGACGCCGCCGTGGAGGCGTCCGTCGAGGCGTTCGGGGGATTGGATTTCGTCGTCGGCTGCGCGGGGGTCGTGCTGCCCGGCAGGCTCGCGGAGGTGACCGCCTCGAGCTGGCGGCGGTCCTTCGCCGTCAACGTCGACGGCATGATCCATCTGGCTCGCGCGGCGTACCCGCACCTGCGACGGAGCCCGGCACCCGCCGCGATCGCGGTCGCTTCGCTCTCCGGTCTCTCCGCGTATCCCGCCGGGGGTGGCTACGGCCCGAGCAAGGCCGCGCTGATCTCGATGGCGCGACAGCTGGCCGTGGAGTGGGGGCCGGACGGGATCCGGGTCAACGTGGTCGTGCCGGGTCCGACCCTCACCCCGATGCTGCGCCGGGCCCAGCCCGTCGAGTACCGGGCGGCCCAGGCCCGCCGCGCACCCCTGGGCCGACTCGCGGACCCCGGCGAGATCGCCGACGCCGTGGTCTACCTGCTGTCCTCCGGCGCTCGCGCAGTCACCGGCCAGGTGCTCGCCGTCGACTGCGGACTCGGCCAGACGCTACTGGCCGGCCCGGGGGCGACGTCGTGAACGGGCGTCACCGGGGGCGGTCGCGGCCGAGCCGGCGGGCCACCTCCGCGGTCGCGTCGACGAGCGCATGAGCGATCTCCTCGAGCCTCGGCTCTATGCGAGGGGTGGGGCCTGCGACCGCAAGGGCGCCCACCACGTCTCCGGCGGAACGGATCGGGCGCGCGGCGGCGGAGACGTCGGGCAGGGTCTCACCCCGGTTGAAGGCGACACCGCGCTCGCGGACGGTTCTGAGCTCCTCCGTCGCCGCCGCGCGCTGCTCGTCCGTCAGCTCGAGCGACGCCAGGTAGCGCTCCCGGCGCTTCTCCGAGCGCTGGGCGAGCAGGACCTTGCCCGCGCTCGGCGGGTACAGCGGGCGGCGCATCTGCAACGGGGCTGCGTACCGGATCCGCTGCGGCGACTCGGCGGAGGCGAGGTAGATGAGCGAATCCCCCACCGCCACCCCCACCATCACGGTTTCGGCGAAGGTGTCGCGGAGCTCGGAGATCACCGGCGCCGCCGCGGACTCGAGATCAGGCCGGGCGGGGAGCAGGAGCGCGCCGAGCGCCGGTCCCAATCGGTAGCCGTCCGGCTCCTCGCTCAGGTATCCCGTGGCCACGAGACCCTTCACCAGCCCGAACACGGAGGTGTTGGGAGCGTCGAGTTCCGCACTGATCTCATGGACCCGCATCGGTCCCCGTGCGGCCACCGCCTCCAGGATTCCCACCACCCGGCTGACGGTCCGGTGTTCCTTGGCGCTGGTGTCCATCCGCTGCACCCCGATCCGCGCTTCGTATATACGGAGGCTAGCAGCATCCACTCCTGGTTGACCCAGCGCCTGGCGCCTCCTACCATCTCGCTATATCCGAATTGCTATTCTCATATAGGAAGTTGGTAGGTGAACCAGGTGACGATCTCGATCGTTCAGCGCGGTCTGTACTTCGAGGAGCTCGACACGGAAGTGCTCTACCGTCACAGCCCTGGCCGGACCGTCGGGGAGGCGGACAACACGTTCTTCTCGACCCTGACGATGAACCCGCAGAGCCTGCACCTCGACGCGGCCGCGAGTGCGGCGACCGAGTTCGGCGAACGCCTGGTCAACAGCATGTTCACGCTCTCGACCCTCGTCGGGCTGAGCGTCACGCAGCTCACCCAGGGCACCACGGTGGCGAACCTCGGGTTCACCGAGATCCACTTCCCCCGCCCGGTGTTCGTCGGGGACACCCTCTACGCCTCCAGCCGTGTCGCCGCCAAGCGCCTGTCGAGGTCCCGCGACGACGCCGGGATCGTCGAGTTCGTGCACACCGCGGTCAACCAGCGGGACGAGGTCGTCGCGACCGCAGGCCGCGCGGCACTGATGCGGAGACGGCCGGAGCTGGCGCGATGACCTTCCTCCGACATGGACCCGCGCTCCTGTTCTGCCCGGGCGACCGTCCGGACCGGTTCGACAAGGCCGCCTCCCGAGCGGACGTCGTCGTCCTCGACCTGGAGGATGCAGTCGCACCGGAGCGCAAGCACGAGGCCAGGGAGGCGGTCGCCGCGGCTGCGGCCCGCCTCGGCGACCGGGCGATCGTTCGGGTCAACGCGACCGGCACCGCGTGGCACGAGGCGGACGTGTCCGCAATGCGTGCGGCCGGGGTCGGCTCGGTGATGCTGCCCAAGGTCGCCTCCGCGGCCGATCTCGCCGGCCTGGAGGACCTCCGGATCGTGGCCCTGTGCGAGACGGCGGCAGGGATCGCCCACTGTACGGAGATTGCCGCCGTCCCCCACTGCGTCGCCCTGTTCTGGGGCGGCGAGGATCTGATTGCGGACCTCGGCGGGCGATCCAGCCGGGACGACACAGGTCGGCTGCTCGCCGTGGTCGAGTACGCCCGGTCCGTTACCCTGCTGGCGGCGCGCGCGGCGGGCAAGCCCGCGATCGACGCCATCGAGCCGGACATCGGGGCGGTCGAGCGACTCATCGCGGCAGCTCGTGACGCGGCGGACTCGGGGTTCGCGGCGAAGGCCTGCATCCATCCCGATCACGTCGGGGCGATCCGGTCGGCCTTCGCCGCCACACCGGAGCAGCTGAGCTGGGCCCGCGGGGTGCTGGCGACCGAAGCCGAGGCCGGGGGCGGGGTCTTCCGCTTCGGCGGCCGGATGATCGACGCCCCCCTGCTCGCCCACGCCCGCATCATCGTCGAGAAGGAGAGAGCATGGACCTGCGGCTGAGCCAGGACCAGGAGGACATCCGCCGGGGCGTGCGAGACCTCGCCCGCCGGTTCCCGGACGAGTACTGGGCGGAACACGACGAGCGCTGCGCGTTCCCGGACGAGTTCTACACGGCGTTCGCCGAGGCCGGCTGGCTCGGCATCGCGATCCCGGAGGAGTACGGCGGCGGCGGCCTGGGGATCCTCGAGGCGTCCCTGCTGCTCGAGGAGGTGGCCGCCTCGGGCGCAGGAATGAACGGGTGCAGCACGATGCACCTGACGATCTTCGGCCTGAACACGATCGTGAAGCACGGCAGCGAGGAGATGCGCAAGGAGATCCTTCCCGGGGCGGTGGACGGTTCTCTGCACGTGTGCTTCGGTGTGACCGAGCCCGACGCCGGTACGGATACAACCCGCATCTCCACCTTCGCGCGGCGCGACGGCGACTCCTATGTGATCAATGGACGCAAGGTCTGGATCACCAAGGCCGGGCACTCCCAGAAGATGGTCCTGATCGCCCGGACCACGCCGCGCGACGAGGTCGCGAAACCCACGGACGGCATGAGCCTCTTCCTGGTCGACATCGAGTCCGACGCGGTGACGCTGCGCGCCATCCCCAAGATGGGCCGCAATGCCGTGTCCTCCTACGAGGTGGCGATCGACGACCTCCGTGTCCCGGCGTCCGCCCGCGTCGGGGAGGAGGGCAAGGGCTTCCAGTACCTGCTGGACGGGCTGAACCCCGAGCGGATCCTGCTGGCCCACGAGGCGCTGGGGATCGGGCGGGCCGCCTTGGGCAAGGCGATCCGCTACGCGAAGGAGCGGATCGTGTTCGATCGGCCGATCGGGATGAACCAGGGCATCGCGTTCCCCCTCGCCGAGGCTGCGACCCGACTCGACGCCGCAGAGCTGATGGCCCGCACCGCTGCGTGGCGCTACGACAACGGGCTGCCGTGCGGGAAGGAGGCGAACATGGCGAAATGGCTGTGTGCGGACGCCGGCTTTCAGGCCGCCGACCGCGCAATCCAGACGCACGGGGGCATGGGCTATGCCCGTGAGTACCACGTCGAGCGCTACTTCCGGGAGTCCCGCGTGCTCCGGCTCGCGCCGATCAGCCAGGAGATGGTGCTGAACTATGTCTCCCAGCACGTGCTCGGTCTCCCGAGGTCGTACTGATGGGGACGGGGAGCCTGGGCGGGTTGCGCGTTCTCGACCTGTCCCGGGTGCTGGCGGGACCGTACTGCGGACAGATGCTGGCCGACCACGGCGCGGAGGTCGTCAAGATCGAGGCGCCGCGTGGCGACGAAACGCGGGAATGGGGGCCTCCGTTCCTGCCGGACGGGACGTCGGCGTACTACACGAACCTGAACCGGAACAAGCGGAACGTCGTCGTGGACCTCGGTAGGGTCGAGGGGCGCGCGGTCGTCGAGGATCTCCTCGCCGACGCCGACGTGGTCGTCGAGAACTTCAAGGCCGGCACCCTCGAGCGGTGGGGGTGGGGCCGCGAGGTCCTCGAGCAGCGCTACCCCCGGCTCATCCACTGTCGCATCACCGGTTTCGGGACGGACGGGCCGCTCGGCGGCCTTCCCGGCTATGACGCGGTGCTGCAGGCCTACGGCGGTCTGATGAGCGTGAACGGCGAGCCGGACGGCGGACCACTGCGGATCGGAGTGCCGGTCGTCGACGTCGTCACGGGCGTGTTGGCCTTCTCGGGCATCCTGCTCGCGCTGCACGAGCGGCGGGTCTCCGGGCGGGGCCAGCTGGTCGACCTCACGCTGCTCGACACCGCGATCAGCCTGCTGCACCCACATTCCGGCGCGTGGCTCGCGGACCGGAGCGAGGGTCGGCGGACCGGGGACGCCCACCCGACCATTGCGCCGTACGAGTCCTTTCCCACCGCGGACGGGCCGCTCTTCATCGGAGCGGGCAACGACAGGCAGTTCACCGTGCTGGTGGAAGTGCTCGGTGCTCCCGAGCTCGCCGCGGATCCGCGGTTCCGGACCAACCGCGACCGGCTGCGGCATGTCGACGACCTGCGGGGCCTCCTCCGCCCTCTGATCGCCGAGCATCCTCGGCAGACGCTCGCCGAGGTGTTGCTCTCCCGCGGCGTTCCGGCCTCGCCGGTACACAGCATCGCCGAGGCGCTCACGGCAGAGCAGGTCCAACACCGCGGGATGGTGGTCGAGCGGGAGGACTACCGCGGGATCGGTATCCCCGTCGCGCTGGGCCGCACACCGGGCACCGTGGGACCCGCCCCCCGGCCGGCCGGGGCGGACACCCTGGCCGTCCTGGCCGAGCTCGGTTACACCTCCGACGACATCGACCGGCTGGTAAGAGCGGGAACCGTGGGCAGGACGGACTCGCCGGACCGACCGCTGTGGCCCACCGTCGGTGCCGTCGTCGGTCACGCTCACCGCAACGGGACGGGGAGGGCATGAACGACCTCAGGAACTACATCGACGGGATCTGGCGTCCTGGTGGCGGGCGGCCGTGCGAGAGCATCGACCCGGCGGTGCCCACCCGCGTCGTCGCCCGGTGGCGGCTCGCAACGGACTCAGATGTCGACGCCGCGGTCGCTGCAGCCTCGGCGGCGAGCGTGGGGTGGGCTCGGGAGAACATCCACGAGCGGGCCCAGTATCTCCGTCGTGCAGCCGTGCTGCTGCGGGAGCGCGCCGCGGGCATCGCCGCGGACCTCACCGCCGAGCAGGGCAAGATCGCGGGAGTGGCCCGCGGCGAGGTCGAACGCGCTGCGTCGATCCTGGACTTCTTCGCCCACGACGCCGTGCAATCGCTCGGCGAGAGCTACAGCTCACCGCGACCGAAGGAGCTCATCCTTACCCACCGGGTTCCCGTCGGCCCCACGCTGGTCGTCACCCCGTGGAACGTGCCCCTGGCGATCCCGGCGTGGAAGATCGCCCCCGCGCTGGTGCACGGCAACACGGTGGTGTGGAAGCCGTCCGAACACGTGCCGCTCGTCGCGACCCACCTCATGGAGGCTCTCGCCGACGCCGGCCTCCCCGCGGGCGTCTGCAACATGGTGCTGGGGGGCGGTTCGGCCGCGTCCCGCGCGCTGGAGGCGCCCGTGATCAAGGCCTGCACCTTTACCGGCTCGACGGCGGTCGGGCTCGCCATCGAGCACGCCGCCGCGGCTCGGCATATCCCGGTCCTCACCGAGATGGGCGGGATGAACGCGGCGATCGTGCTCGACGACGCCGATCTCGACCTTGCCGCGGAGCAGATCGTGGCCGCGGCCACGGGGTGGTCCGGGCAGCGGTGTACCGCGACGAGCCGGGTCGTCGTCCAGCGTGGGGTCGCCGAGCGGTTCACGAAGATGCTGCAGGACACCGTGGCCCTGCTGCGGGTCGGCGATCCTCTGGATGCGACGGTGGAGGTCGGCCCGGTCACCACCCGTAGGCAGTTCGACGAGCTCGCCGACGCTGCCGCACGCGCCCGGCGGGACGGCGAGCTGCTCGCCGGCGGCGTTGCGGGCGCGGCCGAGGACGGCTACTTCGTCTCGCCGATGCTCGTCCGCGGCCTGCCCGCGGGCCACGAGCTCGCGAGGACGGAGATCTTCGGGCCGCTGGTCGTGATCATGGAGGCGGACGACCTCGACGACGCGCTGGCCGAGGCGAACGACAGCGACTTCGGCCTCTCTGGCTCCCTGTTCACCCGCGACCTGGACTGTGTGCTCGAGGCCCTCGACCGCTTCGACGTAGGGGTGCTGCACGTCAACTCGGAGTCGACGGGCGCGGACCCCCACGTCCCGTTCGGCGGTTTCAAGCTCTCGGGAACCCCGCACAAGGAGATGGGCCAGTCGGCGCGGGACTTCTTCACCCGCGTCAAGACGGTCTATCTCCGCAGCGGAAGCCGGTAGGAGAAGCGGCATGGACAAGGTCATCTCAGCGGCGGCGGCCCTGGCCACAGTTGGCGACGGCGCCACGCTCGCCGTCGGCGGGTTCGGGCTCTGCGGTATTCCGTCCGCACTCATCGCGACCCTGCACCGCACCGGAGTGACGGACCTGCGGGTGTGTCCAACAACTGTGGTGCCTGACCACCGCGTGACCACGGGACATGCGCCGTCCCCCACGAGAGGAGCTCGACGATCATGAAGTTCGGACTCACCCACGGCAACATCGGCCCCACCTCGAATCCCGACGAGGCCCGAACGATGGCGGTGGCAGCCGAGCAGGCGGGCTTCGAGTCGCTCTGGACGGTGGACCACGCGGTCATCCCGACCTACTACGAGCGGGTCTACCCGGAGACTGCCAGCGGCGAGTTCCCCTTTCCCGTGGACCACCCGCTCGCCGACCCCCTCCCCTGGCTGACCTGGGTCGGCGCCGCCACCAGCCATGTCAAGCTCGGCACCGCGATCCTCGTCCTCCCCCAGCGGAACGTGCTGATCACTGCCAAGGAGGCCGCGACGGTCGACCGACTGACCGGCGGCAGGCTGATCCTCGGCGTCGGTGTGGGCTGGTGCCGTGAGGAGTTCGAGGTCCTCGGCGCGGACTTCGACACCCGCGGGCGGCGGCTGCGCGAGGCGATCCCCGCGCTCCGGGCTCTGTGGACCGGCGAGCCTGCGACCTACGCGAGCGAGTCGGTTCGCTTCGACGGAGTGGTCTGCCAGCCCCGGCCCGCGAACAAGACGGTGCCGATCCACATCGGCGGCTTCTCCATGACGGCGGCAGCCCGAGCCGGTCGAATTGCCGACGGCTTCTTCCCGGCGGGCTACGGCGACCTGGACCGCCTCGCCGCCCTCATCGCCCGGACCCGCCAGACCGCCGTCGAGGCCGGCCGCGACCCCGGTGACATCGAGATCACCACCCGCTGGACGCGGGATCCCGAGAACATCGACCCCGAGATCGTCCACCGGCTCGAGGAGCTCGGCGTGGACCGCGTGACCGTTCCGGCGATGCTCTTCGACCCGGACGACCTGCCGGGGGCCCTGGCGAGGTTCGGGGAGACCTACATCGCACCGCACTCGTGAGGAGGTGCGACACCAGGCACAACGCCCCGCCCGACGGGAGCGTCGTGGGTACTCGCGTTGCAGCCCTGATGCGGCGACATCGGCTGTATCAACCACGGAAGCACCAGCCGCGCCCTGCACCCACCGAGGAGGCCACTTGCACACCGTCCGTGCCTCGCTGCATGGGGCGGAGAAGGACTTCACCCCCTTCTTCTTCGGCGAGACGTCACCGAGGACCCCGACGGACCATCGGCGGCATGGCCGTGTGGCCCGCCGCTCCATGGAAGGCAGGACCTCGCGGAGAACGCCGGGAACGCGCTCTTCGCGAGGCCTCGCAGGACCGCCGCCATCCGCACTGTCGTGCTGTGGGCGGCCATGACGAGATCGTGGACCGCGTGACGTTCTCGAGCCTCACGCCCACGTCCGACCGCGAAGCAGGATCCGCGCAGTGCGGTCGACCGAGGCGGAAAGCACCGTACGGCCGTCGGTGTCTGCACGGGCGTAGAGGGTCGTGGAGGGACCAGCCACCAGCAGCCCCTGGTCCGAGCCAAGTCCGTCGACGAGGGTGCCGGGGATCCTGGCAGCGGCGGCCAGCGCCAGCGCTGCGGTCACCGGGACCGTCGCGACCGGCTGGCTCATGGACACAGCCGTGATCCGCAGATCCGCGCCAGCCGGCTCGGGGTGTAGCAGGACCAGTCGCGGCACTGCCGCGGAAAGCCGTGCCGCGTCCGACGGGCTGTCGACGAGACCGAGCCGTACGCATGCGGCGGCCCGGACCCGCTCGAGGCGCCCCTGCGCCTGAGCTCGCGGTACCAGGAGATAAGGGTGAGCGACGTCGACGATCGTGCAGTCCACCGAATCCCCGTCCACGAAGAGCGTGTCGCACCCAGACCCCGTCGGCAGTGTCGCTCCGAGCACGGCTCCGCCGGGGTCGAGATACGTCGTGGTGAGATGGACCTCCTCGCCCGGCCGGTCCAGCACGCCTGGGTCGGTCACCTCGACCTCGATCACGCCACCGGTCGCGACGTTACGGAGTCGGGCGTCCGCTGTCCCGGCAGGCAACAGCCCGTCCGCGACAGCGAACGGCACGACGGCGGCCGTCATGTTCCCGCAGGTCCCGGACCAGTCGACGATGTCCCCGGCCGGATCGAGATTGCCCACCAGGTAGTCCAGACCGTCGTCGTCCCCGGGGCCGACGAGGACGATCTTGGCGGTGGTCGCGGTGCCCCCGCCCAGCCCGTCGGCGAGTGCACCGGAGCCGAGTACGACGGCCCGGGCGAATCGGTCACGCTGGGGGCCGGCGGGAGGTGCGGCGTCGAACCGGAGGACGGGGCCGCGGCTGGTCCCGCCACGGGCGAGAGTCAGCTCGACGGGCCTCATAGGCGGGAGACGAGTCGGGCGGCAGTGCGTCCCGCCGTCCGTCCGTGCACGGCGCCCCGGGTGAGCCCGCTACCGCTGGGCACGGTGAACGCGAAGAACCCACCGCCGATCTCACCCGCGGCGAGCAACCCCGGGATCGGCTGCCCGTCCGGTGCGAGCACCCGGGCCGAGGTGTCCACGGCGAGACCGCCGAAAGTGAACGTGATCCCGCAGGTCACGCGGTACGCCCGGAAGGGCGGGGTAGCCAGCGGGCGGGCCCAGTTCGACTTCGGGGGCTGCCCGTGCGGGGTTGCCACCAGGCCGTCCAACCGCGAAGGGTCGAAGCGGCCGCCGGGACAAGCAAGGTTGAAGTCCCGCACGGTGTCCGTCAGCCGAGGCAGGCCGAGCGCGCGCCCGAGACCCTCGATCGTGTCGGCCTCGACCGGCACCGCCGTGGCATAGCGGGGTTCGAGCAGTTCGGTGCCGGCGGCGTCGAAGACCTGGTAGGCCGAGGCGCCTGGTCTGCCGAGGATCTTGCGGCCGATCTCGGCGTAGGTGAACGGCATTTCGTCCTCGCCCTCGTCGAGGAATCGCACGCCGGTGCGGTCGACGGTGATGCCGTACGGGTAGGAGTAGCGGGCCGTCGAGTCGCCGACGTCGAGGTCCCCGACCGGGGGCGCGTCAGCGTCGATGGGCACGGCGTGGGCGCCGCTCCAGTGTCCTGCCGAGCCCGCGCCGTGCGCGATCGCGCGGTCCAGGAGCAGGCCGGTGTTCTGGCGGGAGCCGCGGACCTTGACGAGGTCCCAGCCCGCTCCGAGGTAGCGCAGCCGGGCCTCGGCGCTGGCCTCGAAGCCGCCGGAGGCGAGGATCGTGACCGGCGCGGTGATCGTCTCGTCCCGGTCCGCATGTCGGAGTACCACGCCGGTGATCGTCCGGCCGCTCGTCACGAGATCAACGACCGGGCTGCCGTAGACGATCCGCACGCCGAGTTGCTCGGCTCGGGCGAACAGCGACTCCACGAGCGCCAGGCCGTTGCCCTCCGCGATCAGCTCGCCGCCGGGCGAGAGTCGAACGGTCTGGCCCGCCTGCAGGGACTCCGGGAGCTTCGACATCGCCAGCGACCAGCGGACCCCGTGGTCGCGCATCCAGCTCACGACGTTCAGGGACTGCGCGGCGACGTCCGTCATCAGCGTCGGGTCCGCGAAACCCTGGGCGGGTCCGACGACCTCCTCGAGGAACCGCTCGACCGGGTACGGCTCGATCTCCATCCGGTCCCAGGGCAGGGCCTGGTCGTCCGGCACGAGGTCCTTCAGGTCCGCCGCGCCCGCGTGTGCCACCCGATACACGCCGCTCGCGAACCTGCTGTTGCCACCGCGTTCGGCCCGGTCCGAGGCCTCGACCAGCAGCACCTCGCACCCGGCCCCGCGGGCCGACAGGGCCGCGAGCAGCCCCGCGTTCCCCGCCCCGACCACGATGACGTCCACGGCATCCACCTCGCTCATCGCCCCGACCATGCCAGCTGCGGGGCGTTGTCGGCGAGCGGACTCAGCGTCCCGCCACCCGACGGCTGCACCGAGCTCATGTCCGACAGCACCGTGATCACGGCGGGACCGGCCAGGTTTGCCGCCCAGGCGAAGGCGGCGTCCAGGTCGGCGGGGTCGGCGACGGTGCGTCCAGGGATCCCGCAACCTTCGGCGACGCGGGTGAAGTCCAGGCGGTAGTCGGGGTTGTCCCCTGAGCCGTCGAAGTCCGCAAAGGCGTGCCGCCCGACTGCCGCGACCTGCGTGTTGTGCACGACACCGTACGACGCGTCGTCGATCACCACGGTCACGATCGGCAGCCGGTACTCGGCTACGGTCGGCAGCGCGGCCAGCGACATGGCCATTCCGCCGTCGCCCAGCCACGCGATCGTCGGCACGTCCGGACGGGCGATCGCGGCGCCGATGGCGCCTGCGAGGCCGATGCCCATCGAGGCGCCGCCCATGCTGCTGATGATCTGGTCATCCTCGCGGGCCTCGAGCTGCTGCACGACCCACTTGTGGTGCTTGCCGCAGTCGTTGACCATCGAGATCGCGCCGGGGAAGGCGCGGCGAAGTGCCTGCACGACCGCGCCGGTGCCGATCGCGCCGACCCCCCCGCCTGCCTGCGAGGCCGCGGCGACCGCGAGCCACTCGGCCCTGGCCCGGTCGAGGTGGGCGTACCAGCGGGAGCGGTCCGGAGAACCCGCGCCCTTGAGCGCCCCGTGGACGTCCTCCAGCGTCGACACCAGGTCGCCGATCAGCGCCTCCTCGATCGGGTAGGCGTTGGCCACCCCGGCCAGGTCGATGTCGGCGTGCACGATCCGTGGGTTCGCGGCGAACGTCGCGCCCGGTTGCCACGAGCTGGCTGTGGTCTCGGCCAATCGGGCGCCGAGTACCAGCACCAGGTCTGCGGACCGGACGGCCTCGTTGGCCGTGCCGGTGCCGACCCAGCCCGCAACGCCCACGGACAGCGGGTGGTTCTCCGGGAAGGCGCCTTTGCCGGCGGCGGTGGTCGCGACCGGGATGCCGCAGGTCTCGGCCAGGATCCGCAGGGCCGCCCGGGCCCGTCCGAGGTTCACGCCGTTGCCTGCCAGGATGACCGGCCGCTCGGCCTCCGCCAGGAGGCGCGCGGCGGCGTCGACGCTCTGTGCGTCCGGGCGGGGCTTGGCGTCTTTGACGAACCCGCGCAGGTTCGGCGGACCGGGCACGTCGACCACCTGGGACCAGATCTCTTGCGACACGTTGAGCGCCACCGGTCCCGGCCGCCCGGTCGTCGCCGTACGCAGGGCGGCCATAGCGTTCTGGGCGAGGTCGGCGGCGGTACGGGGCTGCCAGACCCGTTTCACCGCGGGTCGGATCAGTTGGGTCAGGTCGTCGTTCACCTGCCGGGAGAGTTCCTGGTAGCCGCCGCGTCCGATGCCGACCGACGCTGTGTTGCCGGTGACGAGCAGCATGCTCGAGTAGTCGGCGTAGGCGTTGGCGACTGCGGTGAGGCCGTTCAGCGCGCCAGGGAACGCGTGGGTGAACGGCGCCATCAGCCGGCCGCTGACCCGGTAATGCACGTCCGCGGCGAAGGTCGCGGTCGCCTCGTGTCGGACGAGCAGGCGAGTGAAGTCCTTCTCCCGGGCGCCGACACCGAGCGCGAAGTCGGTCACGGTGTGTCCGGGGATGCCGGCGACGACGGAGATCCCCGCATCCGCCAGGATCGACGTCAGGATCTCGGCTCCGGTCATCTTCATGGTTGATCTCCTCGAGGTTGGGGGTCAGCGGTCGCCGAAGACGGTGAACCCGCCGTCGAGGACGAGTTCGGTGCCGGTCGCGTACTCGGCGTCCAGCAAGTAGGCAACGGCGCGGGCCGCTTCTGCTGGCTCGGCGCCGCGGCCGAGTGGGATTTGGGCCATCCGCCGTTCGATCAGGCCTGCGGGTAGGTCGTTCCGCACCCGGTCCGTCATTGTTGTGCCCAGGGCGAGGGTGGTGACCCGGATCCCGAACGGGGCGAGCTCGACGGCGAGAGCCCGGGTCAGGGCGTGCACCGCGCCCTTCGCTGCAGCGTAGGCGGAGGTCCCGCCGACGCCACTGAGGGCGTGACCGGTCCCGAGGTTGACGACCGCTCCGCCGTCGCCCCGCGCTCGCAGCGACCCGACGAACGCCTGGGTCATCCGGTACACCGCCTCGACGTCGACCGCGAGCAGCCTGCGCAACAGTGCGGGAGAGGTCGCGAGGAACTCCTCGTACTCCACGATGCCGGCGTTGTTCACCAGAGCGTCCGCTCCGCCGAACCGCTCCTCCGCCACCGCGACGACCTTCTCGGCCGCGTCGGAATCGGTGAGGTCCGCGACGTGCGTGACGACCGGGCGTCCGGATCCCGTGACCCGGGCGGCGGTCTCCGCCAGGCCGGACTCCGCACGGTCGACCAGCAGCAGTCCGGCACAGCGAGGCGCCAGTTCGACCGCGATGTCCCGGCCCAACCCGCCGGCCGCACCAGTGATGATCGCAATACGTCCTGCCAAGAGTTCCACCCCTTCGTCGAACGCCGGCCGCCTTGACAGACCCTGCGGCGCGACTGAATATAAGCAACGCGATGCACCACATGCAACCATCGCGGAAGGGGTGAACGTGGACATCACACATTTCGGACATGCTTGTCTGCTGGTCGAGACCGACGGAGCGCGAGTGCTCCTGGACCCGGGGACGTTCTCGGAGGGCCACACCGAGCTGACCGACCTGGATGCGGTACTGATCACGCACAAGCACTTCGACCACTTCGACATCGCGGCCGTCGAGGCGATGCTCAAGGCGAGTCCGCAGGCTACGTTGGTCGTCGAGGGAACGACTGCCGCAGACGTCCCGGAGTCGCTACGCGTGCGCACCCAGGTCGTGCGTCCCGGCGACCGGTTCACGATAGGTGGGGCCGAGATCGACGTGGTCGGCGGCACCCACGCCCAGATTCACCCGGACGTCGACCGGATCCCGAACGTCGGTTTCTACTTCACCGGCAGCGGCTTCCTGCACCCGGGCGACGAATTCACCCCTCCCGCGGTAGACGTGGAACTGCTGGCCCTGCCGGTCTCCGGCCCGTGGCAAAGCCTTGGCGACGCCGTCGACTACCTCCGCGCCGTCCGCCCGACCCGCGCGTTCCCGATGCACGAGGCAGTGCTCTCCCGCCCGTCGATCTATTACACGTATCTCGAGAACCTCAAGCCCGCCGGGACCGAGTTCCGTGTGCTCGAACCGGGCACGGCGGCGAGCCTGTGACCCCGGAGGCCCGGCGCCGACATCTCCGGGAGGCCCTCAGTGGTAACCGGATGCTGCAACTGCCCGGCGCCTTCACTCCGCTCAGCGCGACGCTGATCGAGGAGAAGGGGTTCGACGGTGTCTACTCCTCCGGCGCCGTGATGGCAGCCGAGCTGGGGCTGCCGGACATCGGCCTGACCACGCTGACCGAGGTGTCGAATCGGGTTCGGGAGATCACCCGAGTGACGGAGCTGCCGGTGATCGTCGACGCGGACACCGGGTTCGGCGAGGTCGTCAACCTGGCCCGGACCGTGCAGACACTCGAGGATGCGGGCGTGGCCGGCCTGCACATCGAAGACCAGGTCAACCCCAAGCGCTGCGGCCATCTCGACGGCAAGGAGGTCGTGGACACCGCTACTGCGGTGCGCCGGATCAGAGCCGCGGTCACCGCCCGGAGTGACCCCGGCCTCCTCGTGATAGCCCGCACCGACCTGCGCGCTTGCGCCGGACTCCCGGCAACGATCGAGCGGGCGAAGGCACTGGTCGACGCGGGCGCCGACATGCTCTTTCCCGAGGCATTGGCCTCGCTCGACGAGTACGAGGCCTTCCGCCGCGCCGTCGACGTGCCGATCCTGGCCAACGTCACCGAGTTCGGGAAGAACGAGCTCTTCACTGCGACCCAGCTCGAGTCCGCGGGGGTTGATCTCGCGATCTACCCGGTGTCGCTGCTGCGACTGGCGATGGGCTCGGCCGAGCGGGCCCTCGCCGTCCTCCGCGCCGAGGGCACGCTCGCCGGGCTCCTTCCGGAGATGCTGACCAGGTCCCGTCTCTACGAGCTGCTCCGGTACGAGTCGTACAGCCGTTTTGACGCGTCCGTCCTCGGGTTCGCCCCGTCGGGTTCATCCGGATCCACGGATCGACAGACCTTCGAAGGACCGGCGTGGAACTGAAGATCGGGTACAAGGCCTCGGCGGAGCAGTTCGGCCCGCGGGACCTGGTGGAGTACGCCGTACGGGCCGAGGAACTGGGTCTGGACTCGGTTTGGGTGTCAGACCACTTCCTGCCGTGGCGGCACAAGGGCGGGCACGCGCCCTCGGCGCTGACGTGGATGGCAGCAGTGGGAGAACGTACGGAGCGGGTGCTGATCGGCACATCGGTCACCACGCCGACGTTCCGCTACCACCCGGCGATCATGGCGCAGACGTTCGCCACGATGGCGTTGCTGACCGGGGACCGGGTGGTCCTTGGCGCGGGCACTGGTGAGGCGCTCAACGAGGTCGCGGTGTCGGGCATGCAGTGGCCCGGGTTCAAGGAACGCTACGCGCGCCTGCGCGAGTCGGTCAGGCTCATGCGGGCGTTGTGGACCGAGGACGTGGTGGACTTCGAGGGCGAGTACTACACGCTGGTCAACGCCTCGATCTACGACCGCCCCGACAAGCCCGTGCCGGTCTACATCGCCGCGGGCGGCCCCCAGGTTGCCAGGTACGCCGGCCGGGTCGGAGACGGCATGATCTGCACGTCGGGCAAAGGGATGGAGCTCTACACCGACAAGCTGATGCCGGCGGTGACCGAGGGCGCGGAGCACGAGTCCCGAGACCCCGCAAACATCGACCGGACGATCGAGATCAAGATGTCCTACGACCGGGACCCGGACGTCGCGTCGGAGAACTGCAGGTTCTGGGCCCCGCTCTCGTTGACTCCGGAGCAGAAACACACGGTGTCCTCGGCAGTGGAGATGGAGCGCCTGGCCGACGAGCTGTCGATCGCGCAAGTGGCGAAGCGGTGGATCGTTGCCTCCGACCCGGACGAGGCAGTGGCGCAAGTCAAGCCCTATCTCGACGCCGGGCTCAACCACCTGGTGTTCCACGGCCCCGGCCCTGACCAGGAGCGGTACTTGACCCAGTTCTGCGAGGACATGCTGCCCGTGCTGCGAGGGCTGGCCGAGGACGTGCGCGGCGAGCACCGATAGGCGTCATGAGATGAGGTCCCTCGGTACCCCGGCAGCTTCTCGATCAAGCGTTGTGAGCCGACCTCCGCCGAGCGAAGTGGCGGCTGGAGCCGGAGAACGAGAGACCCTCAACCAAAGATGCCGGTAGCAGCCTCGGAGCGATGACCAAGATCTCGGCACCAAAGCCAGCAACCCGGCCATCAGGGCAGTGCCGGCCCGAGGAACCCGAGAAATCAGTGTGAACGCTCCGTTGACCTTCTCCACAGACCGGTACGCCTCGGTCGTCGACGTCTTCTCCGGAGGTTTGGCAAGCGCGCGCAGGCGAACAGCCGCCCGCAGTCGTCGATCATCTCGGTGGCGTCGTTCTTCGTCTGCCGGGTTGACACCGAGGTCGACGCGCGCCTCGCTTCCCTGAACAGCCGAGAACCGCCGAACAGCCGGCTCTGGTTGGGCGTACGCCCTGCTGGGCTGCCAGCTCGCGCCTTTGCTACCTACAGAAGAACGTCGCCGGCCAGAGAGGCAGGAACTCCAACCTTGATCGATGAGACGTTGCCAACGCAGGACAGCACAGAGATCCGCCAGGCCAATGAAGGGGCCATCGGACGTGGGTGAGCGCGGTCTCAACCCTCGAGACATCACCGCGACCGCGGAGTGGGCGGCCCTGACCGAGCACCACGCGGCCGTCGAGCCGGCGCACCTGCGCGAGCTGTTCGACGCCGACCCCGCCCGGGTGGAGGCGATGACCGTCCAGGGCGCCGACCTCGTCCTCGACTACTCCAAGCACCGGATCACCAGACAGACACTGCCCAAGCTGGTCGCGCTGGCCCAGGCCGCGGGCCTGCCCGAGCGGATCACCGCGATGTTCGCCGGCGCCCACATCAACACCAGCGAGGACCGGGCGGTGCTGCACACCGCGCTGCGGCTGCCCGCCGACGCCGCGCTGAACGACGCCGCGCTGAACGACGCCGCGCTGAACGTCGACGGTCAGGACGTCGTCGCCGACGTGCACGCCGTGCTCCGCCGGATGGGCGAGTTCAGCACCCGCGTCCGCGACGGCGAGTGGACCGGGGCCACCGGCGAGCGGATCCGCACCGTGGTCAACATCGGCATCGGCGGCTCGGACCTCGGCCCCGTGATGGCGTACGAGGCACTCAAGGACTACTCGGACCGGGGGATCGAGTGCCGGTTCGTCTCCAACATCGACCCGACCGACCTCGCCGAGACCACCCGCGACCTCGACCCGGCGACCACGCTGTTCATCGTCTCCTCCAAGACCTTCACCACGCTGGAGACGCTGACCAACGCCCGCAACGCCCGGACCTGGCTGGTCGACGGCCTGCCGGGAGACGTCCCCGCCGAGAAGGCGATCCCCCGGCACTTCGTGGCCGTGTCGACGAACGCGCAGAAGGTCCGCGAGTTCGGCATCGACGAGGCCAACATGTTCGGCTTCTGGGACTGGGTCGGCGGCCGCTACTCCGTCGACTCCGCGATCGGGCTCTCCCTCATGGTCGCGATCGGCCAGGAGGGCTTCGCCGAGTTCCTCGCCGGCATGCACGCCATCGACGAGCACTTCCGCACCGCCCCGCTGACCGAGAACCTCCCGGCGATCGCCGGGCTGCTCAACATCTGGTACACCGACTTCTTCGGCGCCCAGACCCACGCGGTGCTGCCCTACTCCCAATACCTGCACCGCCTGCCCGCCTACCTGCAACAGCTCACCATGGAGTCCAACGGCAAGTCCGTGCGCGCCGACGGCACCCCCGTGCTCGGCTACGACACCGGCGAGATCTTCTGGGGCGAGCCCGGCACCAACGGCCAGCACGCCTTCTACCAGCTGCTCCACCAGGGCACCCGGCTCGTGCCGGCGGACTTCATCGGCTTCGCCGAGCCCAACCACCACCTGCCCGGCGAGGGTGGGGCGGACATGCACGACCTGCTCATGTCCAACCTGTTCGCCCAGACCGCCGCGCTCGCCTTCGGCAAGACCAAACAGGAGATCGAGGCCGAGGGCACGCCGGCCGACGTCGTACCGCACAAGGTCATGCCGGGCAACCGGCCCACCTCCACGATCCTCGCCCCCAAGCTCACCCCGTCCACGCTGGGCCAGCTCATCGCCTTCTACGAACACCAGACCTTCGTCGAGGGCACGATCTGGGGCATCGACAGCTTCGACCAATGGGGCGTGGAGCTGGGCAAGGTGATGGCGCGCCAGTTCGGCCCCGCCCTCTACGGCGACGACCCGGACTACTCCGCACTCGACGCCTCCACCGCCGCGCTCATCCGCCGCCACCGCACCCTCCGCGGCCAACCGGCGAAGGAAGTTCCGGTGGATTCGATCTCGACAGGAGCGAGCTGGTCGTGCAACTCGGACTGATCGGCCTGGGCCGCATGGGCGGGAACATGCGGGACCGGGTGCGCGCGGCGGGCCATGAGGTCGTCGGGTACGACCCGCGGCCCGAGGTGACCGACGTGCCGTCGCTGGAG
>NZ_JAJSOK010000034.1 GCF_021283305.1 Pseudonocardia kujensis
ATCCTCGGGTCGAGGATCGCGACCACCCCGCGGTCCGCCGTCCCCCGCAGCAGCCGGCCGGCGCCCTGGGCCAGCAGCAGCGCGGCATGGGTGGCGGAGACCGTGAGGAACCCGTTGCCGCCCCGGGAGTCCGCGGCCTTCTGGCGCGCGGCGACCAGCGGGTCGTCCGGGCGGGGGAACGGGATCCGGTCGATGATCACGCAGGACAGCGAGGGGCCCGGCACGTCGACGCCCTGCCACAGCGACAGCGTGCCGAACAGGCAGGTCTCGGTGTCCTCGGCGAACCGCTGGACCAGCAGCATCGTGGAGTCGTCGCCCTGGCAGAGCAGCGGCACGGACAGCCGCCCGCGCAGCGCCTCGGTGGCCTGCTTCGCCGCGCGCATCGAGGAGAACAGCCCGAGGGTGCGCCCGCCGGCCGCCTCCACCAGCCCGGCGATCTCGTCGAGGTACTCCGGCGCCAACCCGTCCCGCCCGGGCGGGGGCAGGTGCTTGGCGACGTAGAGGATCCCGCTGCGGGCGTGCGCGAACGGCGAGCCGACGTCGAGGCCCTTCCAGCGCGGCGCATCGGGATCCCGGACCGGGTCCTCGGAGTCGCCGCCCGCCGACTCGACCCCGCCCTCCGGCCGGGCCGCGACGATCTTCTCCGGCGGCAGGCCCCACTGCCGGGCCAGCGCGTCGAACGAGCCGCCCAGGGCCAGGGTCGCGCTGGTCAGCACGGTCGTGCGCTGCCCGAACAGCCGCTCCCGCAGCAGGCCCCCGACGGACAGCGGCGCCGCCCGCAGCACCTTGTGCCGGGCGCCGTCAGGGCCCTGCTCGGCCAGCCACACGACGTCGTACCGCTTGGCCGGATCGGGCTCCTCGAACGTCCTCAGCACCCGCACCACGGTCTCGGACACCTCGTCGAGCAGCGCGAGCGCGAGCTTGCGCCCGGTGGCGCCCTCGGGGTCCTCGCGGCGCTCCCCGCCGAGCGCCTGGCGGCACATACCGGCGGCGTCCCGGATCACCGTGAGCGCGCCCGTGGCGGCCTGCGGGATCGCCTCCCACCGCCCGGGGGGCAGGTCCTCGAGCACCATGCCGAGGCCCTCGCCCGCCTCCGCCAACCGGTCCGCGAGCGCCTGGTCGACGAGCTTGCCGCAGCGCCGCGCGGCGGCTGCGACCGTGCCGGCGGTCAGCTCCGCGGTGGCGGCGCCGGTGACGCGGTCGACCAGCTCGTGGGCCTCGTCGACCACCACGACGTCGTGCTCCGGGAGGACCTGCGCCTCGCCCATCGCGTCGATCGCCAGCAGCGCGTGGTTGGTGACGACGACGTCCGCCCGGCCGGCCTCGGCCCGCGCCTTCTCCGCGAAGCAGTCCTCGCCGACGGGGCACCGCGAGACGCCCAGGCACTCCCGCGCGGTCACCGAGACCTGGCGCCACGCGTTGTCCGGCACGCCGGGGACCAGCTCGTCCCGGTCCCCGGTCTCGGTGTCCGAGGCCCACTCGTGCAGGCGCTTGACGTTGCGCCCCATGGCCGAGATCGCGAACGCGTCGAACAGCTGCTCCTCGGCGGGATCGGCCATGTCCTCGTCGCCGTGGAGCTTGTTGAGGCACAGGTAGTTCCGCCGGCCTTTGAGGATCGCGAACGTGGGCTCGCGGCCGAGGGCGGGCCTGAGCGCCCTGGCCAGGCGCGGGAGGTCCCGGTCGACCAGCTGGCGCTGCAGCGCGATCGTGGCCGTGGAGATCACGACGGTGGTGTCGCGGGCCATCGCATGGCGGATCGCGGGCACCAGGTAGGCCAGCGACTTGCCCGTGCCGGTGCCGGCCTGCACGGCGAGGTGCTCACCGCTGGAGAGGGCCTTGCGGACGGCCTGGGCCATCGCGTCCTGCCCCTCGCGCCGGGTGCCGCCGACCGCCGTGACCGCCACCTCGAGCAGCTCGGCCACGCCCGGGAGGTCCTGGGAACGGACGGACGGGGAGGCGGGGGCGAGGGGCACCGCCCGACGATAGCCGCCGCCCCCGACAGGACCCGCCGACCGGGCCGATCGGGCGCGCGGAACCGCGGCGAGGTCGGGACGGTCACACGTGATCTCGCCCGTTACGGCAGCTCACGCAGGGGTAGATGGGCATCATGAGGCGGGTGACGTCCACGCAGATCCGACCCGAGGCCGACCGGTACCCCATGGTGCTGGAGGTGACGCCGCGCTACAGCGATCTCGACCCCAGCCGCCGCGTCGGCAGGGAGGCGCTGGTCCGCTGGTTCGAGGACGCGCGCGTGACCGCCGAGCACCGGGCCTTCCCCGAGCGCACCTTCGGCAACCGTCCGGCAGGGACCGGCCAGCTGCTCGCCTCCGTCGGCGTCGACGTGCTCGCGCCGCTGCGCATCGCGGACGACTACCGGGTCGGCGTGGCCCTGAACCGGGTCGGCAGCTCCTCCTTCAGCTACGTCTACGGCGTCTTCACCGGCGACGACCTCGTCGCCACCGGCGAGTCCACCAGCGTCTGGGTGGAGGGCGGCCGGCCCGCGCCGCTGCCGCAGGAGATGCGTTCGGCGCTCGAGCGCCTCGCGCTGCCCGGGGCCACCCCGAGCGAGCGCCGTGAGTTCGAGGAGTCGCGGCTCGTACGCGAGAACTACCCGTTCCGCTACGACGTGCGGACCCGTTTCGGCGACCTCGACACCAACCGGCACGTCAACAACGTCGCCCTCGCCGGCTGGTACCTCGACGGCCTCGCCGAGCTGCACACCGACGTCCTCGGCTACCCGGTCGGCGGCCCCCTCGACGGGCTGTCGCCGAGCTCGCTGCGCGTGGACTACCGCGTCCAGGTGCAGTACCCGGGCATCTACCAGCTGCGCGTCGGCGTCGTCGAGCTCGACGACAAGGAGGTCCGCTACGCGTGCGGGCTCTTCGACGGGCACCGCTGCATCGGGCTGGCCGACGCCGCCGGCGCCGTCCGGGCCGCCGACGCCGAGGGCCGGGACGTCGACCTGCGCGCGGCGTTCGAGCCGTTCCGGATGCGCGGCTGAGCCCGGCCGAGCGACGCCGCCGCCACGGCGCCCAGCCCCAGCGCCCGGCCGAGCCCGGCCGAGCCCCGGCCGAGCTCGGCTGGGGCGACGCCGCCCCGCGGTCGGGTCGGGCTACACCCGTGCCCGGTAGAAGGTCAGCGTGCCGAGTCGGGTGCGCCCCCGGCTCACCGCGGTCGCGTCGGTGAACCCGGCCTGACCCAGCAGGTCGAGCACCGACGGCCCGTGGCCGTGCCCGTGGCCGTGACCGTTGCCGCCCTGCGCCTGTGCGTGCCCGTGTCCGTGTCCGTGCCCGGCGCCCTTCCCGCGCAGCCGGAGCAGGAGCCCGTGCAGGCCGGTCACCACGGCGAACGCGCCGCCCGACTCCCGCGGGTCGCGGTCGAGGTCCATCAGGTGCAGGCTCCCGCCCGGCGCGAGCACCCGGCGGACCTCGCGCAGCGCGCCCACCTTCTCGTCCTCGGGCAGGTGGTGGAGCATCAGCGAGGAGAGCACCCGGTCGACGCTCCCGTCGGCGTACGGGAGCGACTGGGCGTAGGCCTGGTCGAGCTGCAGGGCCAGGCCCGCCCGCTCGGCCTTGTGCCGCGCGAGGGCGAGCGCCTCGGCGTCGGGGTCGGTCCCGATGACCGTCGCCCCCGGGACCGCCCGCTTCGCCAGGAGCAGGACGTTGCCGGTGCCGCAGCCGATCTCCAGCACGGTCGCACCGGGCTCGATCGCCGCCTGGGCGACGAGCTGCCAGTACGAGTCGCCGACGCCGGCGAGCTTGCCGAAGCCGTCGTAGAAGGGCAGGAACCTGGCGTTGATCATCGCGGGCAGGTAGTCCCGCGTCTCGGTGGTCGGCACGTGTGCTCCCGGGTGGTACGAATTTCGGTGGCTACCTGCTAGGTTCCCCAGCGCGTGAGCTGCGGACAAGGGACGAAGTGTGGGTGCAGGGGGACGTTCTTCGGGTGCCGGGATGCGGCAGACCCCGCAGGGTGTGCCGCTGCTCGACTACGTCCGCACGGCGGGGCTCCCGGCCGTCACCGTGCAGCACTGGGCCGGGGAGCACGGGGCGTACGGCCCGCGGTTCACGGGCGCGCACGCCCACGACTTCCTGCTCCTCCTCTACGTCGCCGACGGCGCCCTCGTCGCACGGGTCGACGGGAGCGAACGGACGATCGCCACGGGCGACGCCTTCGTGATCGCGCCCGGCGCCGTCGTCACCCCCGGCGAGCGGGCGCCCGACGGGGACGTCTGGGCGGTCTCCTTCCCGCCCGACGCCGTCGACCCGGCCGCCGCCGCCCCCCTGGTCTCCTGGCGCGGGCACCCGTTGCTCGCCCCGTTCGTCGGCAACCACCGCGGCGGCGGGCAACGCCTGCGCGTCCCCGCCGAGGACCGCCCGGCCTGGCTCGCACACCTCACCGACCTCGACGCGGAGCTGCGCGGCCGGCGCGACGGCTACGCCGACGCCGCCCGCGCCCACCTCACCCTGCTGCTGGTCCGGCTCGGGCGGCTGGACATCGACGGGCCGGACGAGCTCGGCGTCGACCCGCTGGTGGCGCAGGTGCTGGAGTTCGTCGAGAACCGCTACCACGAGGCCATCTCGCTGCGGGACGTCGCCGCCGCGGTCGGGCTGACCCCCGGCCACCTGACCACGGTCGTCGGACGCGCGACCGGCCGCACGGTCCAGCAGTGGATCACCGAGCGGCGGATGCGGGAGGCGCGCCGGCTGCTCGCCGACACCGATCTCACCGTCGCCGACGTCGCCCGCCGGATCGGCTACCGGGACGCGGGCTACTTCGTCCGCCGCTTCCGCAGCGCCCACCGGGTCACCCCCACGGCTTGGCGGCGCGGGGAGCCCTGAGGGGCTCCTAGGCGATCACCACTCCGGCCTCGCGCATCTCCACCAGCGCGAGCTCGGTGGTCACGGGCAGCACGCCGGCGCACAGCTCCAGCAGGACGCCCGTGTCCAGGCCGGCGCGGCGCGCGTCGAGCGCGGTGGCCTTCACGCAGTGGTCGGTGGCGATGCCGGCGATGTCGACGGAATCGACGTCGTGCGCCCGCAGCCACTCCTCGAGGGTGCGCTCCCGGGGCTCGCGGCCCTCGAAGCCCGAGTAGGCGGCGGCGTGGTGGCCCTTGTCGAACACGGCCTCGATCCGCGCGACGTCCAGCGCGGGATGGAAGCTCGAGCCCGGCGTCCCGGCGAGGCAGTGCACCGGCCAGGTGTCGATGAAGTCCGGGGTGTCGCTGAAGTGCCCGCCCGGCGAGACGTGCATGTCGCGGCTGGCGACGACGTGGTCGTAGTCGGCCTGGCGGAGGTACTCGGAGATGGCGGCGGCGGTGGCCGCGCCGCCTTTCACGGCCAGGGAACCGCCCTCGCAGAAGTCGTTCTGGACGTCGACGACGATCAGGGCGCGCATGTCCTCGGTGCTCCCTTCCGGTGCTCTCTTCCGGTGCTCTTCTCGCGGTGCTCTCTTCTCGGTGCTCAGGGCCCCGGGAAGACGGTGGGGATGGCGGGCTCGCCGCGGGAGAGCTTGAGGCCCTCCCACGGCACGGAGACCAGGGCGGCCCGCAGTCGCTCGCGGCCGTCGTCGAGGCCGGGCAGGTCGGCGACGGTCTCGCCCTCGCGGACCAGCGGGATCGGGAGGACGCGGTCGTGCGGGCCGCGCTCCGGGCTGATCGTGACGGGGTGCACGACCTCCTCGACCGCCGTCCCGGTCGGCTTGTGGCGGCGCAGCGCGGACTTCCGCCCGCCCCGCGACTCCTTGCTGCTCGAGCGCTTCGCGACCGGGCGGCCGTCGACCTCGACGAGCTTGTAGACCATGCTCGCGGTGGGCGCGCCGGACCCGGTGACCAGGCTGGTGCCGACGCCGTAGGAGTCCACCGGCTCGGCCCGCAGCGACGCGATGGCGTACTCGTCCAGGTCGCCGGACAGGACGATCTTCGTCCCGGTGGCGCCCAGGGCGTCGAGCTGCTCGCGGGCCTGTCGGGCGAGGACACCCAGGTCGCCGGAGTCGATCCGGATCGCGCCCAGCTCGGGTCCCGCCGCCTCGATCGCGCGCGCGATGCCCTGCCGGATGTCGTAGGTGTCGACGAGCAGGGTCGTGTCCACGCCCAGGGTCTCGACCTGGCTGCGGAAGGCGGCGACCTCGTCGTCGTGCAGGAGGACCCAGGCGTGCGCGGCGGTGCCGGCCGTCGGGACGCCGTGCCGGCGCCCGGCCTCCAGGTTCGACGTCGCGGCGAAGCCGGCGAGGTAGGCCGCGCGGGCGGAGGCGACCGCGGCCTCCTCGTGCGTGCGCCGCGAGCCCATCTCGATCAACGGCCGGTTGCCGGCGGCCGTGACCATGCGGGCGGCGGCCGAGGCGATCGCGCTGTCGTGGTTGAGGATCGAGAGGAAGAGGGTCTCGAGGACGACGGTGTCGGCGAACGTGCAGCTGACGGTGAGGATGGGGGAGCCGGGGAAGTAGAGCTCGCCCTCGGGATAGCCGTCGATGTCGCCGGTGAAGCGGTAGTCCGCCAGCCACTTCAGGGTCCGCTCGTCGAGGGAGCCCTGCAGGGAGGCGAGCTCGGCGTCGCCGAACCGGAAGTCGCGCAGCGCGACGAGCAACCGGCCGGTGCCCGCGACGACGCCGTAGCGGCGGCCGTCCGGCAGGCGCCGGGCGAACAGCTCGAACACGCACTGCCGGTCGGCCGTGCCGTCGGCCAGGGCCGCGGCGACCATCGTCAGCTCGTACATGTCGGTGAGGAGCGCGGTGCTGGCGCTCGAACCCGAGGGGCCGCTCATGCGGTGAGCCTATGCGGCGTACTGCGCGGGCGCGTGTGCGTGACACCATGGACCCATGTCCGCGCCGCTGAGCTCGCCCACCACCCAGGTGGACCCTGCCCTGGACGAGGACGTCGCGGGGGCCACTCCGTGGCAGGCCGTCGTCTGGAACGACCCGGTCAACCTCATGTCGTACGTCACCTACGTGCTGCAGAAGATCTTCGGCTACCCCGAGCCGAAAGCCACCGCGCTGATGCTCGACGTCCACCACAAGGGCAAGGCGGCGGTGTCGAGCGGGGACAAGGACAAGATCGAGGGCGACGTCGCCAAACTGCACGCGGCCGGCCTCTGGGCCACCATGCAGCGCACGTGAACGGCTGGAAGCGCGCGGGGCGCGGGGCGCGGACCCGGTTCGTCGCGACGCTCGAGGAGCAGGAGTCGACGGTCCTGCGGGGGCTGGTCATCGAGGTCACCCAGATGCTCGACGGCCGCGCCGCCGACACCCCGCAGGACGAGCTCGCCGAGCTGACCGGCATGCGCACCGGGCCCACCTCCCGACCCGACGACCGGGTCCTGGCCCGCCTGCTGCCGGACTTCACCTCGGAGGACGCCGACCTCGCCGCCGGGCTGCGCTCGTTGCACGAGCCCGAGCTCATCCAGGCGAAGAAGTACGCGGCCGAGTCCGTGCTCACCGCCCTGCCGTCCCGCGGCGGTCGCGTGGAACTGACGGTCGACCAGGCCGACGAGTGGCTGGCGGCGCTCAACGACGTCCGCCTCGCGCTCGGCACCGCCCTGGACGTCTCGGAGGAGACTCCGGAGGAGTTCCCGGACGACGACCCCCGCGCCCCCCACCTCGGGGTGTACCACTGGCTCACCTTCGTGCAGGACTCGCTGGTCCAGGCGCGGATGCAGGTGCTGTAGGGCGCTTCCGGCAGGTGCCGCTGCCGTGTGCTGTGTGCCGGCAGCACGGTGTTGTGGGCGGTGTCGGCACACTCCGTGCGGTGACGCCGATGCGTGGTGTTGTGCGTGGTTTCGTGGCGCCCACCACGGCATGATCGCTTGTCGGGGATGGGGAGGGTCGGATTTCGACCGTCCTTGTTCACGAGTTGTGATCTTGGGGGGCGAAGCCTCCGCTGTAGAGGCCGGCAGCGCGGTGTCGGGGTGGTGTCGGCCGGCCGGCGTCGTGGGCTGCCGGTGCGGTGCTGCGGCACTGCTGGAGACTTCATCGCTCGTCCTGGACGAGGAGAGTCGTATATCGACCGTCCTCATCCAGGATGAATGATCTTCAGCGCGAGGTGGGTGCTGGAAAGGCCGGCCCCGCAGTGTTGTGGGTGGTCTCGGCAGGCACCTGCGGTGGGGCCACTTGCAGGGGTGCTTTGGCGACCACGGGTGTGGTCGATGGTGGTGGCGGGGAGGGCTCGGGTGAACCGGCCTCGTCCAGGAGCTGGTGATACCGACGTTGTGCGGCCCCCAGGGACCCGATCGTGTTCACGATCGCAACGGGTTCGTCGCAGACGTGCCTCCGTGGGGCGGTTCGCTGAGATCATCCCCGCATGACCGCTCCTCGGTGGGACGACCCGGGTCCCGTCGTGCCCCGCTCCGCGCAGCCCCTCAGCTACTCGCCTGTGCTCCGGATCGACCCGGAGCGGGTCGAGGGGATGGTGGGGAGGTTGGAGGGGGTGATTCGGGAGGTGGCTGAGATTGAGAGGACGCTCGATGTTCTCTTCGTAGCGGCCCCAGCGAACGACGAAGTGAGCAGGAACGCCTCCAAGCAATCCGCTGCCATGATCAATCATGCTCGAGCGTATCTCGCAAGGTGGCGTCAGGACCTGATGGTTGCCGGTGCAGCGGTCGCCGCACAGGCCCAGGGCTATGCTGCAACGGAGGGCACATTTGCGAGCCGTACCTAGTGGTGCCTCGGCGCTCCTGGCGTTTCTGTTGGCGTCCTTGGTGGGCCTCATATCGGCCTGCTCTGGCGAAGTCGGTCCTCCGTCGCGGACCAATGACTCGGCAGTGGCGTCGGCGCAAGGCGTCGCACCTGGGCAAGAGTCTTTCGTGCCCAGGATTGATTCCTGCGGCGTCCTGGACTCGGCAGCGGCTGAACGGCTCAGTATCGGAGTGATGTCAGTCGATCGCGACTCGAGCGAGTTCGCGACCAGGTGTTCATGGATAGCCAAAGATCACACCTTCGAAGTCAACTTGATAATCAATCTGGCGGTTGGTCTCGATCGTTCAGTCGATATGGATGTTCATATTCCTGTGGATATCCAAGGTTATCCTGCGGTCCAGGTCGATGCAGACGGAGGTCCGACCTGTCGCTATTGGGTAGGGATTGCTAGTAATCAAACCTTCAGTGCAGGAGCGAGCAGCCTTTCCACCTCTGCGCCGCCGCTTTGTGATAAGGCGAGGGCGCTGGCGTCGGAGGTTCTGGACGCACTTCGGAAGTAGGGGGAGCTGTGGTGGAGCGGACCTACACCGGGACGGCGGTGGCGTTCGAGGGGCTGACGCTGCCGGAGATCCGGGATCCCGTGGCGACGGGGCCGGGGCCGGGGTCGATGCGGGCGGCGGAGCAGGCGCTGGCGGAGGTGTCGCGGAAGCTCGAGGACGTCAACGCCGAGCTCGGGGCGCTGGAGCGGGAGTACGCGGACGCGCACGAGGGGGAGGCCGCCGAGGCCACCCGGATGTACCTGCGCAAGCTGGGGGAGCCGGGGCGGGTCGGGACGGTGATGTTCCGGCTCGCGGCGCGGGCGCTGGGCGACCAGGCCGAGTACTACACGGTCGCGAACCGCGAGCTCACGGCGCTGCGGACCACGGAGACCTACCTCGGCCGGACCGGCCCGTACCAGCTCGACGAGCGGCAGCAGTCGGCCGCGCACGTCGCGAACCGCTACCAGGAGAACTCGAACGCCAACCTGGCGAGCGCGTTCCAGGCCTTCACCCCGCTCACGCTCCCCACGCCCGACACCACCGCGGTCGCCCCCGCCACGGCGCCCGGTTGGCCGAGAGACGGCGATGTCGCGGTCCCGACCGCGCCCACGGCGACGGCTGCGGCCCCGCCCGGAGGAGGCGCGGCGACGCCCGTGCCACTCGCCCCGCCGGCGCCGGTTCCCGGCGACCCCGCAGGCACCGTTGCCCCGGCCGGAGTGGCCCCGGCTGTCCCGCCGGCCCCGACGCCGGCCGTCGGGGGCGTTCGAGGCGGGCCGCCGGCCCTGCGTCCGCCGAGCGCGCCGGACCCCGGGAATCTCGCACCCACGCCCGTCGCGGGGCTGAACCGCCGGGCCGGCCTCCCGGTCACGGCTCCTCCGCCCCCGTCCGGGGACCGCGCGCCGACGCGACGCACACCGGTCGACCTGCCGCCCGGCGTCCTGAGCCCGTCCGCGCCGAGAACCGCAGCCCCACGAGCCCCCGAACGGATCGGGCCCGAACGCATCGGCCCCGGGAGGCCCGGCACGGGCACACCGTTCGCGGGACCGGGCGAGAGCGGTCGAACCCCGGTCCCGCGCGCCGGCGAGCCGGTCACGCGGCCCACACCCGGTGAGCGGCTCCGGACGGCGGACCCGCTCGGCGAGCCGGCCCGGACCGGCCAGGCGGCGCGGACGTCGCCGTCGCACCTCCCGTACGTGCCCGCGGGAGCGGGTGCCGGCGGCCGCGGCGAGCCGCACCCGCGGCCGGACTGGCTGGTCGAGGACGATCCCGACGGCGTCTGGCTCGCCGACGTGCCGACCTACGGACCCGGCGTCCTGCGCGGCGAGGACGGCGGCGGGGACGGGCGCACCGGATCGGGCATGTGAGTCTCGTCGGGCGGATGTGCTCCGGTCGGACGCGTTACGTACGCTGGCAGCGTGCTGGTCATCCGGAAGGATCTCCTCGACGAGATCGTCGCCCATGCCCGCCGGGACCACCCGGACGAGGCGTGCGGCGTCGTCGCGGGTCCCGAGGGCTCCGACCGGCCCGAGCGGTTCATCCCGATGCTGAACGCGGCGCGCTCGCCCACGTTCTACGAGTTCGACTCGGGTGACCTGCTCCGGCTGTACCGGGAGATGGACTCGCGCGACGAGGTGCCCGTGGTCATCTACCACTCGCACACCGCGACCGAGGCCTACCCGTCGCGCACCGACATCTCGTACGCCTCCGAGCCCGAGGCCCACTACGTCCTGGTCTCCACCCGCGACTCGGCGGAGACGAACCACACGGGCCACGAGTTCCGGTCGTTCCGGATCGTCGACGGTGTGGTGACCGAGGAAGAAGTCGAGGTCGTGGAGACTTATATGTTCGCGCACACCGGCGCGGACGACGTCCCCGACCTCGGCTGACCCGTCCTCGCCACACCCTCACCGAACGAACCCGAGCAGGAGCACCGAAGAACCATGGCCGTCACCGTCTCCATCCCGACCATCCTCCGCACCCACACCGGGGGCGAGAAGGCCGTCGAGGCCAAGGGGGGCACCGTCGCCGAGGTGATCGACGACCTCGAGTCGCGGCACGCCGGCCTGAAGGACCGCCTCATCTCGGACGGCAAGCTGCACCGCTTCGTCAACATCTACGTCGACGACGAGGACGTCCGCTTCGCCGGTGGCCTCGAGGCCCCCGTCAAGGAGACCTCGACCGTCACCATCCTGCCGGCCGTCGCCGGCGGCATGCGCTGAGCTGACGGCACCGGGCGGCGGGACGGAGAACCCCGCCGCCCTCTGCCCGCTCTTGGAGGAGCGATGGCGCGCTACGACTCACTTCTGCAGGCAGTGGGGGACACACCCCTGGTAGGCCTGCCGTCGTTGTCGCCCGCGGAGAACGTCCGGCTGTGGGCGAAGCTCGAGGACCGCAACCCCACCGGCTCGATCAAGGACCGGCCCGCGCTGGCCATGATCGAGAAGGCCGAGGCCGACGGCCTCCTCACGCCCGGCTGCACGATCCTGGAACCGACCTCGGGGAACACGGGCATCTCGCTGGCGATGGCCGCGAAGCTCAAGGGCTACCGCCTCGTCTGCGTGATGCCCGAGAACACCTCTGAGGAGCGGCGGCAGCTGCTCACCATGTACGGCGCCGAGATCATCTCCTCGCCGGCCGCCGGCGGCTCGAACCAGGCCGTCGCGATGGCCAAGGAGCTGGCCGCCGAGCACCCCGACTGGATCATGCTCTACCAGTACGGGAACCCGGCCAACGCCGACGCGCACTACCGGACCACCGGGCCGGAGATCCTGCGCGACTGCCCGGAGATCACGCACTTCGTCGCGGGCCTGGGCACCACCGGCACCCTGGTCGGCACCGGCCGCTACCTGCGCGAGCAGAAGCCCGACGTGCAGATCATCGCCGCCGAGCCGCGTTACGGCGAGCTCGTGTACGGCCTGCGGAACCTCGACGAGGGGTTCGTCCCCGAGCTGTACGACCCGTCCGTCCTCACGGGCCGGTACTCCGTCGGCAGCTACGACGCCCTGCGCCGCACCCGCGAGCTTGTGGAGAAGGAGGGCATCTTCGCCGGCATCTCGACCGGCGGGATCCTCCACGCCGCGCTCGCGGTCGCCGAGAAGGCCGCCGGGTCCGGCGAGACCGCCGACATCGTCATCGTGGTCTGCGACGGCGGCTGGAAGTACCTCTCCACCGGGGCCTACTCCGGCGCGCTCGACGACGCCGCGGAAGGCATCGAGGGCCACCTCTGGGCGTGAGCTGAGCCGGCCTGCTCACCCCAGGTGCACGGCGGGCGTCGCCGCGGCGGCGTCCCGTCGCCCAGCCCTCACCAGGACCAGGACCAGCGACACCCCGATCGCCAGGACCGCGGCCGCCCAGGCGAACGCGACCGTGTAGCCGTGCACCGCCGCGTCGGGCAGCTGCGCGGGATCGGTGATCGGGTGGTCGCAGACGTAGGCCGCCGCGGCCGTGGTGGCGATCGTGTTGAGCGGCGCGGTGCCCTGCGGGAGCGCGATGTTCACGATCGTCGCGTCGAGCACCACCATGAGCTGGGCCAGCGCGATGACGAACAGCGCGGCCCAGCGGCCCGGGTGCCGCTTGTCGGGGCGGCAGGTCGCCGGCGGGTCGGCGACGGGTGCGGACATGCTCGGCTCTCCCGGAGGGCGCGGTGCTTCCGCGGATCATGGTGCCGAAGGGGCCGACACTTCTCGTCCGATTCCCGTTCACGGCAGGGTGACGGGGATTCCGCGTACCCTCGGTCACATGGCTGCGCCGCAGGTACCGAGCTCCCTCCCCGCCGCGCGGTCGTCGCGCGGCCTCGCGCGGATCGTGCCGCCGCACCCGGTGCGGGCCGCCGTGGTCATGCTCCTGTTCACGGCGGTGCTCTACGCCGTGGAGTTCTACGACCAGATGTCGGGCCAGTACCTCGACAACGAGGGGATCATCTCGCGCAACGCCGACGGGGCCTGGGGCATCCTCTGGGCGCCGCTGCTGCACGGCGGATGGCCGCACCTGTGGGCGAACACCCTGCCCTTCCTGGTGTTCGGGTGGCTCGCCATGGCGGGCGGGATCCGGCAGTGGTTCGGCGTCACGGCGCTGATCTGGCTCGGCAGCGGGGCCGCGGTGTGGCTGGTCGGGCCGAGCATGGCGTCGACGATCGGGATGTCCGGCGTCATCTTCGGGTGGCTGCTGTTCCTGCTGGCCAGGGGCTTCTTCGCCCGGTCGGGGCGGCAGATCGCGCTGGCCGTGGTCCTGCTCTTCTTCGAGGGTGGGATGCTGTTCGGTGTGCTCCCCGGCAACCCCGGGATCTCGTGGCAGGCGCACCTGTTCGGAGCGCTGTTCGGGGTCCTGGCCGCGTGGATGGTCGCGCGGGCCGACCGGACACCGGCGCCGGTCCGATGACCGGCGCCGTAAGCCCGCCCCCGATCACCGCAGGACACCCGTGACCGATCGTGACGCGCCCATCGGCATCTTCGACTCCGGCGTCGGCGGACTGACCGTCGCCCGTGCCGTCATCGACCAGCTCCCCGCCGAACGGGTCGTCTACGTGGGCGACACCGCGCACGGCCCCTACGGCCCGCTGCGCATCGCCGACATCCGACGGCACGCGCTCGCCATCGGCGACGACCTGGTCGACCGCGGCGTGAAGCTGCTGGTCATCGCGTGCAACACCGCATCCGCGGCCTGCCTGGCCGACGCCCGCGAGCGCTACCCCGTGCCCGTCGTCGAGGTCGTCCTGCCGGCCGTCCGCCGGGCCGTCGCGGCCACCCGCAACGGCCGGATCGGCGTCATCGGCACGAAGGCCACCATCGCCTCCGGCGCCTACACGGACGCCTTCGCCGCGGCGCGGGACGTCGAGGTCACCGCCGTGGCCTGCCCACGGTTCGTCGACTTCGTCGAGCGCGGGATGACGAGCGGCCGACAGGTCCTGGGCCTGGCGCAGAGCTACCTGGAGCCGCTGCAGCAGGCCCGCGTCGACACCGTCGTGCTGGGCTGCACCCACTACCCGCTGCTCACCGGCGTGCTGCAGATCGTGCTGGGCCCCGACGTCAGCCTGGTCTCCAGCGCCGACGAGACGGCCAAGGACGTGGTGCGCACCCTGATGGCGTCGGACCTCGCGCGGGACCCGGAGACCGACCCGCCGCCCGGCCCGCACGAGTTCCTCGCGACCGGCGACCCGGAGCCCTTCCGCCGGCTCGGCCGGCGCTTCCTCGGCCCGGAGATCGGCCGGGTCCAGCAGGTGCCGGCGGAGGCCGCGGAGGCGCTCCGGTAGCGTCGGAGCGTGATCGGCGTCCTGGAGGTCGTGGCCTACGTGGTCGCGGCGGCCGTCGCGCTGTACGGCCTGTTCACCACGATCCGCAACCGTCCGCCGGACCGCACGCACCGGATCGCGGTCGGGGTCTTCGAGGCGGTCCTGGTGGTGCAGGCGGTCGTCGCCGCGGTGCGGGTGTTCACCGGCGTCCAGCTGCCCGAACAGTCGACGTTCCTCATCTACCTGCTGGTCAGCGTGTGCGTCATGCCGATCGCGCTGCAGTTCGCGACGGCCGAGCCGACCCGCTGGGGCGGCACGGTGATCGCCGTCGGGGCGATCGGGACCGGGGTGGCCGTGTGGCGGCTGCACGACCTGTGGGTCGCCGGCCATGGCTGAGCCGACCGGGGCCCCGGGCAGGCAGCCGCGCGCGACCTCGAGCGGACCGGGCCGGGTCCTCATCGCCGTCTACGCGATCTTCGCCCTGTCCGCGACGGCCCGGGCCGGGGTGCAGATCGCGACGAAGTTCTCCGAGGCACCGGTGGCGTACCTGCTCTCGGGCCTCGCCGGCGTGGTCTACGTCCTCGCCACGATCGGCCTGGCCGGGCGCAGCCCGGGACACCGGCGCCTGGCGTGGGGCGCGGTCGTGTTCGAACTGGTCGGGGTGCTGGTCGTCGGCACGCTGACCGTCTTCGACACCGGCGACTTCCCCGACGACACGGTCTGGTCGGTGTACGGCCGCGGATACGGCTTCATCCCGCTGGTGCTGCCGTTCATCGGGCTCTGGTGGCTGCGTCGCACCTCGTCCAAGGGTTAGCCTCGCCCCATGAAGGTCGTCGTGCTCGGCTGTTCCGGCAGCGGACCGGGGCCGGGTTCGCCGGCGTCCGGCTACCTCGTCGAGGCGGGGGAGACCCGGCTGACGCTCGACCTCGGCAACGGCACCTTCGGCGCGTTGCAGCGCTCCCTCGACCCCTGGGGGCTCGACGCCGCGGCCTTCAGCCACCTGCACCCGGACCACTGCGCGGACTTCTCGGCGCTCGCGGTGTGGCGGCGCTACCACCCTGGCCCGCCCTACGACCCCACGCGCAACCGCCTGCCGGTGTTCGCGCCCGTCGAGGCGCCGGAGCGGCTCGGGGCGGCCTACGCGCCCTCCGCGGCCGAGCGGACGGAGACCGACCTCGCGGACGTCTTCGCCTTCCAGGTCCTCGCGGACGGCTGCGCGGCCACCGTCGGCGGCGCGGTGCTGCGGGCCGCGGCGGTCGACCACCTGTGCGAGGCCTACGCGCTGCGTGTGGAGCACGGCGGCCGCAGCCTCGTCTACAGCGGCGACACGGGGCCGTGCCAGGGGCTGGTCGACCTGGCCCGCGGTGCGGACGTCCTGCTCTGCGAGGCGTCCTGGCCGCACACCGACGACATGCCGGCGGGCGTCCACCTCTCCGGCCGGCAGGCGGGGGAGCACGCCGCGGCCGCGGGCGTCGGACGGCTGCTGCTCACCCACGTCCCGGTCTGGACCGACCCGCACGCGATGCTCGCCGAGGCGAAGGCGGCGTTCGACGGGCCGGTCGAGCTCGTCCGCCCGGACGGCGAGTACGAGGTCTGACCCGGTTCCCGAGAACGGGTCCCGACCCGGGTTCCTAGGATGTCGGGGTGACGCGAGCAGACGGCAGGACGGACGACGAGCTGCGCCCCGTGCGCATCACCCGCGGTTTCCAGAAGCACCCGGCGGGCTCCGTGCTCGTCGAGTTCGGGGACACCAAGGTGCTGTGCGCGGCCAGCGTGACCGAGGGTGTGCCGCGCTGGCGCAAGGGGTCCGGGCTGGGCTGGCTGACCGCGGAGTACGCGATGCTGCCGTCGGCCACCAACACGCGGTCGGACCGCGAGTCGGTGAAGGGCCGGGTCGGCGGCCGGACGCACGAGATCAGCCGGCTCATCGGCCGCTCCCTGCGCGCCTGCATCGACCTCAAGGCGCTCGGCGAGAACACGATCGCCCTGGACTGCGACGTGCTGCAGGCCGACGGCGGCACCCGCACCGCGGCCATCACCGGCGCGTACGTGGCCCTGGTGGACGCCGTGACCTGGCTGGGCGAGCGGAACAGGCTGGCCGACCCCAAGCCGATCTCGTGCCAGGTGGCGGCCGTGAGCGTCGGCGTCGTCGACGGGCGGGTGCGGCTGGACCTGCCCTACGAGGAGGACTCGCGCGCGGAGGTGGACACCAACGTCGTCGCGACGGACACCGGCACGCTGATCGAGGTCCAGGGCACCGGCGAGGGCGCCACCTTCACCCGCAGCACGCTCGATGCGATGCTCGACACCGCGCTCGCCGGCATCGCGCAGCTCACGCGCCTCCAGACGGAGGCGCTCGAGTCGTGAAGATCCTGCTCGCCACACGCAACGCCGGGAAGCTCGTCGAGCTGCGCCGGCTGGCGGAGGGCTCGGGCGTCGAGGTGCTCGGGCTCGCCGACGTCCCGGAGTTCCCCGAGGCCCCCGAGACCGGCGCGACCTTCGCCGAGAACGCGCTGGCCAAGGCGCGTGACGCCGCCACCGCGACCGGACTGCCGTCGGTCGCCGACGACTCCGGCCTCGCCGTCGACGCGCTCAACGGCATGCCCGGCGTCCTCTCCGCCCGGTGGGCCGGCCGGCACGGCGACGACCTCGCCAACCTGAACCTGCTGCTCGGCCAGCTGGGCGACGTCCCCGACGAGCGCCGCGGCGCGGCCTTCGTCTGCGCGGCGGCACTCGTGGTGCCGGACGGGCCCGAGGAGGTCGTGCACGGGGAGTGGCCCGGGCGGGTCGTCCGGGCGCCGCGCGGGAGCAACGGCTTCGGCTACGACCCGATCTTCGTGCCCGAGGGGGAGGAACGGACCGCCGCGGAGCTCAGCCCCGAGGAGAAGGACGCGGACAGCCACCGGGGCCGCGCCTTCCGCGCCCTCCTCCCGCACCTCGAGGCGCTGTCGGCCTGAGTGCTGTCGGGCTGAGAGCTGCCGGCGCGCACTGTGGTTCCACAATGTTCGAAACCGCTGCTCAGAGGCGCGTTGTGGAACCATGGTGCGGGTCAGTCGGTGGGGGCGTCCTCGGCGAGGACCTTCTTGGCCCGGGCGAACGCGCTGTTGGCCGCGGGCACGCCGCAGTAGACGGCGCTCTGCAGCAGCACCTCGACGATCTCCTCGCGGGTCAGCCCGTTGCGGCGGGCCGCCCGCAGGTGCAGCTCCAGCTCGTCGAGGTGCCCGTGCGCGACGAGCGCGGTCAGCGTGATCGCGCTGCGCATCCGCCGGTCGAGGCCGGGCCGGGTCCAGATCCCGCCCCAGGCGTACCGGGTGATCATCTCCTGGAACTCGCCGGTGACGTCGTCGGCCCGCTCCAGCGAGGCGTCGACGTGCGTGGCGCCCAGGACCTCGCGGCGGACGGCGAGGCCCGCGGGATCGAGGTCCAGCTCGCGCTTCTCGGTACTCACGGCCGCACGGTAGCCCGGCCGGTGCCCCCGGACCGGGCGGGTTCCGGTGATCGGAAGGCGGGCGCCGGCGGTGATCGTCGCTCGGGACCTTCGGTAGCCAGATGCGGCGCTGTGCGGTCCCGGACGGCGATCGTGGCCGCGACGCGGCGGCCTCCCGGTCTCGGGCGTGAAGGGATCATCCGCCTGCGGCGGTCGGGGAACGGGTGTGACGCGGGGTCGGCCGGCGCGGTCGGTACCGTCGGGGGAGTGAGAGGGTGGCGGCCCGTGCTGGCCGGGCTGGGCGTGCTGGCACTGGTCGCGGCGGTGCTCGTCGTGGCGCGGGTGTACGGCGTGCCGGGCGTCGCGGACCTGCGGCGGATCACCGCGGAGGCCGGACCCTGGGCGCCGTTGCTGTTCCTGGGCCTGCAGGCGGGGCTGTGCGTCGCGCCCGTCCCGCGGACCGTGTTCACGCTGGCGGCGGGGGTGCTGTTCGGGTCGCTCGTCGGGTTGGTGGTCACGCTGGCCGCGACCACCCTGGCCGGGGTGCTGGCCTACCTGCTCGTCCGGGCGACGGGCGGAGCACTGGTGGAGCGGTACGTCCGCGGCTCCGCGGTGACATGGGTACGGCGCCGCCTCGACCATCACGGCACGCTCGCGGTGACCTCGATGCGGCTGGTGCCCCTGGTCCCCTTCGCCGCACTCAACTACGTCTGTGGGCTGTCCAGGGTGCGGTTCCTGCCCTACCTGCTCGGGACCGTCGTGGGGATCATCCCCGGGACCGTCGCGATCGTGGTGCTCGGCGACGCCGTGAGCGGCCGGCCCTCGCCGGCGCTCGTCGCGGTGTCGCTGGTGTGCGGGCTCATCGGCTTCGCGGGGATCGTCGTGGCGGCCCGCAAGCCCGTCCCGGAGGAGGCTCCGGCCGACGAGGTGGGGGAGGAGACGCGGCGGGCCCGCTGAGCCCCGGCTCGGTGGACTTCGCCGCATCGTCGCTGGTCGGAAGAGTACCGGCGGCGGGATTCGAACCCGCACTGTCAACCACCTAAAGGTCGCGCCTCCTGCCAGTTGGGCTACGCCGGCTCTGTACTTGTGTTCTTTTGCCGGCACCAGGTGTCGGTGACGGCGTGGCAGTTCGGGCACAGGATACGGAGGTTCTCGAGCCGGTTGTCGGTGTGGTCCCCGTTGATGTGGTCGAGTTGCAGCGGCAGCAGCACCCCACGCCACTCGGACAGCCCGCACTCCTCGCAGTGCGCGGGCTTCAGTCCTTCTCTGATGAGTCGTCGCCGCAGGCCGGAGGTCCGGTAGAGGGACCCCCGCACGAGGATCTCCGACAACGGGCGCTTGCGGATCAGCTCCGGGCGTGTCCTCGGCCAGCGCGGACCGACGAAGTGGGAGGTGTCGAGCCCCAAACGCCGGATGTGTCCGTTGAGAAGGCGGTGAACTCCGCCGTTCGGCGTGTACCCCAGCCGCCGGCTCAGGTCGGACACCGAGTCGCGCGCCGCTACCGCGGCGGTGAGGTCCTCGTCCGTCCAGCTCCGCCGTACCGTCCGGCCGGCCCCGACGGCTGACCGCGGGATGTGCGAGGCGTCGAGTCCCAGCCGCGCGATGTGCGTCCGGATCACGTCGTACTTACCGGGCAGGATGCCCAGCTTCCGGCACACCTCGCTCAGTGTGCGGCTCGACGCCACCGCCTCGGTCAGCTGCTCGTCCGTCCACCTGCGGGCTCTCGGCATGAACCGAAGGTAGCGAACACATGTTCGAACCTGCTCGAGTTGTCCACAGGGGCAGATCCACAGGGTCAGACCTTGAGGTCCCGCCGCAGCTTGGCGACGTGGCCCGTGGCGCGGACGTTGTACAGCGCCGCCTCGATCTTCCCCTCCTCGTCGACGAGGAAGGTCGAGCGGATCACGCCGGTGACCGTCTTGCCGTACATCGTCTTCTCGCCGAAGGCGCCCCACTCCTCGAGGACCTTCCGGTCCGGGTCCGAGAGCAGCGGGAAGGTCAGGCTCTCCTTGTCGCGGAACTTCGCGAGCTTGGCCGGCTTGTCCGGGGAGATGCCCAGGACGTCGATGCCGGCGTCGTTCAGCTCGGCGAGGTTGTCCCGGAAGTCGCACGCCTCCTTGGTGCAGCCGGGCGTGGACGCGGCCGGGTAGAAGTACACGATCACCTTGCGGCCGCGCAGGTCGGACAGGGTGACCGGCTTGTCGTCGGCGTCGGGCAGCGTGAAGTCCGGGGCGGTGTCGCCCGGCGCGAGGCGTGTCGTCATGCCCCGATCCTGTCAGTTCCCCCCGACAGCGGGACGTCGCCGGGCCCGCGCCGGACCGCTCGTCTACGGTGTGCCCGAGCCAGATCCCGAGTCAGATCCCCGAAGCACGGAGGAGTGTGTCGTGGCCCGCGACCCCGAGAGCATCCAGAGCGAGATCGAGAAGACGCGGGACGCGCTCGCCGACAGCCTGGACGCGCTGACCGACCGCGCGAACCCGAAACGGTTCGTCGACTCGGGCAAGCAGCAGATCGCGCTCAAGCTCGAGGACCCGAAGATCCGCTACGCGCTGATCGGCGTCGGCGCGGTCCTCGCCCTCGCCGTCCTCAAGAAGCTGTTCTCCTGACGGGGACCCGGGGGCCCGTTCGGGCCCCCGGCCGCCCTCACCGCCGCAACGACGCCGCGAACTCCAGCGCCTGCGCCCGGTCGGCCTCGTTCAGCAGCAGCGCGCGGTAGCGCGCGATGTAGCGGGCCGCGCCGAAGCCGGCCACCGCCACCAGTCGGTCGCCCCGCAGGTAGCCGACCACGGTGCCCTTCACCGCACCGCCGGAGAGCCCCTCGCCGTGCAGCGGCAGGATCGTGTCGGCGAGGTCGGGCCGCCCGATCAGCTGGATCTTCAGCCCGAACTGGTCCGACCAGAAGTAGGGGACCGTCGGGGGCGGCGCCTCGGTGCCGGTGACCGCGCGGGCGACGACGGTGGCCTGGTCGGCGGCCGAGGTCCAGTGCTCGTGCCGGTGCCGGCCGCCCTGCGCCGGGTAGTCCCAGGCGGCGGCGTCGCCCACGGCCCACACGCCGTCGAGCCCGAGCACGCGGCCCTGCGCGTCGCACGGGATCCCGTCGCTCAGGTCGAGCCCGGTGTCGGCGAGCCAGCCGAGGTCCGGCCGGCCGCCGATCCCGACGAGCGCGACGTCGGCCTCGATCCGCGACCCGTCGGCCAGCTCGACGGCGACGCCCGGGCCCTGCGCGGACACGAACCCGGTCAGCGCCACTCCCGTCCGCAGGTCCACGCCGCCCTCGCGGATCAGCCGCGCGGCGAGCGCGCCGACCTCGGCGCCCAGCCCGCGCACCAGCGGCACCGGCGCGGCCTCGACCATCGTGACCTGCACGCCCTTGTCGATCGCGGTGCTGGCGACCTCGGCGCCGATGAACCCGGCGCCGACCACGAGCAGGGTCGACGCCTTGTCGAGCTCGTCGCGCAGGGCGACGGCGTCGTCGAGGGTCCGCAGGGTGTGGACGCTCTCGGGCTGGCCGGGCAGCCGGCGCGCCTCGACGCCAGGGGCGAGCACGATCGCGTCGGCGGTGAGCACCGCGCCGTCGGCCAGCTCGACCTCACCGGGCCGCAGCGCGACGGCGCGCAGCCCGAGGTACATGCGGACGCCGAGGTCCTCGAGCGCGGCCTCCTCCTTCAGGGCCAGCCGCTCGGCCTCCCAGGCGCCCGCGAGGAGCTGCTTGGACAGCGGCGGGCGGTCGTAGGGCGGGTGCACCTCGGCGCCGACGAGGCTGATCCGGCCCTCGTAGCCTGCCTGCCGCAGCTGCTCCACGGTCCGGATGCCGCCGAGCCCCGCCCCGACGACCAGCACGTGCTCCGGCCCACCGCTCAACGTCTCCACGCTCCTGTCCCCGGCGACTGCGACGCGGCCATCCTGGCCGACGCGCCCGGCCGCTGTCTCGGGGCCCGCACGGTCTGTTGCGCGGCCCACACCAGGGGGTGATCAGCCCGTGCGCGTGTCCGGGTCGAGCCGGGACCGGAGCCGGTCCAGGGTCTGGGCGAGCAGGCGCGAGACGTGCATCTGGGAGATGCCCACCTGCTCGGCGATCTGGGTCTGGGTCATGTTGCCGAAGAACCGCAGCATGACGATGGTGCGCTCGCGCTCGGCCAGCTCGCCGAGCACGGGCCGCAGGGCCTGCCGGTGGTCGACGCGGTCGAGCTCGGCGTCGGCCGCACCGACCAGCTCGCCGACCGTGGCGCTGCCCTGCTCGGAGGACAGCATCTCGTCGAGCGACGAGCTGCGGTAGGCCTCGGAGGCCTCCAGGCCCTCCAGGACCTCGGCGACCGGTACACCGAGCTGCTCGGCGATCTCCGAGGGCCGGGGCGCCCGGCCCAGCCGCTGGGACAGGTCCGACACCGCGCCGTTGATGGACACGTGCATGTCCTTGAGCCGCCGGGGCACCCGCATCGACCAGCCCTGGTCGCGGAAGTGCCGGCGGACCTCGCCGCTGATGGTCGGCACGGCGAAGGAGAAGAAGTCCGTGCCCTTGTCCGGTGAGTAGCGGTCGACCGCGTTGATGAGCCCCACGGTCGCGACCTGCACCAGGTCGTCGAGCGGCTCGCCGCGATGGGCGAAGCGGCGGGCGATGTGCTGCGCGATCGGGAGGAAGCCGGTCACCAGCCGGTCGCGGAGCGCCTCCCGGCGCGGGTCGTCCTTGTCGAGCCCTGCGTACTCCGCCAGGAGCGGGGTCAGGTGACCGTACTCGGAGTCGGCCGCACTCACCGGGGGGCTGCGTCGGCGCGCTTGTGGAGGCGGATGCCCACGGTGCCGATGCCGTTCGCCTCGAGCTCCACCTCGTCGGCCAGGGTCTGCAGGACCCGCCAGCCGAAGGTGTCCGTGGACACGGGGGTCCCCGCGTCGCCGGTGTCGACCTCGGCGTGGACGCGGATGAGCTCCTCGCGCACGTCGAAGGTGCACCGGAGCGAGGACCCCGGTACGGCGACGTCGACCAGGGTCGCGCACGCTTCGTCGACGGCCATCCGCAGGTCCGAGATGGCGTCCAGGTCGAAGTCCGCGCGGGCGGCGAGGTCCGAGGCGACGGCACGGATGGTCGGGATCAGCGAGGCCGAGGCGCTGGTGCGCACCTCCACCACCGATCCCGGCGTCTCCACCGTCCCCGGGCCGTCTCCGGCGCCCACGGGATCCACTTCGGACACGCGACGTCTTCCCTTCGTCACGGACCCGCTCGGGCCCTCGATCCCCATCGTGCTACCCGGGGTGCGTTCTTATCAATCCGGTCGGCGTACTCGACCCGCGGGGCGGTCGCCGTCCACCCGGGCGAGGAGCTCGTCCAGGCCCGGGAGCAGGGTGAACAACTGGTCCGACCCGGTGACCTCGAGCGGTCGGGTGACCGCCCGCGAGCCACCGAGCAGGTGCAGCGCGCGACCCTGGGCCTCCGCCCGGTGCGCGGCACGGATGAGCACCGCCAGCCCGCTCGACGCCAGGAACCCGACGCCGGCGAGGTCGACCGCGGCCACGGCGTCGGTCGGCTCGGCCTCCAGCAGGGCGCCGAGCGCCTCGCCGAGGGCCGGCGCGGTCAGCGTGTCGACCTCGCCGCCGACGACGAGCACGTACACGCCCGGCACGGGCGAGGTGAGCTCGGTGTCGAGCCCGCCGGGACGCGACGGGCCACGCGAGGCGGGGAACGGCAGGGCACTCACCTCCGGCGTCGGCGTGCCCACGCGGGTCGCGGGCAGGCGGGGGCGCAGGGCGGCTGCGGGCTCAACCGGTCCCGGCGCACCCTACCCAGGCGGTGGCGGCCGCCGGGGCGCGGGTGGGCGGGGCGGCCATTACGCTCGGCGCGTGGAGACGACCGACCAGCGTGGCCTGGCCGAGGACCTGGCCGAGGACCTGGCCCACGACCTGGCCCAGGGGGTGGCCCGCGACGGCCTGCCCGGCGACGTTCCCGACCTGCCCACGGTCCTCTACGACGCGCCCGCGGCCGTGCTGATGATCGACCTCGACGAGCGGCGGGTCGTCTACGCCAACGCGGCGGCCGTGGAGCTGACCGGCGACCGCGTCTCGTTGCCGGTCGACATCGACGCCTGGGGCGACGCCGCCGGGCTGACCGACCTCGGCGGCAAGCGGATGAGCGAGACGAGCTCGCCGCTGTCGCTGGTCGCCGCGGGCATCCCGGTCGCGGGCGAGCCGGTCGCGGTCCACGACGCGGCCCGCCGGGGCTCCACCGCCACCGAGGAGCAGCGCGAGGCGTCCGAGGGCCGGCTGCTGTGGGTCACGGGTTTCGTCCTGGGGCCGGGCGGGCTGGGCGACACGGGCGAGCAGCTCCCGGTCCCCGCCGAGCTGCGGTCCCGGGCACTCGTGGTGTTCCTGCAGCTCTCCGGCAGCGAGCACGGCGACCGGCGGCGCCTGGAGGTGCTGCGGGACCGGGCGGTCGTCGCCACCGACATGTCGTTCACCATCACCGACCCGCGGCGCGAGGACGGCCCGCTGATCTGGGTCAACCCGTCCTTCACCCGGCTCACCGGCTACGCGGTGGAGGAGGCGGTCGGGCGCAACTGCCGGTTCCTGCAGGGCCCGAACACCGATCGGCGGAGCGTGGAGCGGATGCGCGCGGCGCTGCGCGCGCAGGAGCCGATCACCGAGGTGCTGCTGAACTACCGCAAGGACGGCACCGCCTTCTGGAACCAGGTGTCGATCTCCCCGGTGGTCGACGGCGCCGGGGACCTCGTCAACTTCGTCGGCGTGCAGAACGACGTCACCGAACGGGTGCTCGTCGAGCAGGAGCGCCGCGCGGCGCTGGCCGACGCGGAGGAGGCCCGCAGCCAGCTGCGGCTGCTCGCCGAGGCGACCACGCACATGACCGAGGCGCTCGGCGTCGACGACGCCTGCCACGGCCTGGCCCGCCTGGTCGTGCCGCAGCTGGCGGACGTCTGCGCGGTGGACCTGCTGGACCGCCCGGGTTCGGGGCTGCCGCGCCGGGTCGCCGTGGCCGCGCGCGATCGCGCCGACGAGGACCGGATCGCGCGGATGGCCGACCTGCGCGACTACCGGGCCGGTCACGACAGCACCACCGGACGGGTGCTGGCGACCGGCGAGCCGGTGCTGCTGTCGGACCTGCCCGAGCACGGCACCGACCGCTACGACGCCGGTTCCCCGGCCGCCGAGCTCTACGACCGGCTGCGGATGCGGTCGGCGATGGTGGTGCCGCTGCGCGCCCGCGGGAAGGTGCTGGGTGCGCTCACCCTGGTCACCCAGCACCCGTACGGCCGCCGCTACAGCCAGAAGGACCTGCACCTGGCCACCGACCTCGCCGGGCGCGCCGGGCTGACGGTCGACAACGCGCGGCTCTACGAGCGCGAGCACGCCGCCGCCGCGACGCTGCAGCACAGCCTGCTGCCGGCCGTGCCCGAGGTGGGCGGCCTGCAGATGGCCGCGCGGTACCGGGTCGGCACGGACGGCAACCAGGTGGGCGGCGACTGGTACGACGTGCTGCCGCTGCCCGACGGGGCCGTCGGCATCGCGGTGGGCGACGTCGTCGGGCACGACCTGTCCGCCGCCGCGGCGATGGGGCAGCTGCGCGGTGTGCTCCGCTCCTACGCGTGGGACGGCGGCCGCCCCGGCTCGGTGCTCGACCGCTGCGACCAGCTCGTGCAGGGCCTGGAGATGGCCTCGATGGCGACCGCGGTGTACGCCCGGCTCGAGCCGCCGGACGCCTCGGGCGACCGGGTGCTGCGCTACGCCAACGCCGGGCATCCCGCGCCGCTGCTGCTCACGCGCGAGGGCGAGCTGCGCCGGCTCGACGAGCACCTCTCACCGATGATCGGGGTCGTCCCGACGCTCGGCCGCGCCGGCGAGGAGGGCCGCACCGAGGCCACGCTCACGGTGCCCGCCGGGGCGCTGCTGCTGCTCTACACGGACGGCCTGACCGACATCGCGGGGGAGGACGCCGACGAGCGCGTCGACCTGCTCGAACGCACCCTGCGGGAGATTCCCGCGGACTCGCCCGCCGAGGCCGTCGTCGACCGGGTGCTGGAGGTCTGCGAGCCGGCGCACCTCCGCGACGACATCGCGGTGCTCGCCGTGCGTCTCGAGGGCTGAGGGCACGGGCGGGGGAACGGCGTCCCGTTCGTCCCACGCCGACGACCGCTGCACCCGTTCGGGGTAACCGACTGCCTTCCGGTGCCGCCCGCTCACGGAACCGTGACGTCCGTTCGGCGTGCGAGGCCGCATACGGGGACGTGGACAGGAAACGATGCCGTTGACACCGGTCGACGAGGCCGGGAGCGAGACGGTCGGCAACGGCGCCGACCGGGCAGGGGGCGAGCGAGGAATGGTGGCGGTGCCGGAGATCGAGGGCATCGGCACGCCCGCGCAACGGCGCGGCGGGCCGGCCCGAATCCCGCCCGCGCGTCGGCGGCTGGTGGCCGTCGCGGTGAGCCCCATGGAGCTGCTGCGGCCCGAGTCCGACCTTGCGCGCCTGGTGGCCGACGCCGGCCGGGTGGACCTGCTGCTCGCCCGGGCCGACGCGCCCGCCGCACCGGCCACGCCGGTGCCCGTGCCGCCGGTGCCCGTGCCGCCCGTGTCGCTCGTGTCGCCCGAGGGCGTCACGAGCCTGCCGGTCTCCCTCGACCGGGTCGACGTCCGGTTCGACGGGGCCGACGCGCCGGGGCACGTCGACGAGTGGGACGACCTCGACGGCGACCTCGACGAGTACGACGACGAGTACGGCGACGACGAGTACGGGGAAGACGACGAGGACGGGGACGAGGACGGGGTCGCGGCCGCGGTCGAGGCCCTCGGCCTGCAGGACGTGCACGTCCACCGGCTCGGGCTGCCCGGCCGGATCGGTGCCGCCGCCGAGGACGACCTGGTCGCGGCGTTGTCCGAGCTCGTCGGCTTCGACCCCGAGCCGGGCGTGTACTGCGTGGCCCCGCTGCCCTCGCCGGCCGACCCGGAGCGGACGACGGTCGTCGCCGCCGTCCAGCGGGTGGTGCGGGTCTACGGGCTTCCGCTGCTGCGCTACCGCTCTCTCGAGCTCAGCGTGGTCGGCAGCGACGCCTGAGAACCGCCGGAACCGCCGGGGTGGTGTGGCTCACCTCGCCGCGGGGTTGACCGGACGCGGTCCGAGGTATCCCTGCCGTAGCGAGGCCGGGGGCCGCCGCGCACGACGAAGGGGCGGTCCCGGGAAGCTCCCGGGGACCGCCCCTTCGCTGCTCGGTCTCCCGCGGCCCCCGACGCCGCGGGAGCACGCGAGGGCGCCCGCGGGTCAGCTCGCGGAGGCGAGACGCTTCTGCTGGTCGCGGCGCTCCAGCAGCGTGCGGCGCTCGGACTCCCCGAGGCCGCCCCACACGCCGAACGGCTCGCGCGTCTCGAGCGCGAACTCCCGGCACATGTCCATCACCGGACACCGCTGGCACACGGCCTTGGCCTGTGCGGTCCGGCGGGCGCGCGAGGGGTTGCGCTCGCCGTCCGGGTGGAAGAAGACCGCGCTGTCCATGCCGCGGCACGCGCCCAGGCGCTGCCACTGCCAGGCGTGGTCCATGGGCCCAGGGAGGCGGGACACGTCGCTCACTCGGCTCACCTTCGCTCTCGTCGGAGGGCCCGACCACGTGCCGGGCGATCTGCCGCGGCGTTCCCCAAGGTCCTCACGGCCAAACGCCCGAGGGGACGGAACACGGCGGAGAGAGCGGATTCGTCCGGATACGGACGAGTGCGCCGGCGTGGGGCCGGCGCCGGTCCGATCCGAGTCCTCGCAGCTCAGAGCGGCCGCAGAGGATCCCGCGATCGGCGCCGGGGCGCATCTCGACACGCCCTCTTCGTGACGGTCGTCACAGTCCTGCCGACCTCGGTCAGGTGGCTTGCAGGGCCTGCTCGACCGTGTCGTGGATGTCGAACATCGGGACCAGACCGGCGATGGACAGCGGGCGCAGCACGCGCCGCCCGGTGCACGCGAGCCGGAGCTCGACCCCGGCCTGGTGCGCGGCCTCCCGGACCTCGATCAGCACGGCGAGGCCGCTGGTGCCGAGGAAGGTGACGCCGTCGAGCGCCAGCACCACGAGCTGGGCACCGTCCGACAGCTGACCGAGCACGACCGAACGCAGCTGCGGGGAGGTCAGCATGTCGACCTCGCCGCCGACCTCGACGACGACCTGCCCCTCGCCCGCCGGGCGCGTCGAGACGGTGATCTGGTCGTCCGACTCGCCGCGGCGGACCGCGGCGCCGGAGGCGTCGTGCGTGTGCTGCATTGGCGGAACGGTAAGGGCTGCCGGACCGCACTGCCACTCGGAGCGCGACCCCCGGTCCGCGGTCGCGGACCGCGCGGCGAACGGTCGCCGGCCCGCGGCGGGAGCGTCAGCGGAGCTCGTGGTGGCTGTCGTCGGGGCGTCGCGTGTGCCCGGTCCGGCCCAGCAGCTCGAGCAGCGGGACGGCGACCCGACGGCTCGTTCCCAGCGCCTGACGTGCCTCGCTGAGCGTGAACACCGGCCCGATGGTCCGCAGCACCTCGACGGCCCGGTCCGGGGCGTCGGGCAGCAGCACGACGCCGCGGGCGAGCTCCACGAGCTCACCGGCGCGCACCAGCGCCGCGAGCTCCTTCGGGCCGAGGCCGAGCTGGGCCAGCCGGTCGGCGTCCGGGGCCGCGAACGGGTCGCCCGTGAGGTCCCGGCGCAGGGTCGCCAGGGCCTCCCGGACCGTCGCCGGGAGGGAGTGGGCCCGGTCGAGCCGGACGCGGCCGTCGCGCAGCACCAGCGGCGCCTCGGGACTGCTCGGGGCCGCGGCCAGGACCGCGGGCAGCAGTGCGGCGTCGGGCAGGTCGGCGGCGCGCCGCGCGGCCTCGGTCGTCAGCCCCGGATCGAGGGGCTCCGCGGCGTCGTGCGCCCGGACGGCCTCGGCGAGCGTGACCACGGCCCGGGCGGCCCGCGCGGGGTCCACCAGCCAGCCGTGGGCCGCCGGCACGTGCAGGTCCGCGACCTCCCGCGGCGGGACGCCCATCGCGACCAGGTCGGCAGCCCGGGCGACCCCGCGCCGGCCCAGCTCGCCCGCCGCGGTGCCGACACCGGGCGCGGCGAGCTCGGCGGCCCGGCGCCGGGCGGCCCCGCGGCGGGTCAGCGCCGGCGGCCGGACGTCGAGGACCACCGCCCCGGCGAGGACGGCACGCCGCCCCGGGTCGCGCAGGACGGCGCGGTCGCCGATGCGCAGCGGCAGCGGGTGCTCCAGGCGCAGCCGCGCGTGGTGGGGACCCAGCGGCCGCACCCGCACCCCGGTGGCCGCGGCGCCGGCGTGCAGCATCAGCGATCCCGGGAGCTCGACGGGCGCGTCGGGATCGGCCCGGCTCCCCGGCGCGCGGAGTCTGACGTCGACGTCGGTCGCGGTGCGCCAGGCACCGGGCGTGAGCAGGGCGTCCCCGCGCCCGACCGCCTCCTTGGACAGCCCGCGCAGGTTCACCGCCACCCGCGCGACGCCGGTGACCTCCTCGCGCGGCTCGCCGAGGCTCTCCAGCCCGCGCACGCCGACCCGGCGCCCGCCGAGCTCCAGCTCGTCGCCCAGCCGGATCGTGCCCGCGCCCAGCGTGCCGGTCACGACCGTCCCGGCGCCGCGGATGGTGAAGGCACGGTCCACCCACAGCCGGACGTCGGCGGCCGGATCGGGCTCGGGCAGGTCGCCGACCAGCGCGTCGAGCGCGGCGCGGAGCTCGGGGAGACCCGCGCCGCGCGGGGCGCACACCGGCACGACCGGCAGCGCGCCGAGCGACGAGCGGGCCAGCGCCGCCTGCGCGTCCTCGCGGGCGGGTTCGGGGTCGAGCAGGTCGCAGCGGGTGATCACGAGCAGCCCGCGGTCCACCCCGAGGGCGTCGAGCGCGTCGAGGTGCTCGGCGGACTGGGGCATCCAGCCCTCGTCGGCCGCGACCACGATCATGGCCGCGGGGACCGGCCCGGCGCCGGCCAGCATCGTCGTCACGAAGCGTTCGTGGCCGGGCACGTCGACGAAGGCCAGCTCGGTGCCCGAGTCGAGGCGGGTCCACGCGAACCCGAGGTCGATCGTCAGGCCGCGGCGGCGCTCCTCCGCCAGCCGGTCGGGCTCCATCCCGGTCAGGGCGCGGACCAGGGTGGACTTGCCGTGGTCGACGTGCCCCGCCGTCGCGATCACACGGGCCGGCATCTCAGGTCCCGGCGGTGACGGTGGCCGTGACGGCGGCGGCGAGGGCGGCGTCGTCCGCCGGGTCCAGGGCACGCAGGTCCAGCAGGCACCGCCCGCCTTCGAGCCGGCCCAGAACGGCCGGGTCGCCGGCACGCAGGGCCGCGGCGAACCGCTCGGGCAGCGCGACGGCCGCGCTCGGCAAGGTGACGCCCGGGGCGCCGCCGCCGCCGACCGTCGAGACGGAGTCCACGACCTCGGCGATCCCGCCCAGCTCCCCGGCGAGCCGTTCGGCCCGGCGCCGCAGGTCCCCGACCGGGACCTCCAGCGCCGTCCGGACGGGGGTGTCGGGGCCGCGCAGCGTGGCCTCCAGCGCTGCCAGCGTGAGCTTGTCGACGCGCATCGCCCGGGCGAGCGGGAACCGCCGGACCCGCTCGACCAGCTCCGCGCCTTCGCCGGCGCCGCCCAGGACCAGTCCCGCCTGCGGCCCGCCGAGGAGCTTGTCGCCGGACGCGGTGACGAGCGTGGCGCCGCGGGCGAGCATGCCGGCGGCGTCGGGTTCGTCGGGCAGCAGCGGGTGCGGGGTGAGCAGTCCCGATCCGATGTCGACCACCACCGGCACGCCCAGTCCCGCCAGCTCCTCGGGGCCGACCTCGCTGGTGAAGCCGCTGACGGTGAAGTTCGAGGGGTGCACCTTGAGCACGAACCCGGTCTCCGGGCCGATCGCGCGCGCGTAGTCGGCGAGGTGCGTGCGGTTGGTGGTGCCGACCTCGCGCAGCCGGGCGCCGGTCGACTCGAGCAGGTCGGGGATGCGGAAGCCGTCGCCGATCTCGACGAGCTCGCCGCGGGAGACCACGATCTCCTTCCCGCCCGCGAGGGTCGCGGCGACGAGCGCGAGCGCGGCCGCGCCGTTGTTCGCGACGTACGCGGCGGCCGCGCCGGGCACGGCCGCGAGCAGGGCGTCGACGACCCCCGCGCCGCGCCGGCCGCGCGTGCCGGTCGCGAGGTCGAGCTCGACGTCGCAGGTCCCGGCCGCGACCGCCAGGGCCTCCCGCGCGGCGGCCGAGAGCGGCGCGCGGCCGAGGTTGGTGTGGAGCAGCACGCCCGTCGCGTTGAGCACGGGGCGCAGCCGGGTGGCGGTGCGGGGGAGGGCGGCCAGCGCGGCGTCGGCGACCTCGGTCGGCGGGATGGCGCCCGCGCGGGCCCGTTGCTGGGCGTCGACGACCGCGCGCTTCACCAACGCGCGGCCCAGCCGTCGTGCGGCCTCCGCCAGGCGGGGGTCGGCGAGCACCGCGTCGGTGCGCGGTACCGCGCGGCGCGGGTCGGGTGCGTCCGCGGGCGGGGGAACGGGCGTGCCGCGGACCGGGGCGTCCGTCATGGGAAGAGCATGCCGTGCCCGTCAGCCCGGGCGCAGGGCGTGCCGGTTCTCCGTGTTCTGCTCGCGGCGCTGTTCCGGGACGCGGACGGCTCCGCGGTCGGCCGGACGGGTCTGCTCGGCCTCGAACAGGTCCGCGGTGCCGGGGGTCGGGGTCCACACCGCGGCAGCGGCCTCGCCGCGCTGGTCCCCGGCCGCGGGTGTGCCGGCCGGCTCGGGGTGGTCGGGATGACCGGCCCGGTCGGTGGTCTCCTCCGCGACGGGCCCGGCCTGCGCCCCGACGGCCTCGACGGTGGCCTCGACGGTGCGCTCGGCTGGGTCCTCGGCTGGGTCCTCGGCGCGGTCGGCGGACCCGGCCTCCTCGACGACGCCGTCCTCGGCCCGACCGGCCGGCTCCTCGGCCGCGTCCGCACCGGACGCGACCGGCTCCTCCACGGGCTCCCGCTCCCCGCCGGACGCGGCCCCGGTGGGCCCCTGCTCGGGCGCCGCGGGGTACGGCTCGTCCGTCGCGTCCACCGGGGCGGCGGCAACCGCGAACGCCGCGTCCAGCCCGCGCAGCTCGGCGCCCAGCGCGGCGTGCAACCGGGCCAGCTCGGTGCGCAGCGCGGTGCGCAGCCCGGCGAGCTCCTCCAGTCGCTCGGCGTGCTCGGCCACCCGGGCGGCCAGGTCGGCGCGCTCCGCGGCCACCGCCGCCCATTCGGCGTCGGCGTCGGCGCGGGCCCGTCCCGCGGCGGTGTGGGCGCGCTCCATCAGGTCGGCGGCCTCGCGCGTGGCGGCGGCGCGGATCTCGGCGGCGTCGCGCTCGGCGGCGGCCCGGATGTCGGAGGCCTCGCGCTCGGCGAGCCGCAGCACCTTCTCCGCGCGGAACCCGAAGCTCTGCGGCACGGTGGGCAGGCCCTCCGCCGGGGTGCCGGCCCGCAGGGTCCGCAGCTCCTCCGCGAGCCCCGCGGCGTGCTGCTCGGCCATGCGGCGGGCGTTCTCGGCGGCCTGGGCGCGCCGCTCCAGCTCGCGGACCAGTGCGTCGACCTGGTCGCGCGCGTAGCCGCGGCGCACCACCTCGAACGCACCGGACCGGTTGACCGGGTCGGCGTCACGCTCCGGAACGGGTGTCACACCTCCAGGGTGACTCCCGTCCCGGACGATCTCCCTGCGGGGTCGCCAAGGGTCGGTCAGTGGGAGCCCGCGTGCGACGGGCGGACTCCGCTACGGTCGAGGGATGACGGCGGGTACCACCGGACAGACGCGCAGACTCACCCAGTTCAGCCACGGTGCGGGCTGTGGCTGCAAGATCGGCCCGGGTCGGCTCGCCGAGGTCCTCGCCGGGGTCACCCCGCCCAGTCACCCCGACCTGCTCGTCGGCACCGAGACGGGTGACGACGCCGCCGTCTGGCGGCTCGACGCCGACCGCGCGCTGGTGGCGACCACGGACTTCTTCACGCCGGTCGTCGACGACCCGCGGACCTGGGGCCGGATCGCCGCGACCAACGCCGTGTCCGACGTCTTCGCCATGGGCGGCCGCCCGCTGTTCGCCCTCAACATCGTGGCCTGGCCGTCGGAGACGTTGCCGCCGGAGATGCTCGCGGAGGTGCTCGAGGGCGGCGCCGACGCCGGCCGGGAGTGCGGGTTCGCCGTGGTCGGCGGCCACTCGATCGACGACCCGGAGCCCAAGTACGGGCTGGCCGTGGTCGGCGAGCTGCACCCGGACCGCATCCTCACCAACACCGGCCTGCGCCCGGGGGACGCGCTCGTGCTGACCAAGCCCCTCGGCGTCGGCATCGCCACCACGGCCGTCAAGGTCGGGACCGCGGGCGAGGATCTGCTCGGCCGGGCGGTCGAGTCGATGTGCACGCCCAACGCCGCCGCCTCGGCCGCCGCGCTCGCCGCCGGCGCGACCGGGTGCACGGACGTCACCGGGTTCGGCCTGCTGGGGCACCTGCGCAAGATGGCCGCCGCCTCCGGGGTGGACGCCGAGATCGTCGTCGGCGACGTGCCGCTGCTGCCGGGCGTGCGCGAGCTGGCCGAGGCCGGCACGGTCCCGGGCGGCACCCGCCGCAACCGGGACTGGGTGGCCGAGGTGCTGGACCCCGCGTCGGGCGTCACGGAGACGGACGTGCTGCTCCTGGCCGACGCGCAGACCTCCGGCGGGCTGCTGTTCGGCGCCGCCCCGGACCGTGCCGCGGCCGCCGTGGCGGAGCTGCCGGGCGCCGCGGTCGTCGGCCGGGTGCGCGAGGGGACCGGCCGGATCCGCGTCACCCGCTGAGGGCTTGGCGGAGGCGGACGGGAATCGAACCCGCCTGACCGAGGTGCTCGGCCACGTCGGTGTTGAAGACCGCGGGGGCCACCAGGCGCCCAGACGCCTCCCTGGTGCGGTGCCGGCTCAGCCGGTGGGACGCAGCGCGTCGGACACGCCGTCGGCTACGTCGAACAGCGCCAGCAGCCCGGTCGCCTCGAGCGCCCGGGTCACGATGCGCGACCCGCACACCAGCCGCAGCGTCTGGCCGCGCCGCTCCACCGCGTCCTTCGCCGCGACGAGCACGGCCAGCCCGGCGGACCCCAGGAAGGTCACCCCGGACAGGTCCAGGACGACGAGCGGGGCCTCGGGGAGCCGCGCGTCGAGCTCGGTGCGCAGCAGGGGGGCGGTCAACGTGTCGATCTCGCCGCGGACGTGCGCGACCAGGGACGCGCCGTCACCCTCACCGGCCCGTTCGAAACGGACGACGTCCTCGATCTCGACGCCACCCTCGTCGGCGGGGGTCTCACTGCTCATTGCGCACCGTGCTCCTCGACTTCCGCGGACGCGTGCTGCGGACTGTCGTCTCAACCGCCTGCCAACCCTACGGGGGCGCGCCGGGGCCGCACAACAGACACCCCCTCCGGCGGGTCGCGGGCCGCACCGCGTTTGAGGAATGTGATATGGGGCACTCTCCTGCGACGCGCCCGGTGCCCCTCCCGGAGCGCCCGGACCAGGAGGTACCCGTGTACCGACGGACGTCGCGCACCGACCTGGCGCGCATCGGCCAGGTGCTGGCCGGTCTGACCTATCCCGCGGCGAAGTGGCAGATCATCGCCCACGCCGACCACTACGGGGCGGACTCGCTGAGCGCGGCCCAGCTCTGGTCGCTGCCGGTCGGGACCTATCCGGACCTGACCGCGATCGGGGTGGCCCTCGGGCTGCTGCCCCGGCCGCGCCCGGGCTACCGGCAGCAGCCCCGGGTCCAGGCCGCGGCCGCGGACCAGCCCCGGGACGTCGACGCCTGACCTCCCGCCTTTCGGCGGTTGCCGCTGCCGTGTGACGTGGCCCACCCTCGGGTCGTGGCCACCTACGTCCTCGTGCACGGCGCGTTCGTCGGCGGTTGGTACTGGGACGAGGTCCGGGCCCGGCTGGAGAAGGCCGGGCACGTCGTCGACGCGCCGCAGCTGCTCAGCTCGGGCCCGGATCCCGCGGCGCTCGGCGACCTCGCCGCCGACACCGAGCTGGTCCGGGGGCACGTCGAGTCCGCCGGGGAGCCGGTCGTGCTCGTCGGGCACTCCTACGGCGGCATGGTCGTCACCGAGCTCGCCGACCATCCCGACGTGGTGCACGGCGTGTACCTCGCCGCGTTGTGGCCGGCCGGCGGCACCTCCGCGTTCGACCTGCTGGCGACGCTGCCGCCGCTGCCCTGGGCCGTCCCGCAGGACGACGGCACGCTGGTGACCGTCGACGACGTCGGCGTGCTCCACGAGGCGATCTGTGCCGACGTGCCCCGCGAGCGTGCCGAGCCGCTGCTGCGCCGGATGCGGCCCCAGTCGCTCGCCAGCCTCGGCTCGCCCAGCTCGGCGCCCGAGCGCACGCACCCGGTCACGTACGTGATCTGCGAGAACGACGCGTCCTTCCCGCCCGAGGCGCAGGAACGCATGGCCGCGGCCGCCGACCACGTCGAACGGCTCCCGTCCTCGCACGCGCCGATGTTCTCCCTGCCCGACGAGCTGGCGGAGCTGCTCGGCCGGATCCGCTGACCGGCCGCCGCCCACGCCCCCGTCGCCGACCTGCTCCGCCAGATCGGGCACGACGAGCGGAGGCACGAGCAGGAGTCGGAGCGCCACCTGGCCCAGGGCCGGCTGAGGTGACCCGCCCGGGTGATCCGTCCGACGGTGATCCCCGGGCCGGCGTAACGCCCGCGCCGGACCCGGCGAGGACAGGCCGGGGGTGGTGCCAGTACCACCCTCCTCCGGCGTGCCAGCCGGTGTCTTCGCCGCGGACACTCCCGGCGCGGACCCGGCGCTCCCTAGGGTGATCAGGTGACACAGCAGACCGAGTCCGCCGTCGGCGCTGCCGGCGCCCCGCGCGGCGCGGCGCCCGGCCCCGCCCTCGTCGTCCGTGGTCTGCGCAAGACCTACGAGGCCGGCACGGCGCCCGTGCGCGCCCTGCGCGGCGTCGACCTCACCGTCCGCGCCGGCGAGTTCGTCGCGCTCATGGGGCCCTCGGGCTGCGGCAAGTCCACGCTGCTGCACCTGCTCGCCGGGCTGGACCGGCCGGACGAGGGCACGATCGCGCTCGACGGCACCCGCATCGAGGAGCTCGGCGCCCCGCGCCTCGCCCGGCTGCGCCGCCGCAGCGTCGGGCTGGTCTTCCAGTTCTTCCACCTCATCGAGCACATGTCGGCGCTGGAGAACGTCTCGCTCGCCGCGCTGGTCGCCGGGGCCAAGCCGGCCGAGGCCACCGCCCGGGCCCGGGACCTGCTCGACCAGCTCGGCCTGCTCGACAAGGCCCGGGAGCTTCCCGCGGCGCTCTCCGGCGGTCAGCGCCAGCGCGTGGCGATCGCCCGCGCGCTGGCCAACCGCCCCACCTTGCTGCTGGCCGACGAGCCGACCGGCGCCCTGGACTCGGACGGCGCCGCCGAGGTCCTCGACCTGTTCCAGCGCCTGCACGCCCAGGGGCAGACGATCCTCATGGTCACCCACAGCCGCGAGGTCGCCGAGGGCGCGCAACGGCTGGTCCGCATGCGCGACGGCCGCATCCTGGCCGACGGCGAGCCGTCCGGCCCCGTCGAGGTGCCCGCCGGGCTGCGGGCCCCCCGGTGAGCGACCGCACCCCGCTCCCGGCCGGCGCCGGGTTCCGCAGCCACCGCCGCGTCGGCGTCGGCACGGGCAGGCGCGCCCGCAGCTCCCTGCTGCTGTCCGGACTCGTCGGCGCGGCCGGGGTGATCGCGCCCGGTGTCGTCGTCGGGCTGCTGGGCGGCGGTCCGGCCTGGTGGGTGACCGGGCTGATCGCCGCGGTCGTGCTCGCCGTGGGGGTGGCCCTGATGTTCAGCGCCGCCGCGCGCCGCGCGAGCACCGCGGTGCTGGTCGGTGCCTCGGAGTTCGGCGGGCTGTCCGTGGCGGTCTGCGCGGGCCTGCTCGTCGTGCTGCTCGTGTTCGGGCGGATGCCGCTCGGGGCCGAGCGCGCGCTGGTGAACCCCGCCCTGGTGGGGATGCTCGTCGTCGCCGTGGCGGCGGGACCGCTCGGCCGCCGCGCCGCGCGCACCACCCGGGCCGCGCTGCAGGGCGTCCGCCGCTCGCCCGACGAGCTGCTCGCGGACTTCGCCGAGCGCGCCGGTCGCGGCACGCCGGTCGACGACCTGCTCCGCCAGCTCGCCGAGACCATGCGGCAGGACTGGCGGCTGTCCCGCGTCCAGATCTGGGCGGACCGGGGCGACGCGCCCCGGACCCTCGCGCGCAGCCTGGTCGTCCCGCAGCCGGTCGAACCCGGGCCCGAGCCGCTGCCGCTGGACGAGGACGAGCTCGCCACCCTGCAGCGCGCCGGCGTCGCCGGACCGGGCTGGCTGGAGCTGTGGCTGCCGCACCTGGTCGAGGAGGACGGGCCGGCCCGCCGCGGACAGCTGCGGCTCGCGCCCGCGGTCCACGGCGGCGAGGTGCTGGCGCTGGTGGTGATCGAGCGCGACGCCGACGCCGACACCTTCGGCGAGGCGGACGAGCGGGCGCTCGCCGAGGTCGTCCGGCGCCTGGCGATCGTGCTGCGCAACCGCGCCCTCGACGAGGCGCTCCAGGCGACCCTCGCCGACCTGCGCCGCACCAACGCCGACCTGCAGGCCTCCCGCACCCGCCTCGTCGCGGCGGCGGACGCCGAGCGTCGCCGCATCGAGCGCGACCTGCACGACGGCGCGCAGCAGCACCTGGTCGCGCTCGCCGTCGGGCTGCGGCTGGTCCGCGACTCCCTCACGTCTCCCGACGACCCCGACGCCGAGCTGCTCGACGAGCTCGACCGCGGCGTCCGCGACTCCATCCAGGCCCTGCGCGACCTGGCCCACGGCATCTACCCGCCGCTGCTGCGCGACGCCGGCCTGGGCGACGCGCTGCGGGCCGCGGCCAAGCGCAGCCCGTTGACCGTCGAGGTGCACGCGGCCGGCGTGCGCCGGCTGCCCGAGCAGGCCGAGGCGGCCGTCTACTTCTGCTGTCTCGAGGCGCTGCAGAACGCGGGCAAGCACGCCCCGGGCGCCCACGTCACGATCACGCTCGAGGTCGCGGCCGGCGCCGACGGCGACGAGCTGACCGTGGTCGTCGCCGACGACGGGCCCGGCTTCGACCCCGCCCGGGTCGCCGGCGGCGGCGGGCTGCAGAACATGGCGGACCGGCTCGGCGCCATCGGCGGCACCGTGGAGCTCGTGTCGGCGCCGGGGGAGGGCACGGTCCTCACCGGGCGCATCCCGGTCCCGGCCGGGACGGCGGCGCCCCCGCCGCCGGCGCCGGTCGCCACGCGCCCGACGCCCGTGGCGGGCTGAACGGTGCCCGCGCGCGACGCCCGCGCGCCGGGCCCGCGCGGTGCGGTGCGCCTCGTCGCCCGTGCCGAGCTGCGGGAACGGCGCTGGAGCCTGCTCGCCCTCGGCGTGGTGCTGGGCCTGGTCGGCGGCGTGGTGCTGGGGGCGGTCGCGGTCGGTGAGCGCACCGCCACCGCCTATCCCCGGCTCGTCGAGGCCGTCCACCTCGACGACGCCCGGCTGATCGTCCCGGCCGACCGGCCCGCGCTGATCGAGGCGCTGCCGACCCTGCCCGGCGTGGCCGACGCATGGCTGACCGAGGCGTGGGTCGCCCAGGTCGACGGGCCGCAGGTGCAGTACATGTCGCTCGCCGCGGGCACCGCCCCGCACCCCGGGCTCGTCACCCCGGTGATCGTCGACGGGCGCGCGGCCGACCCCGCGGCGGCGGACGAGGTCGTGGTCTCCGAGCGGGTGGCCGAGCACGGCACGGGCGTCGGCACGGTCCTGCCGCTGCGGATGCTCACCCTCGAGGACATGGCGCGGTTCGCCGTCGGGTTCACCCCGCACGGGCCCGCGACCACGGTGCGCGTCGTCGGTGTCGCCCGGATGCCGGCCTGGGGTCAGGCCCTGCCCGACGTCCTGGCCGGACCGGCGTTCGCCCGCGCGCTGGCCGGGACCGGGATCGGGCACGCCGCCTATGTCCGGCTCGACCCCGCGCCCGGCGCCGCCGTCCGCTTCGACGAGGCCGTCGCCGCGTATGCGGCCGCACAGCCGTCGATCGTCGGCGACTACCTCACGCCCGGGGTGGAGCACCCGCGCGCGCCCGACCCGGCGGTGCAGGCGGCCGAGCGGGCCCTGCTCCTCGGGGTCGGGTTGTTCGCGCTGGTCGTGGCGCTGGGCGCGCTGCAGGTCGTCGGGCTCGGGTTGCTGCGCAGCGCGGGGACGGCCCGCGCGGCGCGGTCGGTGGAGTCCGCGCTGGGCATGACGGCGGCGCAGAGCGTGATCGCCCGGGTCGTGGCGGCGGTTCCCGCGGCGGCGGCCGCCGGAGTGCTCGGCGCCGCGGTCGTCGTGGCCGCCGGCGCGCTCGCGCCGCTGGGCAGCCAGGCCCGCTTCGAGCCCGTGCCCGGCTTCCGCCCGCAGTGGGCGCTCGCGGCGGCGGGCGGCGCGGCCCTGGTGGTCCTGTTCCTGCTGGTCACGGCGGTCGCGGCGGCGTTCGCCTGGCGGCGGCGGGCGCTGGCGGTGCCCGAGCCGGCCGCACCTCGCGCGGGATCGCTCGCCGCCGTCGTCGGCGGGTCGCTGGGGCGCTGGCCGACCGTCCTGCTCGGCAGCAGGCTCGCGCAGGCCGGCGCCCGGCGCGGCGTGCCGCCGGTGGTCACGGTGCTCGCCGCCACGGCGGCGGTCGCCGGGATCGTCGCCACCGTGCCGGTGGGGGCGAGCCTCGACCGGCTGGTCGCGGCGCCGCAGCGGTGGGCGGGCGGCGCCGACGTCACGATCGCGGACACCCGCGAGCCGGACGTCGTCGCGCTCGTCGAGGACCCGCGGGTGGCGGCGGTGGCGATCACCGACACGGCGTACGCCCGGCTCGCCTCCGGCGGCACGCTCGGGGTCGTCAGCATCACCGCCCGCAAGGGCACGCCGCCGGTCGAGCTGGTCTCCGGACGGCTGCCGGCCGCGCCCGACGAGGTCGCCGTGAACCCCCGGCTGGCCGCCGAACGCGGGCTGTCCGCGGGGGAGCGGATCGACACCCTCGCCACCGACGGGACGCCGCGCCCGTTGACCGTCGTCGGGCTCGTGGTGGTGCCCAACGAGAACCACGGGCCGCTCGGCCAGGATCTCCTCGCCACCGCCGACGGGCTGCTCGCGGTGAGCCCCGAGCGCAACTTCCCGCTGCTCACGACGCACGTCTACGCCCGGCCGGGCACGGCCGACGCGCTCGCCGCCGAGCTGGGCGGACGGCTGGAGCTGGCCCCGCCGACCGTGCCCGACGCGATCCGCAACCTCGGCGACCTCGGCCGGCTGCCCGACGTGCTCGCGGTGGTGCTCGCCGTCGTCGCCGGCACGGGGCTGGCGCACTCGCTGCTGGTCGGCGCGCGGCGGCTGGCCCGCGAGATGGCGGTGTTCTCGGTGCTCGGGGCGACCCCGGGGCAGGTGCGGACCACGCTCGGCGTGCTGGCGGCGTCGACCGCGGTGCCCGCCGTGCTGCTCGGGGTGCCGATCGGGCTCGGCGTCGCCCGGCTGTTCTGGTGGCAGGTCGCCTCGACGATCGGGGTCGGCGGTGACATCGCGGTGCCGGTCGGGCCGATCGCCCTGCTGATCGCGGCCGTGCCCCTCGGCGCCGCCGTCGTCGCGGCGGTTCCGGTCCGGCGGCCCCGCACGCCTGCCGTCACCTCCCTGGCGGCGCTGTGACCGGCGCGGGGCGGCACGGCATGCGGGCCGTCGCCCGGGCGGAGCTGCGCGCGGGCCTGCGGGCGCTGCTCGTCCTCGGTCTGATCGCGGGTGCGGTCGGCGGGCTCCTGCTCGGTGCGGCGGTGGTCGCGGACCGCACCGGCAGCGCCTACCCGCGGCTGGTCCAGCGAACCGGCCTCGACGACGCCCGCGCCTACCTCCCCGCCGACCTGCCCGACGTCACGGCCGGGTTCGCCGGGCTGCCCGGGGTCGAGGAGAGCTGGACGGCCTACGCCTGGATCGCGCAGATCGCCGGCCCCACGCTGCAGTACACCGCGGTGGTCGCCGGCCCCGAGCGCCCCGACGACCTGGTCGCGCCCGTGATCGTCGCCGGCCGCGCCCCGCGCGTCGAGGCCGCCGACGAGCTGCTCGTCGGCGAGCCCCTCGCCGCCGCGGCAGGGCTGCACGTGGGCGACCGGATCACGCTGAAGATGCTGACCCTGCGCCAGGTCGCGCGGTTCGACGTCGGCTTCGGCGAGCCGGAGGGCGCCACCCGCCGGATGACGGTCGTCGGCATCGGGCGGATGCCGGCCTGGACGGGCCCGCTCGGCGACTCCCTGTCCACCCCCGCCTTCGCCGCGCAGAACGCCGGGGCCGCCGGCGGCCGCTCCGGCTTCGCGCGGCTGGCCTACACCGGCGACCCCGCGGCCGACGCCGCGCTGCGGGACCGGTTCGTCGCCGCCCTCGCGCGCAGCTACGAGGGCCTGCCCCGGCCGTTGCTCGTGGGGAACTACGTGCCCGAGGTCCCGGTCTTCCCGACCACGGACGCCGACCCCGCCGTCGCCGCGGCCGAACGCGTGCTCGGCATCGGCCTGTGGGGGTTCGCGCTGGTCGTGGCGGTGGGCGGGTGCGTCGTCGTGGGGCAGGGGCTGGTGCGCCACCACGCCCGCGGCGCCCTCGACCAGCGGGTGGAGAACGCGCTGGGCATGACGACCGCCGAGCGGATCGGGGCCCGGGTGCTGGCCGCGACCGCGGGGGCCGGGGTGGCCGCGGTCGTCGCCGCCGGCACGACACTGGCCGCGGGCGCACTCGAACCGCTCGGCAGCCAGGCGCGTTTCGAGCCCGACACCGGCTTCCGGCCCGTCTGGGGCACGGTCGCCGGGGGAGGCGCGGTCGTGCTGCTCGCCTTCCTGGCCCTGGCCGCGGGCAGCGCCGCACTGGCCGGGCGCGCCGCCGTCGCGCCGCCGCTGCCCGGCCGGCCCCGGCCCGCCCGCTGGGCGGTGCGCTGGCCGCCGCTGTTCGTGGGGCTGCGGCTCGCGCTCCGCGGCCGCACGGTGCCCGGGACGATCGGGCTGCCCGCCGCGGTCACGGCGACCGGGATCGCGGTGACGGTCGCCGGGATCGTCGCGTCGACCATGCTCGGCGCCAGCCTGCAGCGGCTCGTCGACACCCCCGCCCGCTACGGGTTCACCTCCGACCTCACGATCGCCGACGCCCGCGAGCCGGACATGGCCGCGCTCGCGGCCGACCCTCGGGTCGCCGGGCTGACCGAGGTCGAGACCGGGCGGGTGACGATCGACCCGGCCAGGTCCCGGCAGATCGACGCCTACGCGCACGTGCTGCGCAAGGGCGCCATCCCGGTGTCGCTGGTCAGCGGCCGGATGCCGGCGGGGCCGGGGGAGGTCGCCGTCGGGGCGCGGGTGGCCGTGCGCGAGCAGCTCGGCCTCGGTGACCCGGTCGAGCTCACCTCGTCCGACGGCCGCACGGCCCGGCTCACGGTGACCGGCGTGGCCGTGCCGCAGCCCGAGCGCGCCGCCCCGCTCGGCGAGGGCCTGCTGATGACGCCCGAGCAGCTGCGCGCGCTGTTCCGGCAGCCGCTGGCGTCGGCCCACGTCCTGGCCGTACCGGGGCAGGCGGACGCCCTCTACGCCGACCTCGCCCAACGGCTCGAGGTGCACCTCCCGGGCATGCCGCCGGAGATCGACACCCTCGCCGGGCTGCTCCGGCTGCCCGAGATCCTGGCGACGCTGCTGGCCGTCGTCGCCGTCGCGGGCCTGGTCCACACGCTGGTCAGCGCGGTCCGCCGGCACACCCGCGACGCCGCGCTGCTGTCCGTGCTGGGCGCGACACCGGGGCAGGTGCGGGCCGCGCTCGGTGTCCTGGCCGGCACGACCGTGCTGCCGGGCGTGGTGTTCGGCGTCCTGTTCGGGTTGGGCGGCGGGCGGCTGCTGTGGTGGCAGGTGGCGAGCCAGACGGGGGTGGCGCCCGACGTCGCGGTGCCGGTGTGGCCGATCGCGCTGATCATCCCGGCGGTGCTGGTCGGCTCGCTCGTGCTCGGGGCGGTGCCCGCGATCCGGATGGCCCGCGCGCCGGTGGCGGCGTCGCTGCGGACCGGATGAGTCCCCGGGCCGCGGTCTCGATGCGCGGCTACGCCGCAGTGCTGATCCGGTTCCAGAGATCGAGCAGCACGGGCGCGCCGAGCTCCTCCTTGTGCAGGTAGCCGGCGATGCCGGGACCGTGCGGATCGATCCGCAGGTCCTCGAGGCGGTAGGTCGAGCACAGCACGGTGCGGGTCCCGGGCGCGGCGGCGGAGACCCGCGCTGCGGCCTCGGCGCCGTCGATGCCGGGCAGGTTGACGTCCATCAGCACGAGGTCCGGGTGGAGCGCGGCGACGGCGGCGACGGCGGCCTCGCCGGTCTCGGCGACCCCCGCGATCTCCCACCCGGGCATCCGCCGGACGACCGCGGCGGCGGCGAACCGGAACGGCCGGTGGTCGTCCACCACCAGCACGCGCACCCGCGCCGTCGACGCGACTCGTTGCTCCATGCGGGACAGTGTGCCTCGCGTGCGTCCGGTCCGCCGAGGATGCCGCCCGGTGGCCGCTCCGGGTGTCCACCGCCTGGAGGGGAAGTGGTGCTGGCCCCACCCCTCTTCACGGGTTGAACCCCTCGTGACCCCGGGGCCTGCGGCGGGACAGTTCTCCTCGTCAACGACGGGCCGCGCAGCCGCCGGCTCCGGGCGAGGGCCGACGGGCCCAGAGCCGCCCCACCCGAGAGGACCACACCCCATGACCGGCACCATCGCCCGAGCCGCCGCCGCCGTCGCCGTCGCCGCCTCGGTCACCCTCGCCACCGCGGGCACGGCCCTGGCCGCCGAACCCGGTGCCCCGCCCGGACCCGGGACGTCGCCCCCGCAGGCCACGCCGACCGAGAAGGCCGCCGCCGAGGTCCGCCCGGCGATCGTCTACCTCACCGAGACCTTCACCGCCTACGTCGGCGACGGCACCGGCCTGTACTACAACAACGGCCAGCCGCTCACGCTCAACGCCACCTGCACCGGCTTCGGCGTGAACCCGCAGGGCTACGTCGCGACGGCGGGCCACTGCGTGGACACCACCAGCCCCGACGGCATCCGCGCGGACTTCATCCAGATGGTCGCGCAGGACATCGCCGCCAAGACGCCCGGCGTGACCGTGCAGGACGCCATGACCTACGGCATGGCCAACTGGACCGTGGAGGGCCAGGCCAAGGGCTCGCCGATCGACGCGCAGTACTCGGCCGTGATCGGCTCGGGCACCGGCAGCGGCGCCAAGGGCGAGGTCGTGCCGGCCCGGCTCGTCGACTTCCGCCCGCCCAGCCAGGGCGACGTCGCGCTGCTGAAGATCGAGAGCTCCGACCTGCCGACGGTGCAGCTCGGCTCGGACGCCGACACCGCCATCGGCACCCCGGTGCTGTCGATCGGCTACCCGGCCGCGGCCGACGCCGTCACCGACACGACGCTGGAGCCGTCCAACAAGGACGGCCAGATCAGCACCAAGCGCACCATGGGCAGCGTCCCGTACTACGAGACCTCCGCGTCGCTGTCGCCGGGCATGAGCGGCGGTCCGACGGTGGACATGGACGGCGACGTCCTGGGCATCAACAGCGCCCACCTGCCCAACGACCAGGCCTTCAACTTCATCGCCCCGGCCAGCGGGCTGACCGAGCTGCTGGCCCGCAACGGCGTGCAGAACCGGCTGGGCCCCAACGACGCCCTCTACCGCGACGCGCTCGCGAACTACTGGGCCGGCCGCTACACCGACGCCATCGCCGGCTTCGAGCGGCTGCTGCTCGTCGACCCCGGACACGGGCAGGCACAGCAGTTCAAGACCGAGGCCGCGAAGGCCAAGGAGCGCTTCGGCGACACCCCGGTCGCCCCACCCGCGGAGCAGGGCGGCACCGGCTTCCTCGGCCTCGCCCCGTGGATGTTCTGGACGATCGTCGGTGGTGCCGCCGCGCTCCTCGTCGGCGGGATCGCGCTGCTGGTGGTGCTGCTGCGCCGGCGCAAGGGCCGCGGCGAGGCCGCCGTGGCCGACATCCCGGCCCCGCGGGACCCGCGCTTCGACGACCCTACGAACCGGGCGCCGCAGGCCCCGCGCATGCCGCAGGCGCCCTGGGGGAGCACGCCGGTGCAGCCCGTGCAGCCTCCGCAGGGCCCGGCCTGGCAGCAGCCCCGGCCCGCCGCGCCGGCCGGTCTCGCCGACGGCCCGACCGCGGTCGTCACCCCGGCCGACATCATGGCCTCGCAGCGCCCCGCCCCGGCCGGCCCGTTCCTGAGCCCCGGCGCGGCGCCGACCGCCTCGCAACCCCCCACGGCGCCGCCGGCGCCGTCCGCCCCACCGGTCAACGGATCGGGTGAGGAGGCCGCCGCGCCCACCGCCGTGGTCTCGATCCCGAAGGCCGGGAGCTGCCCGAACTGCGGCTCGACCGTCACGCCCGGCGCGGTCTTCTGCGCCACCTGCGGGACCCGCCAGAGCTGACCCGCAGCACCGACTCGTGGGGCCGGTCCGGAACTCCGGGCCGGCCCTTCGGCCGTTCTCGAAGATTTTTCCGCAGAAGTGTCATGAACGCCGGCACTGCTCCGACCACCTGGCGAGCGGCGCCCGCGGAAGGGCGCCACCGACGCGGGAGGAACCGCCGTGCGCAACCTGATCCACTTCGTCCACACCTCGATCGACGGCCGCATCCAGGGGCCGAACGGGGAGTTCGACTGGCCCGAGATGGGCCCGGAGCTGTCCGCCTACTCCCTCGAGATGAACGACGCGCTCGACACCCTGGTCTTCGGCCGTCGCGTCTGGGAGATGATGGCGGCGTACTGGCCGACCGCGGACCAGGTCTCCGACGACGCGCACAGCCGGGCCTACGCGCCGCGGTGGCGGGCCACGGACAAGGTCGTCGTGTCCCGCACCCTCGAGCGGGTCGACGTCGAGCGCACCACCCTGATCCGCGACGACGTGCTCGCCGAGATCGCCGCGCTGAAGGAGCGCCCGGGCAAGGACATCGTCCTGATGGGCGGGGCGGCCCTCGCGGGTTCGCTCGCCGCGGCGGGACTGATCGACGAGGTGCGCGTCTGCGTGCACCCGGTCGTCCTGGGCGGACCGCACCAGCTGCTGGCCTCGGGTGGCCGGCTGGCCTTCGACTTCGTCGGCACCCGGGTCTTCGACGGCCGGGTCGTGGAGTCGACCTACCGCGCGCGGTGACCGTCGACCGCCCCCCCGCGGGTCCGCTACTCAGTCGTGAACCACTTGGCGTGCTTCCTCCGCCTCGGAGGTCATGTAGAGATCCCGGCGGAAGCGCTCCTTGATGGTCGCGACGGCCACGAACGTCACGGCCGCCGTGCCGATGATGTAAAGGGCTACGGACCAGGAGCTCCCCGACGCTGCGAGGAGTGCGGTCATGATGAACGGCGCCAGGCCACCCGCGAAGACGGAAGCGAACTGGTAGCCGAGGGAGGCGCCCGAGTAGCGGACGTCGGCAGGGAACATCTCGGCGTACAGCGTGGCCTGGGGGCCGTACATCGTGGCGTGGATGGTGAACCCGACGAGCAGGGCGAGGAAGACGAGCGGCACGGAACCGGTGTCGATCAGCCAGAACATCGGGAAGGCCCAGATCCCCATCAGCACGGTGCCCGTGAGATAGAGCTTCTTGCGGCTACCCATCCGGTCTGTGAGCGCGCCGAAGAGGGGCATCGAGACGACCTGGGTCAGCCCGGCGCCCATCACGCACCACAGGATCGCCGAGCGGGACATGCCGACCTGGCTGGTCGCATAGTTCAGCATGCCGCTGATCAGGATGTAGAAGGTCGCGTTGACGACGAAGAAGGCGCCCGCGGCCTGAAGGATCTCCCGCCAGTAGTGCCGGAGGGCCTGCACCAGCGGCGCCTTGCGCAGCCCCGCCTCCCGCTTGGACTGCGCGGACTGCTGCTGCAGCTCCCGGAAGACCGGGGTGTCCTCGATCTTGAGCTGCACGTAGGTGCCGATCAGGACGAGCAGCAGCCCGGAGAGGAACGGGACGCGCCAGCCCCAGCTGGTGAACTGCTCCTCGGAAAGCGTCGTGGTCAGCAGGAGGAAGAACAGGTTGCCCGCGACCGCGCCGGCGATGGCGCCGGTCTGGACGAGCGAGCCGTAGAAGCCGCGCTTCTCGACGGGGGCGTGCTCGGTGAGCAGCAGTGCGGCGCCACCCCACTGGGCGCCGACACCGAGCCCCTGCACCAGGCGGACGACCACGAGCAGGATCGGCGCCCAGATGCCGATGGCGTCATAGCCGGGGAGGATCCCGATCGCGAACGTCGCGCCGCCCATGAGCAGCATGGCCGCGACCAGGGGGGGTTTGCGGCCGAAGCGGTCACCGACGTGGCCGGCGATGATTCCGCCGAGCGGTCGGGCGACGAACCCGACGGCGAACGTCGCGAACGAGGCGAGGGTGCCGGCGACCGGGCTGACCGAGGGGAAGAACTGGTGCCCGAACACCAGGGCCGCGGCCGTGGCGTAGATGAGGAAGTCGAACCACTCGAGCGCGGTGGCGAAGACCGCCGCGGCGGCCAGCCTCCCCATCCGCTTCGGCGGAACGTGCACGTGCTGGTCCATCCGAGTCCACCTCCAGGCCGCATCGGCGCGGCCGTGTGATGTCGGGGGCCGGGGCCGTCGACATGGGTACGAACGATCGTTCGCAGAACCTAGCGACTTCGGTCATAGAGGACAAGGTCCGATCGTCGTCGGTCCTCGACGAGCGCCCGCGGGACGGGCTCAGCGGGCGAGCGGGGCCTCGAGCAGGGCCAGGGCGAAGCGCGCGTACTGCTCGGCGAGCTGGCCGCGGCCGAGCGGGCCGTCCGGCCGGTACCAGGTCGCGATCGCGGCGACGGTGCTCAGGATCGCGCGCGCCGCGTCGCCGGCGTAGGGCGTGCGGAACGTGCCGTCGGCGCTGCCCTGGGCGACGATCTGCTCGAACGTCGCCTGGGTGGCGTCCCGGTCCTCGACCAGGGCCGCGCGGTCCTCCGGATCCAGGTAGCGGAGCTCGTTCGTCGCGACCAGGGTCGCGGTCCGGTGGTCGACGACGAACCCGACGTGTGCGCGGACCGCCTCGCGCAGCCGGGAGGGGGCGTCGTCCCCGGCGAGCTCGACGGCGGCCAGGATGCGGCCCCGCAGCTCGGCGTTGGCGTGGCGCAGCGCCGCGGCCAGCAGCTTCGACTTCGACGGGAAGTAGTTGTAGAGGTTCGACAGGCTGGTGTCGGCACCGCGCGCGACGTCCCGCATCGAGGCGCCGTTGAAGCCCTGGGTGCCGAACGCCTGGATCGCGGCGTTGAGGATCGCGGCCTCGTTCCGCCGTCCCGTGTCGGCGACGAGGGCACCAGAACGAGTGTTCATGTTGTCCACGGTAGCGCACCGAGCGTTCCCCGGTTCGGGCTTGACATGCTGGCGGACGGAATGATTCGGTGAGTTACGCAAGAACGTTCGTTCGTGTGGCGTGGGCCACCGGCGCCGCGCAGGTCGTGGCGGGCTCGTCGGAGAGGACGGTCAATGGGCAGCAGCACCACCGAGGCCTCCCGGGAGGCTGCGGCCTCCGGGGAGCGGGCGGAGGCGCCCTACTTCGAGGACTTCGAGGTGGGGCGGGTGTACACGGGTCCCGCGCGGACGTTCTCCGCGGCGGTGGTGGCCGCCTTCGCCGAGGTCAGCGGCGACGAGGCCGCGCTGCACACCGAGCGCGGACCGTCCGCGGACGGCCGTCCGCTCGTGCACGGCCCCTTGGGCCTGGCCGGATTCTTCGGTTGGCACCACGACCGCGGCCTCTCGGTGAACGTCGAGGCCGCCTTCGACACGCACTGGGACTTCGTGGCCCCGATCCACGTGGGGGACTCCGTCACCTACGAGATGACGGTGACCCGCACGCGTCGCACGTCGGCACTGCGCAACGGCGTCGTCGGCAGGCACGTGGTGGTACGCAACCAGCACGGCGAGATCGTGCAGGTGGGCCGAACCGCCGCGCTGGTCACGGCGCGCGAGGTCGTGGACGATCGCGCCGCCCGGCTCGGCCGGGCCTTCCCCTCCACGCAGTGGGCGCAGGCGCTGGCGGCGCGGCTCGCCGACTCGGCCGCGTTCACCCGCGCGACCGGGACCTGGGACGGCACCATCGGCCTCCGCTTCGGCGGGGACCTGGTGGTCTTCCGCGTGTACAAGGGGCGGGTGCTCGAGGCCGGGACCCGGACCCCGGACGGGCCGACGTTCGTGGTCTCCGCCCCGGATGTCGTGTGGGCGGGACTGCTCACCGGCCCGCAGAACGACTTCACCAAGCGGACCATGCGCGACGAGTTCGAGGTCGAGGGCAGCGCCTACGAGTACCTCCGGCTGACCTCGGCGATCGTCGCACTGGTCGAGGAGGCCCGGGCCTTCGCCCGGGCGGAGGGGACACGATGAGGGCCGACTACGTCGAGGTGGGTGGGACCCGCTCGTTCGTGCTGGAGGAGGGCGAGGGACAGCCCGTGCTGTGCCTGCACACCGCAGGTCAGAGCGGGGTCCAGTGGCGCGAGGTCCAGCCGCGGCTCGCGGAGCTGGGCTACCGGGTGGTGGTCCCGGACCTGCCCGGACACGGCCGCTCGGAACCCGCCCTCGGAGGCCCGGTGCGCGACCTCGAGGTCTACGCCCGGTGGTGCGAGGAGCTCATGGACCGGCTCGCGATGGACCGGCCCTTCGTCGTCGGCTGCTCCATCGGCGGCGCGATCACGCTGCAGCTCGCGGTGCGCCGCGGTGAGCGCCTGGCCGGGGCCGTCGCGATGGCGGCGCACGGCGGCACCGACTCCACGATGCTGACCGTGCGCGGGCTGGAGCGCGAGCTGGTCGACTCGGCCGCGCCGAGCCGCTCGGACCGGACCTACTTCGGGACGCTCGCCGTCGTCGGGCGGCGGGTGCCCGCCGAGCGGGCGGAGCTGATCGCCCGGATGCACCGCCGCGAGGACCCCGAGATCTCCAACAGCGACCTCATCGGCTGGGCCACCCACGACGTGCTGGCGAAGCTCGACGGCGTGGCCTGCCCGACCCACCTCGTCGTCGGGGACGACGACCTGTGGCTCGACCCCGCGGACGTCCGGCGCGCCGCCGACCTCATCCCGGGCTCCCGTTACACCCTGCTGGAGGGAATCGGGCACTACCCGATGGAGGAGCTCGAGGGCTTCGCCGACGTCCTGCACGGCTGGCTGGGCGAGCTGAACGGCCGCGACGGCCGGGATCGGGGCGCCGCATGAGCACCCTGGCCGATCTGCTGGCCGACACCGCCGTCGCCGCGCCGGAGAGCACCGCCCTGATCGACGGTGGGCCCGAGCCGCACCGCGTCACCCGGGCGGAGCTGGTCGCGCGCGTCCTGACGCTGCGCGAGGACCTGCGTGCCCACGGCGTTGGCGAGGGCGACTGCGTGGGCGTGTGGTTGCCGAACTGGTCCGAGTCGCTGGTGGTGCAGTTCGCCGCAGCCGCGCTCGGCGCCCACGTCATCGGCATCAACACCCGCTACGGCGTGGCCGACGTCGCGCACGTTCTCGACCGGGCCCGCCCGCGGGTCGTGATGATCGCGCACGACTTCCTCGGCCTGGACCTGCGCGCACGACTGCGCGACGCGGTCGCCGAGGCGGATGCGCCGGCACCCGCCGTCGCCGTCGTGACCGGCCCCGGCCGTCCGCCCGCGGACGAGGCCGCCGCTGCGACCTACGACGTCGGCGCTGGCGCCTGGGTGCCCACCCCGCCGTCGGGTGCGGCCGATCCGGAGGCCCTGCGCGGCACGTCGGACGCCCTGGCCGTGGCGTTCACGACCTCCGGCTCGACCGGCATGCCGAAGCTCGCCGCCCACCTCGGCAGCGCCGTGGCCACCCACGCACGGAACGTCGCAGCCGCGGGCGGTTGGGACGCGGAGTCGGTCAGCCTGGTCGTGCTGCCGCTGTCCGGGGTCTTCGGGTACGTCCCGGCCCTCACCGCGATCGCCGCGGGCGGGGCGGCGCTACTGGAGCCGACGTTCGACGACGGGCTGGTCGTACGGCACATGGCCGAGTTCGGGGTGACGCACCTGGCCAGCGCGGACGACGTCGCCGGGCGGCTGATGGAGAGCCACCGCGCCCACGGCGGCGATCTGTCGCGTTGGCGCCGCATGCTCCTCGGAGACTTCTACGGCAAGTCGATCCGGGTCGCGGAGTGGGCCGAGAAGGAGACGGACACCCCGACCATGGGCATCTTCGGGTCCAGCGAGCTTTTCGCCCTGACGTCGTTCTGGCTCGAGCACGACCCGGCGCCCGCGCGCTGGCGGGCGGGTGGTCGACCCGTGTCCACGGAGATCGAGGTGCGGGCCGTCGACCCGGTCACGGGCGGACCGGCGCCCGAGGGTGAGCCCGGTGAGCTGCAGTTCCGCGGCTACAACGTCGTCGACGCCTACCTCGGCGACACCGACGGTGCCCTCCGCGCGCGCTCGTTCACCGCGGACGGCTGGTTCCGCTCCGGCGACCTGGGAACGGTCCGCCCGGACGGCGCGTTCGACTACGCGGGCCGGATGGGCGACTCGATCCGGCTGCGCGGCTTCCTGGTGGAGCCCGCCGAGATCGAGGTCCGGCTGGCCGAGCACCCGAGCGTGGCGCGGACCAAGGTCGTCGGCGTCACGGTGGCCGACGACACGAAGGCCGTCGCGTTCGTCGAGGCCGTGCCGGGCGCCGACCCGGACCCGGCCGAGCTGCGGGCCTGGTGTGCCCGGACCCTGGCGAAGTTCAAGGTGCCCGACTCGGTGCACCTCGTCGAGGAGATGCCGACCACCGTCGGCACCAACGGTTCCAAGATCAAGGCCGCCGCGCTGCGTGAGCTCGCGGTGCAGCTGTACGCCACGGAGGTCACCCGGTGAGTACCCGCAGCATGTCCGACGTCGTCGTCTGCGACCCGGTGCGCACGCCGGTCGGCGTCGACGGCGGGGTGTTCGCCACCCTGACCGCCGCGGACCTGGCCACCCAGGCCCTGCAGGGCCTGATCGCCCGCACCGGGCTGGGCGAGGGCGACGTCGACGACGTCGTGCTCGGCTACTGCTACCCGACGAGCGAGGCGCCCGCGATCGGCCGGGTCGCCGCACTGAACGCGGGGCTCGGCATCGGCGTGGCCGGCATGCAGCTCGACCGCCGCTGCGGCTCCGGGCTGCAGGCCGTCCTGCAGGCGGCGCTGACCGTAGGACAGGGCTGGGCGGACCTGGTCGTCGCCGGCGGCGTCGAGGCGATGAGCCAGGCCGAGTACTACGCGTGTTCCTCAAGGGCTTCGCCTACGGCGTCACCGACCCCGACCACCCCGGCCGGACGCTGCGCTACGGCGAGGGCCCGCTCGCGGGCAAGCGGGCCCTCGTGGTGACCACCGTCGGGGGGCGGGGCCCGGACCTCGGACCCCGCGGCGTCCACGGGGACCTCGACGAGCTGCTCTTCCCCCTCCAGCACGGCACGCTGTTCTACGTCGGCTACGAGGTCCTGCCGCCCGTCGTCGTCGCGGGCGCGAACCGGGTGTCGGACGACGAGTTCGCGACCGCCGCGAAGGAGCTGCGCGAGCGGGTGCTCGCGATCTCGAGCACGGCCCCGATCCCGTTCCGCACGCAGAACGGCGGGGACTACGACGACGACCTCGTCCTGCGCGACCACGTCGCCCCCGGCCGGGCCGGGCTCGGCGTCCACCTGCGCGATCGATCCATGGAGACGGACAGATGACCCGACCGTTCCTCACCGAGGACCGCCTGGCGATCCAGGCGATGGCCCGCGACTTCGCGATGAAGGAGGTCCTGCCCGTCGCCAACGAGCTCGACCCCGAGCACGGCGAGATCCCGATGGCCCTGCGGGAGAAGATGGCCGAGCTGGGCTTCTTCGGCATCCTCATCCCGGAGGAGTACGGCGGGCTCGGCCTGGGGCTGTCCGAGTACGCGATCATCGTCGAGGAGCTGGCCCGCGCCTGGATGAGCGTGGCCAGCCTGATCGCCCGCGGGCAGCAGTTCACCGCCGGCTTCGACGCCGACCAACGTGCCCGCTACCTGCCCGCCATGGCGCGGGGCGAGTTCCTCAGCGCGTTCGCGCTGTCCGAGGCCGAGGCAGGGTCCGACGTCGCCAACCTGAGCTGCCGCGCCGTCCCGGACGGCGAGGGCTGGCGGATCACCGGCCAGAAGATGTGGTGCACCTTCGCCGACGGCTCGGACTACCTGCAGGTCTTCGCGCGGACCGAGCCCGCCGACCCGGCGCACCGCTCGCGCGGGGTGACCTGCTTCCTCATGCCGAAGGAGCGGGGCACCCTGCCCGAGGGCGTCACCGGCACCCCGGTCCGCAAGATCGGCTACCACGGCTGGAAGACCTGGGAGCTCGCCTTCGACGGCGCCTACGCGAGCGAGATCGTCGGCGAGCCGGGCAAGGGTTTCCGCATCGCCATGGGTGACCTCGACACCGCCCGCATCCACACCGCGGCCCGCGCGATCGGGCTGGCCCGCGGGGCGCTGGAGGACTCGATCTCCTACGTCGGTGAGCGGGTCCAGTTCGGGCGCCCGATCGGTGCCAACCAGGGGCTGCGCTTCAAGATCGCCGACATGGCGGCGCAGGTCGAGGCTGCGCGGGCACTGATGTACCAGGTGTGTACCGCGGTGGACGCCGGGCAGCCCAGCCCGACGCAGGCCTCGATGGTCAAGCTCGTGGCCTCCGAGATGGCCGAGCGGGTGACCAGCGAGGGTCTGCAGATCCACGGCGGCGCCGGCTACACCACCGACTTCCCGGCGGAACGCTACTGGCGGGACGCCCGGCTCACCAAGATCTTCGAAGGGACCTCCGAGATCCAGATGCGCATCATCTCCGACGCCCTGCTGGGGCGCGCCGACCGTACCTGAGACACCGCCCCGTCGCTGTCACGTGCACCGCCCAGGTTCTCGAGACGGCCCGGGTAGGGCCAGGACATCGCAGTCGTCGACCGGCTGCGCAGCGAAGGTGTTTCACGAGACGACCGGCGGTGGTGAACCTCGCCTGCGAAGAGGTCACTCCGTCGTCCATGGGCACTGCCCCGGCCCGCTTGTCGACGATCCGAGAGTCCGACGATGCCTCGTCGCCGACGGCCTCTTCTAGGAGGCCCGCGCGTCCGGCCGGTCCACCGCGGCGGGGCGCGGCCGGCGGGCGACGAGCAGCACCGCTGGCGGGAGGTTGCGCCAGACGACCGGCATCGTCTCCACCTCGGTGAACCGCGCGTCGAAGGCCCGTCGCAGGTCGCGAGCCCGGTTGGGCAGCGCGGTGCGGGTGAGCACGGCGGTCGCCATCCCCTCGGGCGTGAGCGCGGCGGCGATCGCGTCGAGCACCGCGTCGCGCCGGTGCCCGGGCAGCAGCGTCCACGGCAGCGACGTGACGACGGCCTCGGCGCGCGCGATCCCCGCCTCGGCGAGCAGCGCCGGGAGGCGCTCGGCGTCGCCCTGCCGGACGTCGACGCCGGGCAGGCGGGCGGCGAGGCGCGCGGCCAGCACCTCGTCCAGCTCGATCGCCAGCAGCCGCGACCCTGCGGGGAGCCGCTCGTGGATGCGCTCGGTGAGGGCGCCCGTGCCCGCCCCGAGCTCGACGACGGTCGGTGTGCCCGAGTCCGGCAGCAGGCCCGCGAGCTGCGCGGCGAGCAGGCGGCCGGACGGCGCCGGGGACCCGAACAGGTGCGGGCGGCGGACCGCGCGGCACAGGAAGGCCCAGCCGGAGCGGTGGTCGGGGACACGGCCGGACGTGATCCGCGAGGTCATGCGCGGACCGTGCACCATGCGGCGCGTTCCCGCAGCGCGGAACACGAAACGATCAACTGTTCCGCCACGACGTGTGCCTCCCGGACGGGCGGGCACGTCGACGGGGCACCCCCGCTCGGATCGGCCTCGAGCGGTCTTGCGGGACGTCAGGCCGCTGCCGGCATCCGCTCGACCGCCGTGCCGCCGGTCAGGGTGATCAGCCGGTGCGCGCGGTTGCGGGCGTGGCGCAGCGAGCGGAGCCAGTCGTAGAGCGTGCCCAGCCGGTTGCCCCAACCGACCAGGAACATGACGTGCACGTAGCGCCAGAGCAGGTAGGCCGGATACCCGGTGAGCGTGACGCCGCGTATCTGGGCCACCGCCTTTCGGGCGCCGATCGTGGCCATGCTGCCCTTGTCGACGTACCGGAACGGGGCGGGTGTGCTCGTGTCGCCGCGCACCCGGTCCGCGATCCGCCTGCCCACGTAGGTGCCCTGCTGCATCGCCACCTGCGCCACGCCGGGCAGCCGGTCCGCCGAGGTGACCATGTCGCCGATCGCGTAGACGCCCTCCGCGCCGGGGAGGCTGCAGTCGGGGTGCACGGCCACCCGGCCCGCGCGGTCGGTCGGGGCGCCGGTGGCCTCGGCGAGCATCGCGGCCAGCGGCGACGCCTGCACCCCGGCCGCCCAGATCTTGGTGCGCGCGACGATCCGCTCCTCGCCCGCCGGGCCGCGCACCACGATGGACTCGGAGTCCATGTCCGTGGCGGCGGTGTTCAGGCGGACCTCGACGCCCATCTCCTCGAGGCGGCGCCGCGTGTACTCCTGCAGCTTCGGCGCGAACGGGGCCAGTACCGACGGGCCCGCGTCCAGCAGGACGATCCTCGCCCGCCGGGTGTCGATCGAGCGGTAGTCCTCGGGGAGCACGTGCCGCGCGAGCTCGGCCAGCTGACCGGTGATCTCGACGCCGGTCGGCCCCGCCCCGACCACGACGAACGTCAGGTGGGCCTTGCGCTCCTCCTCGTCGGCGGCGAGTTCGGCCAGCTCGTAGGCGCCCAGGATGTGGCTGCGCAGCCTGCGTGCGTCCTCGATGGTCTTCATGCCGGGCGCGAACCGCGCCCACTGCGGGTGCCCGAAGTAGGCGTGCGTGGCCCCGCCCGCGACGACGAGGTGGTCGTAGGGCAGCTCGAGCGTCCCCTCGGCGGGGGTGGCGGCGCGGACCACCTTGCGTTCCGTGTCGATGCCGTGGACCTCGGCGAGCAGCGTGCGGACGTTGCGCTCCTTCCGCATCACCCGGCGGAGCGCCGGCGCGATGAGGCCGGGCGGGAGGATCCCGGCCGCGACCTGGTAGAGCAGCGGCTGGAAGAGATGGTGGTTGGCGCGGTCGACGAGCGTCACGTCGACGTCGGCGCGGGCGAGCGCCTTCGCGGCCCGGACCCCACCGAACCCGCCGCCGATCACGACGACCTGGGGGCGCCGGCCCTTTTCCGCACGCCCGAGAGCCGTGTTGTGCATCGGTCTGTCTCCCCTTCGTGGCGCCTGGTCCCCACGTGGCCGCCGGTCCCGCCTGTCGGCGGCGGCCGCTCGTCGGAGGCTGACGGGAGAAGGATGCTCGTGGGGCGGCTCGCAGCCGATCCCGCTTCCCCTACGGCCCGCAGGGGCGTTCCCGCCGGATCCGGTGGGGCTGGCCCCTCGGGGTGCGGTCAGCTGTTCTGCAGGTACACCAGCACCGCGGAGACCCGGCGGTTGAGGTCGCGCTCCTCGGACAGCCCGAGCTTGGAGAAGATCGAGTTGGTGTGCTTCTCGATCGCCCGCTCGGACAGCACGAGCGCGGCGGCGATCGAGGCGTTGCTCTTGCCCTGCGCCATCTCGCCCAGGACCTCGAGCTCGCGCGGGGTGAGCGCGTCGAGCTCCGACGGCTTCGCGCGCTGGGCCGCGACCAGTCCTTCGATCACGGTCGGGTCGATCACCGAACCGCCCTCGGCGACCCGGCGCACCGCCTCGGCCAGCTCGTCGCCGTCGGCCACCCGCTCCTTGAGCAGGTAGCCGCGCCGGGCGGTGCCGTCGGCGAGCAGGGTCAGCGCGTACTGCGCCTCGGCGTACTGCGACAGCAGGATCACGCCGGTCCCCGGCTTGCGCACGCGCAGGTCGGCGGCCAGGGAGAGGCCCTCGTCGGAGTGCGCCGGGGGCATCCGGATGTCGGTGACCACGACGTCCGGGTCGTGTTCGTCGACGAGCGCCGTCAGCGTCGGCAGGTCGGGAGCCGCGCCGACGAGCGAGAGGTCCTCGGTGCCGTCGATCAGGCGCACCAGTCCGTGCCGGAGCAGGGCGTTGTCCTCGGCCAGGACCACTCGGATCTTCACGCGCCCAGCGTAGAGGGAGGTCCGCGCGGTGGGGGGTGTGCTGACCACACCGTTGCCGGGCGGTGACCACCTCCGCGGACGCAGGCCGACACGGGCGCCCCGGCAGTGGGTGAGCGGTGTCCGCGACCGCGGAGAGCCGCCGGGTCCCGGTGCGGGACTCAGTGCAGGCCGAGCACGGCCTCGCGGGGGCGCTCCGTGCGAACCGGCGGCACGGCGTCGAGCACGAGCGGCGGCACCTGTCCGCCGGCCCGCATCGCCCGCCGCCGGGAGCGCAGGTACAGCCAGGGCCCGGAGAGCAGCGCCCGGTGCCGGCGGCCGGAGCCCGGCGCGGCGGCCTCGGTGCCGCCGGTCACCCCGGCGTCGCGGTCGGCGATCGCGCCCAGCCGGCGCACGGCCGCCGGGACCCGGCGCAGCGCGGCCGCCCGCCCGCGCGGCGAGAGCGCGACCTTCGTCAGGAACCCGGCCAGGCCGACGGCGTACCCCTCGACCTGCTCCTGCAGTCCGGCCAGGTCGCTGCGGTGGTGGTGGCGCACCCAGGCGGCGGGCTCGTAGGCGAGCACGTGCCCGGCGAGCACGAGCCGCACCAGGAACTCGCAGTCCTCGCCGCTGCGGGTGGGGGAGCCGGGACCGAACGCCTCGTCGAACCCGCCGATCCCGCGCGCGACGTCGGCGAGCACGGCCAGGTTCGCGCCGATGCCCAGCAGACCCGGCGAGAAGGGGAAGATCGCCGAGTCGGCGGGCGGCGCGGCCAGCGAGAAGGTGCGCGGGCGGAAGCCCTTGGCCCAGCCCAGCGAGGCGTCGGCGACGCGCTCCTGCTCGGTGTCGAGGCGGGCGGCCAGCACCGGACCGCTCACGCAGACGACCTCGGGGTCGGCGGCGAACGCGCCGGCCAGCCGGCGGGCCCACGCGGTGTCGACCTCGGTGTCGTCGTCGGTGAAGGCGACGAGCCGGGTCCGGGCCTCGGCCAGCCCGCGGTTGCGGCCGGCGGACGTGCCGCGGCGCGGTTCGCGCAGGTAGCGGACGCGGGAATCGCCGAGCTGCGCGACGACCCGCTCGGTCGCGTCGTCGACCGGGTCGTTGTCGACCACGAGCACGGTCACGGCGGGGTGGTCGCCGGCCAGCACCGCGCGCACGGCGCGCCCCAGGCTCTCGGCGCGCCCACGGGTGGGGATCACGACGGTGATCGGCTCGACGGAGCTCGGCACCGGACGCGGCGCCGGGACGGCCCCGAGCTGCGTGCGGACCGCCTCGGCCACGGTCACGGCGTCGGCCACGCCCGCGCGCAGCGGCACGGTCACCTGCCCCACGGCGTCGCCGTCGGTGGTCACCAGCAGCCGCGCCGCGGTGTAGCGGGGGGCGACGTGCAGGCCCGCCACGTCGTCGACGTCGGTCTCGCCGACCCACGTGGGTCCGTGCTCGTCGGTCATCTCGCGTCCCTTCCGTCCCGGCCCGGCACCCGGCGCTCGGGTGTCCCGGGAGGGACGACCCCGAGTCTCCGCACGCACGCTGTGACCACCCTGAGAACGACCACATCCCCAGGTCGGTGACGTCCTCACGGGTGCACCACGGGGTGGTTTGCCCCATCACGATCACGCTCCGTGTCGGTCTCCGATGGACATGCTCGGGGCGGGGTAGGGTCCTTGCGTGGGTGAGGGATCAAGGGTCCGCCGGCCGCGCGCCGGCATCGTCGTGACCGGGAGCGAGCTGCTCACCGGGGCCGTCCGGGACGCGAACGGGCCGTGGGTCGCCCGCGAGCTCGGCGAGCTCGGGTTCGAGGTCGCCCAGGTCGTGCTCGTCGGGGACCGGCCGGAGGACCTGGCCGCCGCGCTGCGCCAGGTGACCGAGGGCGGCGTCGACCTGGTCGTGACCAGCGGCGGTCTCGGCCCGACCGCGGACGACATCACGGTCGAGATCGTCGCGGCGTTCGTGGGGGCCGAGCTGGAGCTCGACACCGCGATGCAGGAGACGATCGGCCGCCGGGTCGCGCGCTGGGCGCGGCGCACCGGGTTCGCCGGGCCCGCCCTCGACGAGGCCACCCGCAAGCAGGCGATGGTGCCGCGCGGCGCCGTCGCGCTGGAGCCGGTGGGGACCGCACCCGGGCTCGTCGTCCGGCGCCCCGACGGGCCGCTGGTCGTGGTCCTGCCCGGGCCGCCCCGCGAGCTGCAGGGGATGTGGCCGGCGGTGCTGTCAGCGGCACCCTTCGCCGAGCTGCTGGCCACCGTGCCGCGGGCCGAGACGCGGTCCCTGCGCTTCTTCAACCTGCCGGAGTCCGAGATCGCCGAGACGCTCCGTGACATCGAGCGGGCGCGGGACCTGTCCGACGTCGAGGTGACCACCTGCCTGCGCCGCTCCGAGCTGGAGGTGGACCTGCACCCGTTGCCCGGGGCCGAGGGGGTCGCCGCCGAGCTGGCCGACGAGCTGGTCGCGCGGCACCGCACGCAGCTGGTCAGCGCGGTCGGCACGACCACGGACGAGCTGCTCGCGGAGGCGCTGCTCGAGCACGGGCTCACCGTCGCGACGGGAGAGTCCTGCACCGGCGGGATGCTGGCCGCGCGGCTGATCGACCGCGCCGGTTCGTCGGACTACGTCGACGGCGGGGTGGTCGCCTACTCGAACGAGGCCAAGACCGCGCTGCTGGGCGTGCCGGCCGAGATGATCGCCGAACACGGGGCGGTGTCGCCCGAGGTGGCCCGCGCGCTGGCCGACGGGGCGCGCGAGAAGTTCGGCGCCTCCATCGGCGTCGGCATCACCGGGGTGGCCGGGCCCGGGGGCGGGACCGAGGCCAAGCCGGTCGGCTACGTCTGCTTCTGCGTCACCACGGCCGACGGGCAGGTCCTCGCCCGCGACCCCGTCCTGCCCGGCTCGCGGGGGGACATCCGGGAGCGCTCCACCGATCTCGCGATGCACCTCCTGCTCCGCGCCGCCGGCGGCCTCCCGCACTGACCCTGCCCCGCCCCACCCGCCGAATCCTCGACCCACCCGCCGCACCTCCCGACTCGCGCTGCCGAATCTCCCGACTCGCGCTGCCGAACCTCCCGACTCGCGGGACTGGGACCCCCGTTTCCGCGAGTCGGCAGTTCTGGTAGCGCGAGTCGGCAGTTTTGGTAGCGCGAGTCGGCAGTTCTGGTAGGGCGAGGCGCGCCCTGGGCCTCTGTGAGTCGCGCTGTGGGCCTGCGCGAGTGGCGCTCCGGGCTTCTGCGAGTCGGGGCCGGGCCCGCGGGCGGCGGGCCCGGCCGGTCCGCTCAGCTCGCGCGGGCCGCGGCGAAGCGCTCCTGCGCGTCCGCCCAGTTCACGACGTTCCACCAGGCCTTCACGTAGTCCGGCTTGACGTTCTTGTACTGCAGGTAGAAGGCGTGCTCCCACATGTCGAGGAGCACGATCGGGACCTGCCCGGCCGGCAGCTGGGACTGCTGGTCGTAGAGCTGGTGCACCAGCAGCCGCTTCCCCAGCCGGTCCCAGCCGAGGATCGCCCAGCCGGAGCCCTGGATCGTCGTCGCGGCCGCGGTGAAGTGGGCCCGGAAGGCGTCGAACGAGCCGAAGTGCTCGTCGAGCGCCGCGGCGAGCTCGCCGTCGGGCTTGTCGCCGCCCTCGGGGGAAAGGTTCTGCCAGAACGCCGAGTGGTTCACGTGCCCGCCGAGGTTGAAGGCGAGCGTCTTCTCCAGGCCGACGATCGCGTCGAAGTTCCCGGCCGCGCGCGCCTCGGCGAGCTTCTCGAGGACGCCGTTGAGCGCGGTCACGTAGGTGTTGTGGTGCTTGGAGTGGTGCAGCTCCATGATCTCCGGCGCGATGTGCGGGGCGAGGGCGCCGTAGTCGTAGGGCAGGTCGGGCAGCGTGTAGTCGGCCACGTGGTGCTCCGTTTCCGTGTCGGGTTCGGTCGGTGCCGACGCTATCCCTTGTTGCAAGTATTTCGCAGAACGAAGACATGTGCGATAAGGTGGTCCGCGTCCGCCCGAGGCGGATGCCCGGCGTAGGTGGTCGTTCTGGCAGCTCGACAGCCCGTGCGCCGCGAGGGGCCGGCGGCACGTGCCGCCGGCCCCTCGCTCGTCCCCGCAGCAACCCCGGCCGGGACCTACCGGTGGGATCCCGTCGAGCCGAACCGCTGGCCGCACCGGCGTTCGCCTGCGACGATGCCCTCCGTCGCCACCGGCGCTCCCCGCGTGGCGGGAAGGGGCCGAGATGGACGACGGCAGGATCTTCGGCGACGGCCTGGCCGTCGGTCCCGATCTCCGCGGTGCCGCGGAGGTCGCGACCGGTGAAGCGCTGTCCGGTTTCGCGGGACGCGCGCCCGACCTGGTGGTGGTCTTCGTCGCCACGGGGCGGGGCGGCGACCCGGACGGGGCGGCCGGCGCCGCGGTGCGCGCCATGGAGATCGCCGGCGCGCGTGCCGCCGTCGGCACGACCGCCCACGGGGTGATCGGCGACGGCCGCGGGGTCGAGCAGGAGCCGTCGGTCTCCGTGTTCGCCGCGGCGCTGCCCGGCGTCGGGCTCGACACGTTCCGGCTCGACGCGCGGCGCAGCTCGGAGGGCATCGTGGTCACGGGCACGCCACCGGCCGCGGCCGCGGCCGCGGCGGAGGCGGCGATCCTGCTCGCCGACCCGTTCTCGTTCCCGGTCGGCGGCTACCTCGCGCGATCCGCCGAGCTGCTCCCCGGCCTGCCGCTGATGGGCGGGCTGGCGAGCGTCGGCGCGGCGCCGGGCGCCAACCGCCTGGTGCTCGACGGCGAGGTGCTCGACGGCGGCGCCGCCGGCGTGCTCATCGGGCGCGGCGCCCGGGTCCGCACCGCGGTGAGCCAGGGCTGCCGCCCGGTCGGCCCGCCGATGATCGTGACCGCGGCGAAGGCGAACCTGCTGTTGGAGCTGGCCGGCGAGCAGGCGTACGCGAAGCTCGGCGCGATCGTGCAGGAGCTGCCCCCGGAGGAGCAGCAGCAGGCGGCGCAGGCGCTGCACCTCGGTGTGGCGATGGACGAGTACGCCGACGAGCACGGCCGCGGCGACTTCCTCATCCGGGGAGTGATGGGCATCGACCCGGAGGCGGGCGCGGTGGCGGTCGGCGACGTCGTCGAGGTCGGGCGGACCGTGCAGTTCCAGGTGCGCGACGCCCTCGGCGCCGGCGAGGACCTCGCCCACCTGCTCGACGACCTCCCGCGGGTCCGCGGCGCGCTGTTGTTCTCGTGCAACGGCCGCGGCACGGGCATGTTCCCCGACGCCGACCACGACCCGGCGATCGTCCGTACGGGCCTGGGCGACGTCCCGGTCGCCGGGTTCTTCGCCGCCGGCGAGATCGGGCCGGTGGGTGGGCGGAACCACCTGCACAGCTTCACGGCCTCGGTACTGGCGTTCGAGTAGCCGGTCGGGGGCGGCCACGCCGGACGGGATGTGGGCGCTCGAACGGGTGTGCGGTCCGCGCGGGAGCGCGTGGCTCGGCCGGCGCCCGAGAAGGACGTCCGGCCGGGCGTGGAACGGGACACCGTTCCACGCCCGCCCGAGCGTGGCCGCGGACCCGCTCCCCGGTGTCCGCGACCCCGCGGCAGGCGTCCCCACGCCGGCCGCGGTGGCAGGGCCGATGGCCCGTGGTCGTGCGCGCTCAGCGGTGCTGGGCGATCCCGGAGTTCGCGCCGTTCTGCGTGACAGCCGTCTGGCGGACGTCGCCGGAGCTGAGGATGCCGCCGACGTTGACCGAGGGATCGAGCTGGAGGTCGAGGCCGATCAGGTCGCCGCCCCGGGCCGCGTACTGGCCGCCGCTGCGCGACGAGCCGTGCCCGCCGCCGTGCCCGCCGTTCTGCACGGTGCCGGAGTTGGCGGAGTTCTCCGTGACGGCGGTCTGGCGGACGTCGCCGGAGTTGAGGATGCCGCCGACGTTGACGGCCGGGTCCACCTGAATTAACGCGCCGACGACGTCCCCGGCCCGGAAGGACTGCTGGCCGCCACTGCCCGGACCACCCCAGCCGCGCGACTGCTCGATGCCGGAGTTCGCCGAGTTCGCCGAACCGGCGACCTGGCGGACGTCGCCCGAGCTCAGGATGCCGCCGAGGTTGAGGGCCGGGTTCACCTGCGCCAGCGCGCCCACCAGGCTCCCGCCCTGGTACGCGACCTGCCCCGCACGACCGGCACCGCCGTGACCGGGCCCGCCGTGCCCCCCGTCGTGGTGACCGCCGTCATGATGACCGCCGTCGTGACCCCCGGAATGCCCGCCCCCGGAGTGCCCGCCGTGCCCACCGTCGGAGTGCCCAGCACCCGCACACCCGTCCGATGCCCCGTGGGCCGGTGCGGCGTTGGCGACACCCGCGCCCCCCAGCGTCAGCGGCAGGCCCAGTGCCCCCGCCGCGACGAGGCGGAGGGCGGTGCTCGTGGTGCGGGACATCGGGTCTCCTTCGTGACGCGCCGCGGAGCCGACCACAGTGGACTCACTGGGCGGACCGCGACCTCGTGGTTCCGGGGATGTGTCCGGGATGGAGTGATCATCCGCAGACGATCACTCCAACGAGGGCCACTCGACAGGGGTGCGGGTGGCGCGAGAAAGGTGATCTCGGTCTCTGAGAGTGAACATTTTGACGCGAGTCACCCGAAAGAGGGCGACCGAGAAGGCGCCACTCCACGCTCCGTCAGCGGACCATCCGGAAGAAGGTCCGCACCTCGTCGACGAAGGTCTCCGGCTGCTCCAGCGACGCGAAGTGCCCGCCCGCCACCGGGTGCGAGAAGTACCGGAGGTCGGTGAACCGGCGTTCCAGCCAGTGCCGCGGCAGCCGGCTCATCTCGTGCGGGAACACCGAGGCGCCGGTCGGGACCTCGACCGTGTCCAGGCGCTGCTTGCGGAAGCTCTCCCAGTACAGCCGCGCGCTGGAGGCCGCGCTCGCGGTGAGCCAGTAGATCATCACGTTGTCCAGCAGGCGGTCCCGCGAGATCACGTTCTCGGGGTCGCCGGCGCAGTCCGTCCAGTCCCAGAACTTCTCGACGATCCAGCACGCCTGGCCGACGGGGGAGTCCGTGAGCCCGTAGCCGAGCGTCTGCGGCCGGGTGGACTGCTCGGCCGAGTAGCCCGTGCCGGTGACCTTGAAGCGCTTCGCGAACATCAGCGCGTCCTTCTCCTCGGCGGAGAGGGTCCGGCGCTCCTCCTGGGGTGGGGGCTCCGCCAGCGGCATCGTGAGGTGGATGCCGACGAGCGCCTCGGGGATCCCGGTGCCCAGCGCGGCCGTGATCATCGAACCCCAGTCGCCGCCCTGCGCGCCGTACCGGTCGTAGCCGAGGCGGTCCATCAGCTGCGCCCACGCGGTCGCGATCCGCTCGACGCCCCACCCGGACACCGAGGGCTTGCCGCTGAACCCGAAGCCGGGCAACGAGGGGATGACGACGTGGAAGGCGTCGGCCGGGTCCTCCGGCTTGGTCAGCGCGTCGATCAGCCCGACGTACTCGATCACCGAGCCGGGCCAGCCGTGCGAGAGGATCAGCGGCAGCGCGTTCTCGTGGGGGGACCGGACGTGCAGGAAGTGCACCTCGACGGCGTCGTCGCCGCCGCCGTCGAGGCCGGTCGTGTACTGCGGGTACGAGTTCAGCTCGGTCTCGCAGCGCCGCCAGTCGTACTCGTCGGCCCAGTACGCGACGAGCTCCTTCGCGTAGTCGAGCGGCACACCCTGGGTCCAGCCGCCGACCGTCGCCGGCTCCGGCCAGCGGGTGCGGCGGAGCCGCTCGCGCAGGTCGTCGAGGTCGGTCTCGGGGACGTCGATGCGGAAGTCGCGCACGGCCCTACAGTTGCACGCCGCGGGTGAGGGCGCCGTCGGCCACCAGGTTGGTCCCGCTGATCCGGCTCGCGCGCGGGCTGGCGAGCATGACGACGGCGTAGGCCGTCTCCTCGGGCGTCCCCATCCGGCCCGTGGGGTTCAGCGCCATCGCCTCTGCGAAGAACTCCGGTTGTGTGCGCTCGATGTTCTGCCAGACGCCGCCGTCGAAGTAGACGTTGCCGGGGGAGACGGTGTTGGCGCGGATGCCCCTGGCCGCGAGGTCGAACGCGAGCCCGGACATGTAGTGCACGATCGCGGCCTTCATCACCCCGTAGGAGCCGCCCGCGAAGTCGGCCTCCCGCCCGGAGACGCTCGACACCGCGACGACCGCCGGCACGTCGCTCTTCTCGAGGTAGGGCATCGCCGCCTCGACCATCCGCACGGTGTGCATGAGGTCGATCTCGAACGAGTTCTTCCAGTTCTCCTCGCCGGGCCCGATGGCCAGGGCGCTCACGTTGGCGACCACGACGTCGATGCCGCCGGCCTCGCCCTCGTCGCGCACCCAGGCGGCGAGCGCGTCGGCGTCGGCGACGTCGAGCGCGCGCCCGGACGCGCCGGTCGCCTCGGCCTTGGCCTTGACCTCCTCGGCGTTGCGGGCGCAGAAGGCGACGGTCGCCCCCTCTGCCACCAGCAGGTCGACGACGGCCCCGCCGATGCCCCTGGTGCCGCCGGTGACGAGCACCTTCCGACCGGTGAGCTGCAGGTCCACGTGTCTCTCCCCTCAGATCGTGCGCGCCGTGTCGCGCAGGTGGGCGTGCATGCCCCGGTACGCCGACCCGGGCGGCAGGAGGCTCTTCGCGATCTTGGTGACCGCGCTGTAGTTCGTGTCGACCACGTTGGCCAGCGGGGACTCGGAGATCTGGGTGAGCAGCTGGTAGGCGTCGAGCCGGTCCAGCCCGTACAGCTCGCCGAGCCAGGCGATCATGCCGATCTGGCTGGCCCGCCAGGCGTCCTCCAGGGGCCGGGCCGAGCCGACGACGGTGTAGTGCGTGTCGGACTCGATCCGCGGCCAGACCGTCGGCACGCCCTTGACCAGCTCGACGAGCAGCGTGACGTCCATCGCGCCCTCGACCGCGGTGCCGCAGCTCTCGCCCTCGCCCTGGCGGTAGTGCCCGTCGCCGACCGAGAAGAGCGCGCCCTCGACGTTGACGCCCAGGTAGCACGTCACGCCCGGCTTCATCTCGGGCGTGTCCATGTTGCCGCCGAACAGGTCGGGGACGAGGCTCGAGCGCACCTCGCGCCCCGCCGGGGCCACGCCGACGGTGCCCAGCATCGGGTTGCAGGGCAGCTCGAGCTCCAGGTCCACGCTCTGCGCCGCGAAGCGGACGACGCCGCGCGCCCGGTCGAGCTCGTAGATCCAGGTCCGCTCGGGCAGCGGGTCGTGCAGGAGCGCGGTGCGGTCGGTGGTGGACAACGCCCCGAAGAAGGGGATCGTCGTCGACGCGCCCCAGTCCCGCGCCGGCGTCAGGTCCACGAAGTGTAGGGCGAGCGTGTCGCCCGGCTCCGCGCCTTCCACGTGGAACGGCCCGGTCTGCGGGTTGACCTCGGTCATGTTCAGCACCGCGCTCGGCCGGTCGCTCGTGGAGGTCAGCCGCCCGGAGAAGGCGTCCTCGGTCCACAACCGCAGCAGGGTGCCCGGCGTGATCCGGTGCGACGGCGCCACTCCGCCGAAGGTCCAGACGTACTGGTCACGCGTCGGCCGGTACTCCACCACGTCCATGTCGGGGATCGTTGCGCCTTCACCCAGCACGCCACAACCCCGCGCCCGGTCACGGCTGCGTGGCGAGCGCGGACGCGCCGAGGGCCCGCGAGATGCCGCGCGCGGCGGCGAGCACCGCGGGCACGTACGCGTGCGGGTTCGCCTCGATCGGCACCACGATGGACAGGGCGGCGACGACGCGGCCCTGGCCCGCCCGGATCGGGGCCCCGACCGACTGCGAGACCATCTCGATCTGCTGCTCGCTGATCGCCACGCCCGTCCGGCGGACCTCGCCCAGGAGGTGCCGCACCCGGTCCGGGTCCGTCAGCGTCTTCTCGGTGAACCGGCGGAAGGGCGCCGCCAGCACCTTCTCGACGTGCTCGGGGTCGGCGTGGGCGAGCAGTGCCAGCCCGACGCCCGTCGCGGTCGCCGGCAACCGGGACCCGGCGCGCGACCGGATGCTCACCGCATCCCGGGCCGCGAGCCGTTCGACGTAGACGACCTCGGCGGCGTCGAGCACCGCGAGCTGGACGTTCTCCCGCGTGACCTCGTGCAGGTCCTCGAGGTACGGCATCGCCCGCTCGCGCAGCCCGAGCCCGCGCGGCGCGAGCGCGCCCACCTCCCACAACCGCAGCCCCACCCGGTAGAGCCCGCCCTCGCCGCGCTCGAGCGCGCCCCACGCGGCGAGCTCGCCGACCAGGCGGTGCGTCGTGGTGAGGGGAAGGCCGGTGCGCCTGCTGATCTCCGTGAGCGACAGCTCCGGGGTGGCGGCGGTGAAGGCCCCGAGGACGTCGAGGACCCGTGCCGTCACCGTCGACCTCCCCGCCACGAGCGGCCATCCTTCCGCACAACGGAAGGCCGGTCGAGCCGTGGCGGGCCCGTGCCGCACAGTGCATGCCGACGCGCCGACGCACTGTGCAGCGAGACGCTCGGAGAGGAGCGGTCGATGACCCTGGCCCATCCCCGGCCCTACCGGCAGCCGAGGGACACCCACCCCCCGCTGGACTACACGGGGTACAAGAGCACCGGGCTCCGGGCGCCCACGCAGCGGCCGATCCTGGTCCCGCAGCGGCTGACCGAGGTCACCGGGCCCCTGCTCGTCGGCGCGATCGGGCCGAACGACCACGACCTGACCCGTCAGCACGAGGGCGAGCCGATCGGCCAGCGGATCACCGTGTCCGGCCGGGTCCTCGACTCCGACGGCCGTCCGGTGCCCGACACCCTGGTCGAGGTCTGGCAGGCCAACGCCGCCGGCCGCTACGCGCACAAGCGCGACAACTGGCCGGCCCCGCTCGACCCGAACTTCTCCGGCGGCGGGCGCGTGGTCACGAACTCGCTGGGCGAGTACTCGTTCACCACGATCAAGCCCGGCGCCTACCCGTGGGGCAACCACCACAACGCGTGGCGGCCGGCGCACATCCACTTCTCGCTGTTCGGCCGGGCCTTCACCCAGCGGCTCGTGACGCAGATGTACTTCCCCGAGGACCCGCTGTTCGCGTTCGATCCGATCTACCGGTCGGCGCCGGAGGGTGCCCGGGAGCGGATGGTCTCGACCTTCGACATGGACACCACCCGGCCGGAGTGGGCGCTGTCCTACCGCTGGGACATCGTGCTGCGCGGGCGCGAGCAGACCCCGTTCGAGGAGACCCATGAGTGAGCAGCTGCCGCTGACGCCCTCCCAGACCGTCGGGCCGTACCTGCGGCTCGGGCTCGACTGGCCGAAGGGCGCCGACGTCGTCCCGCCGGGCACCCCGGGCGAGATCGTGATCTCCGGGACCGTCTACGACGGCGCCGGCGTGCCGATCACCGACGGGCTGGTCGAGACCTGGCAGGCCGACCCCGACGGCCGCTTCGCCCACCCGGACGACCCGCGCGGGGCCGTCGAGCCGTCCGTGCCCGGATTCCTCGGGTTCGGCCGCAGCTGCACGGACGAGACGGGCCGGTGGAGCATCCGGACCGTGCTGCCCGGCGCGCTGCCGGCGCTCGACGACGACGCCGAGGAGGCGCCCCACCTCGACGTCTCGGTGTTCGCGCGCGGCCTGCTCGACCGCGTGGTCACCCGGATCTACTTCGCCGGCCAGCCCGGCAACGACACCGACCCGCTCCTCGCCGCCGTGCCGGCCGAGCGGCGGGCGACCCTCGTCGCGGAGAAGGTGGGCGAGGCGGAGTACCGCTTCGACATCCATCTGCAGGGCGACCGGGAGACGGTGTTCCTGCAGGTCTGAGTCCCGGTCGGCCCGTGCCCGACCCGACCGCGCCCGACCCGACCGCGCCCGGCCGGCCCGCGTCCGGCCGGGGGCGCTCGGGTCGGGCAGGTCGGTCAGGGCACGTTCGCGAAGCTCACCGAGCGGAACGTGTACTCGCCGGAACCCGGCGAGACCGAGTCCGGGGAGGTCCAGCGCGCCGCCTGGTGCGCGGCCGCTGCGGCTTCCCCCGTCTTGCCCGCGGCGTCCTGCGCCTGCTGGGCGCAGGTCTTCGTCGACAGCAGGGCGACCTTGTCGGTGCGGTTCACCGACTCGGTCCAGTCCGCGCCCGGACCGGTGGGCAGCGACGTCAGGTCGTAGCAGTGCCCGACCTTCGGGTCGACGAGCGTGTCCGACTGGGGCGACCACGCGCCGTCCGGCGCGGTGCCGTTCAGCGCGAGGTAGTAGCCGTGCGCGACGACGGGATCACTCGTCGGTGCGGCGGAGGCCGCCGTGGCGGCCGCGACGCCACCCGTCGCGACGAGCGCGATGACCGCGAGTGCCAGTGCCGTCCGACGCATGTCCGGCCGTCCTCCTGTCGGTGATCCGGTCTGCCACCCGGACGGGTAGCAATCGACCTCACAGGGTCAACGCGCGTACCACGTACTGGTGACGGGTATCGCTGATCACGACTCCGTCACGGATCACGCGCGAGGGGATGAAGATCCTTCCTCACAGCGTTTGCACAGCTGGGGAAGGGCGTAGACCCAGGCGGGGATGCGACAAAGGTACCGATCACGGGATCGGGCGGAAGAGGTGGACGGGTGACGGCGAGCAGGGCGATCGGGGGAATGCGCCCGGGGCAGGCCCTCACGGAGCTCGTCGCCGGAGTGATGGCGGGCCTGGGCCGCGGGGTCGCCGCGTTCCGCGCGCGCTTCCCGCTGCTGGTCCAGCTCGTACGGTTCGCCGTCGTCGGCGGCCTCGGCACCGCCGTCAACGCCGCGCTCTACCTGCTGATGCGGCTGGTCCTCGACGCCGTCCCGGCCAACCTCGTCGCGCTGCTGCTCAGCACCGCGGTGAGCACCGAGATCAACCGCCGCTTCACCTTCGACGGTGCCTCCGCCCACCGTTGGCGGGTCTGCATCCAGGACGCCGGGACCGTCGCCTTCTACGCGGGCTACAGCACCGCGGTGCTGCTCGTGCTGCACGAGATCGTCCCGGGGGCGACGCCGCTGGAGGAGACCGCCGCGGTCACGCTCGCCAGCGTGCTCGGCGGGCTGATCCGGTTCGCGGTGCTCAAGGCGTGGGTGTTCGAGATCGGCGCCTCCGAGCCGGAAGCGGCTGCCACGGCCGAAGAGCCCGGCTACGGTTCCGGGCATGGCGGACATGACGGGGTTCACGTCGTTCGACGTCGCGGTCGACGGGGTCCGGATCCACGGGACGCGCGGCGGCGAGGGCCCGCCGGTGCTCCTGCTCCACGGCTTCCCGCAGAGCCACGTGATGTGGCGGCCGGTGATGCGCGAGCTGGCGGCGCGGCACACGGTCGTCGCCACCGACCTGCGCGGGTACGGGGAGTCCGACCGACCTCCCTCCGGTGAGGACCACGCCGGATACTCGTTCCGCGCCATGGCGGCCGACCAGGCCGGGGTGATGGCGGAGCTGGGGTTCGAGCGGTTCGCCGTCGTCGGGCACGACCGGGGCGCCCGGGTGACCCATCGGCTCGCCCTCGACCACGCCGACCGCGTGGAGCGGCTGGCGCTGCTCGACATCCTGCCCACGAGCTACGTCTACGAGCACGTCGACCGCAGCCTGGCCCAGGCCTACTACCACTGGTTCTTCTTCATCCAGCCCGCCGACCTGCCCGAGCGCCTGATCGCCGGCGACCCGATCTACTACCTGCACCGGCTGCTCGGCAGCTGGGGGAGCGGGCTCGCGGCGCACGACGCCGAGTCCCTCGCCGCCTACGAGAAGGCCTTCGCCGATCCCGAGGCGCGGCACGCGATGCTCGAGGACTACCGGGCCGGCGCCACCGTCGACCTCGAGCACGATGCCGAGGGGGCGCGCCTCCGGGCGCCGACCCTCGTGCTGTGGGGGGAGAAGGGGGTGGTGGGGCGCAACCCCGAACCCCCGACCACCGTCTGGCGCCGGCTCGCCGCCGAACCCGCCCTCGTCACGGGCCGGGCGATCCCCGGCGCCGGGCACTTCCTGGTGGAGGAGAACCTCCCCGCCACCCTCTCGGCCCTCACCGCCTTCCTGTCCGCGTGATCATTCGTCGTGGGCGAGGAGGGTCGACCTCTCCTGCCCAGGCTCGACGGTCATGACCCCGGCTGTCACTTCCTCGGGCTGTGGTCCTCGGTCGTGGACGGGAAGGGTCGAATTCCGACTCGAGGCAGCGCTCGCCGCCGATGAGGGCCACGGTGGCCGCGTCCCTGACTGGTGATCATGGCGGCGGGGTCCCTGAGCGCGGGTGCGAGGCAGGCTGTTGTCGTGAGACGCGGTCACCCATGGTGCGCTGCTTCGGCCCCACGGAGCAGTCCTGGTCGTGGACCGGCCCCGCTCGTGGACGGCGCGTATCCCGGGCAAGATCATCGAAGGTGGATGGGCGCGCGTCCTTCGCAAGTTCGTCGAAGGTGGATGGCGCGTCTTCCGCAAGATCATCGAACGTAAACGGCGCGCGTCCTCCGCAAGTTCGTCGAAGGTGGATGGCGCGTCCTTCGCAAGATCCTCGAACCTGGACGGCGCGCGTGCTTCGCAAGTTCGTCGAAGGTGGATGGCGCGCGTCCTGCCCAAGACCATCGAACGTGGACGGCACGCCTCCTCCGCAAGTTCATCGAAGGTGAATGGCGGCCTTCGCAAGATCATCGAATGTGAACGGGGAAGGTCGGATTTCGACCGTGCCCGCTCAGGGGCGACGATCATGGGTCAGCCGGCGCGCCACCCAGGCCGTGATCACTGTTCCTGGACTGGGAGGGTCGGAATCCGACTGACCGCCTCCATGACCGGTGATCATGGTCTGCGGATCGCTCGCGGAGTGGTCTCCCGGCGCCGCGGGCCTCCTGTCGTGATCACCGATTCTGGACGAGGGAAGTCGGGGAACGACCGTTGACATCCCCGACAGGTGATCATGGCTGGTTCGCGACCGTGAACGGGACGAGCAAAGGGGCCCGCTGACCCTCGCGCCCGACGACGCTGTGTGCCATGGACGACCGCCTGCACCGCCTGCACCGCCTGCTCGTGCGCCAGGACGGCGTGATCGGCCTGGACCAGGCCCGCGATCTGGGGCTGTCCGCCCGCGCGGTGCACCGACGCGTCGCCTCCGGGGCCTGGCAGCGCGCGGCGCCACGGGTCTTTCTCGTCGCCGGACACCCGACGAGCGACGCCGCGCGGATCAGGGTCGCGTCGATCTGGGCCGGTCGGGGTTCCACCGTCTCCGGCGAGGCCGCGGCCTGGTGGCACCGCATGACGGAGCGTTGCCCGCCGCGCATCCAGGTCACCGTTCCTCCGGCGAGGCGGCCCCGCCCGCCGGAGGGGATCGTCGTGCGACGCCGGGAGCTCGCCCCGGCCGACGTTCGCTCCCTGCGGGGCGTCCGGGTCACCGCTCCTGCCCTCACCGCTCTCGAGGTCGCGGCGGCACTGCCCGCGGGCGGCTCGGAACTGCTCGACCGGGTCCTGCAGCGGTACGTGAGTTTCGACGAGCTCCTCTCGGCCTACCACCGCGCGCTCGGCTGCACGGGGGCCGCTCGCATGCGCGCCCTCGTCACGGCCGCCGCCGACCGCGCCGACTCGGGCGGCGAGCGGGTCCTGCTGGCGCTGCTTCGGCGGGCAGGCATCGACGGCGGGGTCCGCGCACTGCCGTTCGGGCCGTGGACGATCGACCTCGCCTTCCCGGCGGAGCGGGTCGCCGTCGAGCTCGACGGCTGGGCGTGGCATGTCGACGCCGTGCGCTTCCAGAACGACCGGGACAAGCAGAACGCGCTGGTCGCAGCCGGGTGGACCGTCCTTCGACTGACGTGGCACGACGTCGACGACCGGCCCGACGCCGTCGTCGCGCAGATCCAGGC
>NZ_JAJSOK010000035.1 GCF_021283305.1 Pseudonocardia kujensis
GCGGGCGTGCCGGGGGTGGGGGGGGCGGCGGGGGCGACCGCGGTCCGGGCCGCGACCGCCGCGACCGCCGGCGCGGCCCACGAGGACGCCGTGCGGTGGCTGGCGACCGCCCTGACGCACCTCGACCCCGCGGGCCCCGTACCCGGCCGGGGGGAGGTGCTGTGCGCTCTGGGCGAGGCGGCGCTGGCCGCGGGCGATCCGGGACGCTCCCGGGCGGTCTACCTCGAGGCGGCCGCCGACGCCCGCCGGCACGACCGTCCCGACCTGCTCGCGACCGCCGCGCTCGGTGCGACCGGGGGCACCACCGGCTTCGAGATCGACCTGCGCGACCCGGGCCGCTGCGCTCTGCTCGAGGAGGCGCTGGCCGCCGTCCCGCCGGGCGAGCCGGCCCTGCGGGCGGCCCTCGCGGCCCGGCTCTCGGTCGCGCTGGCCTTCACCGGCGACGAGCCGCGCCGGCTGGCCCTGGCCGACGAGGCCGTCGCCGGCGCCCGCAGGCTGGGCGATCCCCGGGTGCTGGCCGCGGCCCTCGCGGCCCGCTGCGACGCGACGGCCGGGCCGGCGCACGTCGCCGAGCGGCGCGCGGCGGCGGACGAGATCGTGGCCTGCGCGCGTCGGATCCCGGACCGGGCGAGGGAGCTCCTGGGCCGGCGCCTGCGCACGGTCGCGCTGGCCGAGGCGGGCCGCTGGGCGGACGTCGACGTCGAGATCGCCGCGTACGCGCACGTCGCGCAGCCGCTGCGGCAGGCCGGGCTGAGCTGGTGCGTCCCGCTGTGGCGCGGCGCCCGCGCGCTCGCCGCCGGGGACGAGGAGGCCTGGCGGCGGCACGACGCCGAGCTCGCCGGGCTGGTCACGCGCTCGCGCAGCGGCAACGCCGAGATCCTGCTGCTCACCCAACGGTTCGTCGCGGCGGTGCTCGGCGGCCGGCCCGAGGACGCGGACCTCGAGGGTTTCCTGCGCCTGGCGCCGGCCCTCGGCCCGTCGGTCTACGCGACCCACGCCCTGCTGCGCGCGCTCGCCGGCGAGCCCGGGGCGGCCGACCTGCTCGACCGCTGGCTCGACGGGCGTGCTGCCGGGCCGCACGACAGCGAGTGGCTGCCCGAGGCGGTGCAGGTGGCCCAGGCAGCGCTGCTGCTCGGCGACCGCACCGCCGCCGCGCGTACGTATGCCCTGCTGCTCCCCCACGCCGGGCTGTTCGCGGTGGAGGGCATGGTCGCCGGCACCTGGGGCTCGGTCGACGCGTTCCTGGGCCGGCTCGCCGCGCTCCGCGGGGACTCGGCCGCGGCGCGGCGGCACCTCGTCGCGGCGGTCGAGGCCGATGCGCGGGCCGGGGCCGCGCTGGAGCGGCGGACCAGGGCGTGGGCGGCAGAGCTGGACGGCGTCGGCGAGCCGGCCGGGCGGACCGAGCCGGACCAGCCGGCCGGCGAGAGCGGCGCGGTCGGCACCGCAGGACCCAGCGCGGGACCCACTGCGGGACCCGCCGAGTTCCGCCGCGAGGGTGAGCTCTGGGCCCTGAGCTACGCCGGCCGGACGGTGCGGCTGCGGAACAGCAAGGGCCTGCGCGACCTCGCCGTCCTGCTCGCCCGGCCGGGCCGCGAGGTCGCCGTGCACGAGCTGGCCGGAGTGCCTGCACCGGACGGGAGCGGCCTCGTGCTCGCCGACCGCACCGCCGTCGCCGCCTACCGCACCCGGCTGCGGGACCTCGACGAGGAGGTCGAGGACGCCGCCGCGACACACGACCCGGAGCGGTCCGCCCGCGCCACTGCGGAACGGGACGCGCTGATCGCCGAGCTCGCCGCCGTGACCGGGCTGGGCGGGCGTCCGCGCACGGCGGGGTCCGACGTCGAGCGGCGGCGCAAGGCCGTCGGCAACCGCGTGCGGGCGGCCGTGGACCGGGTCGCCGCGGTGCACCCCGAGCTGGGCCGGCACCTGCGCGCGTCGGTCCACACCGGGACCTTCTGCCGCTACGACCCCGAGCACGCGGTCACCTGGCGGCTGTAGCACCGCTACGCGGTCCGTGGCGCCTTCTCCGACGAGGGAAGGAGAACACCATGACCGAGAACCCCGCCCCGTCCGTCACCGAGGAGCTCGCCGGCCGCCTGTTCGAGGCGGGCCTGGGCGCGTTCGAGCTGGCCACGGTGCTGCTCGGCGACCGGCTGGGCCTGTACCGGGCCCTCGCCGGCAGCGGCCCGTCGACCGCGCCCGAGCTGGCCAAGGCCGCCGACGTCGACGCCCGGTACGCCCGCGAGTGGTGCGAGCAGCAGGCCACCGCGGGCCTGCTCGCCGTCGACGACCCGGCCGCGGATCCCGAACAGCGCCGGTTCGGCTTGATCCCGGGGAGCGAACCGGTGCTGCTCGACCCCGACAGCCCCGCCCGGCTCGTCCCGCTCGCCGAGTTCGTCGAGTCCCTCGGCCGGGTGCTGCCCGCCCTGACCGAGGCCTTCCGCACCGGCGCGGGCGTGCCCTACGGCGCCTACGGCGTCCAGCACGCGCAGGCGGCCCTGAGCCGGCCCTGCTTCGTCGGGCAGCTGGTGCAGGAGTGGGTGCCGCAGGTGCCCGGGCTCGATGCCCGGCTGGCCGCCGGCGGCACCGTCGCCGAGTTCGGCTGCGGCGAGGGCTGGGCGGCGATCGCGCTCGCGCTGGGCTACCCCGGTGTGCAGGTCGACGCGTTCGACGCGGACCCGCCGTCGATCGAGGCGGCCCGGGAGCACGCCGCCGCGGCGGGCGTGGCCGACCGCGTGCGGTTCGTGGTCGCCGACGTCGCGGACCCGGCGCTCACCGGCCGGTACGACACGGTGTTCGCCTTCGAGATGCTGCACGACCTCGCCCACCCGGTCGCGGCGCTGCGGACCGCGCACCGGATCACCGCCGGGCCGGTCGTGATCATGGACGAACGGGCCGACGAGACCTTCTCCCCCGGCGCCGACCCGATGCAGCGCTTCCTGTACGCGGCCAGCGTGCTGCACTGCCTGCCCGTCGGCCGCAGCGAACCGGGTTCGGCCGCCACCGGCACCGTGCTGCGCCCCGACGTGCTGCGGCGCTACGCCGCCGAGGCCGGCTTCGCGGGCGTCTCGGTGCTGCCGATCGAGCACGAGATGTTCCGCTTCTACCTGCTGGAGCCCTGAGATGGGCGCCGGGACGAGCGCCGGGACGAGCGCGGGACCCGTCGCCCCGATCAGCGGCTGGGAGGACACCACGCCGGACGGCGACTCGCTCACCCTCGCCGCGGTCCGGGCCATGACGGACCGGGCCGCGAGGTGGGCCGAGGCCGCCGGCGGCACGGTCCGGCGGGTGGGCGGGCTCGTCCTCGCCGACGCGCTGTCGCCCTGCGTGTTCCTCAATGCGGCGGTGTCGGCGGGACCCGTGGACCTCGACGCGGCGCGCGCGGTGGCCACCGCGGCGAACCCGCCCACAGTGCCCGCACTGCCCACAGTGCCCCCAGTGCCCCCAGTGCCCCCAGTGGCCCCAGTGGCCGTCATGGCCACAGTGGCCACGACGAGCCCCGGGAGGCCCTGGCTGCTCGTCACCCCGCACCCCACACCGGACCTGCGGCCCGCCGGCCTGCAACCGATGGGGCATCCGCACTTCATGGTGCGGCCCGCGGACCGCGCCGCCCCGCCGCTGCCGTCCGGCGTCACCGTGACCGAAGTGGACGATCCGGGCGGCCTCGCGGAGTGGGGGGACATCCTCGCCGCAGGCTTTCCCGCGCCCGCCTCACCGGTACCGCCCGCGCTGCTCGGCGGACCGGCACGGTTCTGGCTGGCGCACGCCGACGGCCGCCCGGTCGCGACCGCGCTGTCCTGGACCGGGCACGGCGTGGTCGACGTGGAGTGCGTGACGACCCTGCCGCGGTATCGCGGCCGCGGCCTCGGGGCGGCAGTCACCTGGGCGGCGACCCTGGCCGACCCGGCGCTGCCCGCCGTCCTGATCTCCAGCGACGACGGCCACGGCGTCTACCGGCGGATGGGCTATCTGCCCGTGTCGCGCTGGACGCTCTGGTACCGCCCCTCGCTCCTGGGACGGCGGCAGACGTAGGCGTAGGCCGGCGGGAGGTTGCGCCAGATCGTGCGGCTGACCACCACCTCGTCGAACACCTCGGACAGCATCCGGCGGAAGCGGCGGGCCGTGGTCATGGGCGCGGTGTGGGTGTAGGCGAAGGTCGCGAAGGCGCCGGTCGGGCCGATGGCCGCCGCGACCTGGTCGAGGATCGCGCGCTGGGTGGCCCCGCCGAACAGCGACCAGGGCAGCCCGCTCACCACGGCGTCGACCGCGGGCACCGAGCGGGCGGCGAGCAGCCCGGTGAGGTGCTCGGCGTCGCCGACGACGACCTCCATGTCCGGACGGGTGCGGCGCAGGTAGGCCGCGAGGCGCGGGTCGAGCTCCACGGCGAGGTGCCGTGCGCCGGCGGGCAGCCGCTCGGCGATGGCCGCCGACACCGAGCCGGTGCCCGGCCCGAGCTCGACGACGATGGGCGCGCCGTGCGTGGGGACCACCGAGGCCAGCAGGTCGGCCAGCCTCGGCGAGCTCGGGGCCACGGCCCCGATCTGGCCCGGGCTGCGCACGGCCGCGGCCAGGAAGGCCCGCCGCGGCCCGGCGGCGAACGGCGGAACGGTGCAGGTCGGGATGCTCCCGGCCACGCCACCCCGGGGGGTGGACGGGGCGGGGAGGGCGGGCTCAGCAGTCAAGTCGTCCTCCTCGTCGGGCCCGAGGGTACGCACCCCTTGCTGAGAACGAGGTGAACATCGTGGGTCAGCTGCGTCCGGATCGTCCCCTGGTGGTGAGCGCGGTCCGGATCGTCGCGAGGATCTCCTCCCGCGTGCCGTCGATCGTGAACCCGGCGGCCCGCGGGTGCCCGCCGCCGCCGAGCCCGACCGCAACCGCGGCGACGTCGACCCCGCCGCGCGAGCGCAGGGAGACGGTCCAGCGCGTCCGGTCCACCTGCTTGAGCACCACGGTGACCTCGGCCTCGACGGCGGTCCGGACGTGGTCGACCACGCTCTCGACCTCCTCGGGCCGGAAGCGCCGGACGACGTCGAGCGGCACCGTGGCGTGGACCGTGGCCCGGCCCGCCGGCACGCCGTTCTCGAGTTCGGCGGTCGCCAGGATCCCGCCCAGGGCACCCAGCCAGGCGAAGGGGTGCGAGTCGACGAGCCCGCGCATCAGCGGCTCGACCTCGACCCCCACCTCGACGAGCTCGGCGGCCAGCCGGTGCGGCCCCGGCCCGCCGATGCGGAAGCCGACGGTGTCGGTGGCCAGCCCCGCGTAGAGGCAGCGGCCGATCTCGGGGTCGAGCGGCGTGCCGAGCTCGGCGAGGATGCGCCGGACGAGCATCACGGTCGCCTCGGCGCGCGGGTCGAGCACCCGGACGGTGCCGAACCCGGGGTTCGACGCGTGGTGGTCGACGAGGACCGAGCGGCCGGCGGCGTCCACCCGGCCGGCGAGCACCCCGAGACGGTGCTGGTCGGCGGTGTCGCAGGCGACCAGCACCTCCGGCGCCTCCGGCACGGCCGAGGCCGGGACCAGCAGGCCCGCGCTGTCGAGCGCGCGCAGGGACTCGGGCGCTGACTCGTCGCCGCCCCGCACACCGAAGGAGACCTGCACGGACTTCCCGCGCCGGTGCAGCGCGAGCCCGAGCGCGAGGGCGCTGCCGAGGGCGTCGGCGTCGGGCGACACGTGCCCGAGGACGACGACCTCCCGGGCGTCCTGCAGGACGGCGGCGGCGTCGCGCACCGCCCGGGTGACCGCGCGGTCGATCGCGGCGTCGGCGTCGTCCCGGTCGTCCGGGCCCAACGCCGCGAACCGGGGGTGCGCGGTCACCGGTCGCTCACTCCTCCCCGGCCGCGGCGGAGTCCGAGAAGCCCTCCTGCTCGCGGGGTGCGCGGTAGGGATCGGGGTCGCCGGCGGGCCGGGCGCCGGCGGCCAGCCGCGCCACCTCCGCGTCGGACTCGCGGGTGCGGGCGAGCAGCTCCTCCATCCGGCGGGCCTCGTCCGGGACCTCGTCGGCGACGAAGGCGAGGCTCGGGGTGTGGCGGATGCCGGTCTGCCGGCCCACCATCGTCCGCAGCACGCCCTTGGCGCTGTCGAGCGCGGCGGCGGCCCCCGCGTTGTCGGGCGCCTCGTCGACCGTGCGGCCGAGCACCGTGTAGTAGACGGTGGCCTCGCGCAGGTCCCCGGTGACCCGGGTGTCGGTGATGGTCACCATCGCCAGGCGGGGGTCCTTCACCTCGTGCTCCAGCGCGCCGGCGACGATCTGCGAGATCCGCTTCGCCAGCCGCCGGGCGCGGGCCTGGTCCACCATGACGCGCTCCTCCCTGCGGGTCGTGCGCGGCGACCGTCGACGATCGACAGATCACCACTCACGGGCCGTTCAATCCTCCGGTCCCAGCATCCGGTGCCGGGCGGACAGCAGTTCCAGCTCGGGGCGGGCGGCGACGAGCCGCTCGCAGGAGTCCAGCACCTCGGTGACGTGACCGGGGTCCGCGGCGACGCAGGACACCCCGATCAGGGCACGGCGGTGCAGGTTCAGGTGCCCGGCCTCGGCGGCGGACACCGCGAAGCGCCGCCGCAGCTCGGCCACGACGGGCCGGACGGCGGAGCGCTTCTGCTTGAGCGAGTGGACGTCCCCGAGCAGGACGTCCAGCTCCAGTGCTCCTACGTACATGTCACCTGTGGACGACGACGCGGCCGGGGTGACCCCGGCCGCGCCGCCGACATCGATCACGCGCGGGGCTTCTCCCGCATCTCGAACGTCTCGATGACGTCGTCGACCTTGATGTCGCTGTAGGTCCCCAGGGTCAGACCGCACTCGAAGCCCTCGCGGACCTCGACCACGTCGTCCTTGAAGCGCCGCAGCGAGCTGATCGGCAGGTTCTCCGCGATGACGACCGAGTCGCGCAGCAGGCGCCCGCGGGCGTTGCGGCGGATCTCGCCGTTCATCACGAGGCAACCGGCGATCGTGCCGAACTTGGAGGACTTGAAGACCTCGCGGACCTCCGCGCGGCCCAGCTCGACCTCTTCGTACTCCGGCTTGAGCATGCCCTTCAGGGCCTGCTCGATCTCCTCGATCGCCTGGTAGATCACCGAGTAGTAGCGGATCTCCACGCCCTCGCGGTTGGCCAGCTCCGTGGCCTTGCCCTCGGCACGGACGTTGAAGCCCATGACGATGACGTTGTCCGCGATGGCGAGGTTGATGTCGCCCTCGGTGATGCCACCGACGCCGCGGTGGATCACCCGCAGGTCGACGTCCTCACCCACGTCCAGCTTCATCAGGGCGTCCTCGAGGGCCTCGACGGTACCCGAGTTGTCACCCTTGATGATCAGGTTGAGGGTGCTGGTCTCCTTCAGCGCGGCGTCGAGGTCCTCGAGCGACACGCGCTTGCGGCGGCTGGCCAGCTCGGCGTTGCGCTCGCGCGCCCGCCGCCGGTCCGCGATCTGCCGGGCCACCCGGTCCTCGTCGACGACGAGGAACGTGTCACCCGCACCCGGGACTGAGGTCAGACCGATGACCTGCACCGGCCGCGACGGGAGCGCCTCGGTGACGTCCGCGCCGTGCTCGTCGACCATCCGCCGGACGCGCCCGGAGGCGTCGCCCGCGACGATCGAGTCGCCGACGCGCAGCGTGCCGCGCTGGACGAGGACGGTCGCCACCGGACCACGGCCGCGGTCGAGGTGACCCTCGATCGTGACGCCCTGGGCCTCCATGTTCGGGTTGGCCCGCAGGTCCAGCGCCGCGTCCGCGGTGAGCAGGATGGCCTCGAGCAGCTGCTCGATGTTCGTCCCCTGCTTCGCGGAGATGTCGACGAACATCGTGTCGCCGCCGTACTCCTCCGCGACCAGGTTGTACTCGGTCAGCTGCTGGCGGATCTTCGACGGGTTGGCGCCCTCGACGTCGATCTTGTTCACCGCGACCACGATCGGCACGTCGGCCGCCTGGGCGTGGTTGATCGCCTCGACCGTCTGGGGCATGACGCCGTCGTCGGCCGCGACCACGATCACCGCGATGTCCGTGGACTTCGCCCCGCGGGCACGCATGGCGGTGAACGCCTCGTGACCCGGGGTGTCGATGAAGGTGATCGGCCGCTCGACACCCTCCAGCTCCGTCTGCACCTGGTAGGCGCCGATGTGCTGGGTGATACCGCCGGCCTCGCCCTCGCGGACGTTCGCCTTCCGGATCGTGTCGAGGAGTCGGGTCTTACCGTGGTCGACGTGACCCATGATGGTCACGACCGGCGGCCGGACGGCCCAGTCCTCCTCGTCACCCTCGTCGCCGAAGGAGATGTCGAAGCTGTCGAGAAGCTCGCGGTCCTCCTCCTCCGGGCTGACGACCTGGACGTTGTAGTTCATCTCGTTGCCGAGGAGCTCGAGCACCTCGTCGGCGACCGACGCCGTGGCCGTCACCATCTCGCCCAGGTGGAACAGCACCTGGACCAGCGAAGCCGGGTTGGCGTTGATCTTCTCCGCGAAGTCGGTGAGCGACGCGCCGCGCGGCAGCCGGATCGTCTCGCCGCTGCCCTTGGGCAGGCGGACGCCACCGACCGACGGCGCCTGCATCGAGTCGAACTCCTGGCGCTTCTGCCGCTTCGACTTGCGGCCCTTGCGCGCCGGACCGCCGGGACGCCCGAAGGCACCCGCGGTCCCGCCGCGGCCACGACCGCCGCCGCCACCGGGACGACCGCGGAAGCCGCCGCCCGCCGGGGCACCGCCGCCACCGCCGCCGGGGCCGCCACCGCCACCGGGACGGAAGCCGCCGCCGCCGGGACGACCGCCCGGACCGCCGGGACGACCGCCGGGGCCACCACGACCGCCGGGGCCACCACGGCCACCGGGCGCGGGACGCCCGCCGGCCGGGCGGGCCGGCATCATGCCGGGGTTCGGGCGCGGGGGCATGTTGCCCGGGCTCGGCCGCGGACCGCCGCGACCGGCCTCACCGGAGCGCTGCGGGGGCCGCGGGCCACCGGCACCGGGGCCGGGACGCGGGGCGCCGCCCTGCTGGCCGCCCTGGCCGCCCCCCTGCTGGCCACCCTGCGCGGGCGGCGGGCCGGGGCGCGGCGCGGCCGGACGCGGCGGGGCGCCGGAGCCGACGCCGAACGGGTTGTTGCCGACGCGCGGCTGGCGCGGGCCGGGACGCGGCCCGGCGCTGCGCGGGGGCACCGTGCCGGCACCGGAACCACCGGACGCGGCCGCGGGCTGCTGCCGCGGGGCGTCCGGACGCGGGCCCGGACGCGCGCCGCCGGGCTGCGGGGCCTGCTGGGCACCGCCCTGACCGCCCTGGGGACCACCCTGCTGGGCGGGCCGCTGCTGGGGGCCGGGACGCGGACCCGGACGCGCGCCGCCGGGCTGGGCCGGGCGCTGGCCGGAACCCTGCTGGCCCGAACCCTGCTGGCCCGAACCCTGCTGGCCCGAACCCTGCTGGTCCGAACCCTGGTCCGGACGCTGCGTCGCGGGGCGCTCGGGAGCGGGCGCCGACGCCGACGCGGCCGGCGCCTCCGGGCGCGGGCCGGGCCGGGGGCCGGGCCGCGGGCCCGGACCGGGAGTGGGCGCGCCGGAACGCGACGGGCCGGGGGTCGAGCCGGTGGTCCCCGGCGCGGAGCCGGGCGCCGCACCGCCGGTCGGGCCCGACGGCGCCGCGGGGCGCGGACCCGGGGCGGGCGCACCCGAGGACTGGCCGGGACGGGGGCGGCTGCCGCCGCCACCGGGGACCCCACGACGGGGGCCGCCACCGTTGCCGGCCATGGAGTCGCGCAGCTTGCGCGCGACGGGGGCCTCGACGGTGGAGGACGGGGACTTCACGTACTCCCCGAGATCCGCGAGCTTGCTCAGGACCTGCTTGCTGGAAATGCCGAGCTCTTTCGCGAGCTCGTGCACGCGGGCCTTGCCTGCCACTGCTCTCCTATGTCTCCGAGAGGCCGGGCGGCAGGTGTCCGCTCGACCTCGAACCTAGAGTCGATGCACGTTCATGGTGCGATCTTCACGACTGGCTCATGACGGGTCGACCTTGTCTTCCGTGACTGACGGAACCGGGACTGTCCCGGCTCCCTCCTGTTGCCCCCCAGCAGGATCCGCCGCCGTGGCGGCGCTGATCCCGTCGAGGTACGACCTGACCGCGGTCACCGGCAGCGGACCCGGGACACGCAGTGCCCGCGGGAACGCCGATCGGCGCTCGGCCCGGTCGAGACACCCCGAGGCGGGATGCACCCAGGCACCCCGGCCGGGGAGGCGTCCGCGCGGATCCGGGACCAGGGCCCCGTCCACCGCGACGACGCGCAACAGACCGGTGGCCTGCTCCCGGGTGCGACACCCGACACAGGTGCGGACGGGTCCCTGCGCCCGGTTGCGGGCCGGGATCGAGTGTAGCGCGTCCTCCCTCAGCCGACCGACTCCGTCCCCGAGGTGCGCGCCACGGGGGACTCGTCCTCCGGGTCCGCGTCGAGCTCGGTCCGGCCGGCCCGGGCGCGGGGGTCCGCGTCGCTGCGGATGTCGATCCGCCAGCCGGTCAGACGGGCTGCGAGCCGTGCGTTCTGCCCCTCCTTGCCGATCGCCAGGGACAGCTGGAAGTCCGGCACCACGACCCGCGCGGTCCGGGTGCGCGCGTCGATCACCGTGACGGACACCACCTTCGACGGCGAGAGCGCGTTGCCGACGAACGTCGCCGGGTCCTCCGACCAGTCGATGATGTCGATCTTCTCGTCGTGCAGCTCGCTCATGACGTTGCGCACCCGCTGGCCCATCGGGCCGATGCAGGCGCCCTTCGGGTTGACCCCGGCGACCTTGGACCGCACCGCGATCTTCGACCGGTGCCCGGCCTCGCGGGCGACGGCGACGATCTCCACCGACCCGTCGACCAGCTCGGGGACCTCCAGCGCGAACAGCTTGCGCACGAGGTTGGGATGCGTGCGGCTCAACGTGATCTGCGTGCCGCGCATTCCCCGGCTGACGCCGACGACGTAGCAGCGGATCCGGTCGCCGTGCTCGTAGCTCTCCCCCGGCACCTGCTCGGTCGGGGGCAGCACGCCCTCGATCTGCCCCAGGGAGACCACGACCACACCGCGGGCGTTCGCGCGGGCGTCGCGCTGGATCACCCCGGAGACGATCTCGCCCTCCTGGGCGGCGAACTCGCCGTAGGTGCGCTCGTGCTCGGCGTCGCGCAGCCGCTGGACGATGACCTGCCGCGCGGTGGTGGCGGCGATCCGGCCGAAGCCCTCCGGGGTGTCGTCCCACTCGGGGCCGGGTTCGCCGTCCTCGCCGACCTCGTGCGCCATGACCCGGACCAGCCCGGTCTTGCGGTCGATGTCGATCCGCGCGTGCGGCTGATGGCCCTCGGTGTGCTTGTACGCCGTGAGCAGGGCGGTCTCGATGGCCTCGATGACCGTGTCGAACGGGATCTCCTTCTCCCGCTCGATGGCCCGCAGCGCCGCGATGTCGACGTTCATGCCTGCTCCTCGTTCCCCGGGGCCGCCCCGCCGGCCCCGTCGAGCGCCTCGACCTCCGCCTTCGGCGGCGCCTTGAACTCCACCTGCACCACGGCCCGGGTCACGTCGGCGTAGCGCAGCTCACGCGGGTGCGGCTTCTTCGCGCCCGCCTCCACCACGGTGACCGACTCCGGCCCCGCGCGCCCGACGCGCACCTCGAGCGTCTCGCCGCCGGCCAGCGTCACCCGGACCAGGCGCAGGTGCGCCCGCCGCCAGTGCAGCGGCCGGGTGAGCGGGCGGTCGATGCCCGGGGAGGTCACCTCGAGCGTGTACGAGCCCGCGATCAGGTGCTCGTGCCGGTCCAGCTCCGCCGCGGCCGAGCGGCTCAGCCGGGCGATGGCGTCGAGCCCGACGCCGGTCTCCTCGGCGTCCTCGGGCACGTCGACGACCACCTTCACGGTGTGCTTGCGCCCGGCGGCCCGCACCTCGATGTCCTCGATCTCGAACCCGGCGCCGGCGACGACGGGCTCCAGCACACCGCGCAGGGTGCCGGTGAGCTGATCGGGGGCGGGGCTCGGCATGGATCTCCTTCGCGGGCGCTCGGCAGGTCGTAACGGCCGTCCAGACTATCGCGGACCGCCGGAGGGACCGCCGGACCCGTGCCCCGCCGCCGCAGCGGCGGCTGGCAGGATGCCGGGCTGTGCACCCCGGCCCTCCGCCCCGCCCGGCAGCCCCGCGGCTGACCCGCAGGCGGGCGTTGTCGCTGGGCCTGGCGGCGGGCGGGCTGGGCCTCGCCGCCCCGGTCCTCGCCGGGTGCGCCGCCGCGTCCTCCGACGACGGCCCGGACCCGCTGATCCCGCTGGTCACCCGGGCCCGGTCGGACGCCGCCCTGGTCACCGCCGTGATCACGGCCGACCCGTCGCTGACCGGGCAGCTCGACCCGCTCCGCTCGGCCCGCACCGACCACGCCACCGCCCTCGAGCAGGAGATCGCCCGGGTCGCCGGCACCACCGCGCCCGCCACACCCGCCCCCGCGCCGACGGCCCCGCAGGCGGGCGCGGACCTGGACGCGGTGCGCCAGGCCGTGGCCGACGCCGCGCGCGAGGCCGCCGGGCTGGTCGGCAGCGTGCCCACGGCGCGGGCCGGGCTGGTCGGCTCCGTCGCCGCCTGCTGCGCGGCCTACACCACGGTGCTGGGGGCGCCGCAGACATCATGAGCGTCCCGATCGACGACGAGGCCGTCAACGCCCTTCAGGGCGCCCTGTCCGCCGAGCACGCCGCCCTCTGGTCCTACACGCTGATCCTCGCGTTCGTGCCCGCGGACCAGGCGGCCGTGGCGCGCCAGGACATCGCGGGGCACCGCACCCTGCGCAGCCAGATCGAGCAGACGCTCACGGACGTCGGGGCGCGGCCGGTGTCGGCGCAGCCGGCCTACACCACGCCGGTGCCGGTGACCGACACGCTCTCCGCCGGGCGGCTCGCCGTGACCGCGGAGGCCGACGCGCTCGCGGCCTGGCGGTCCGTGCTGGAGCACACCACCAACCAGCAGCTGCGGGTCGCGGCGCTCAAGGCGCTGTCGGAGGGGACGGTCCGCGCCTCCCGCTGGCGCGCCGCCACGGGCACCGCCCCGACCATCCCCTCCCTCCCCGGCATCGTCCGCTGAGGAGTCCCACCCGGGTCGCGCTGTGAGCTCCCGAGAGTCGCGAGATCCGGCAGCGCGAGTCGCCAGATCCAGCAGCGCGAGTCGCCAGATCCAGCAGCGCGAGTCGCCAGATCCAGCAGCGCGAGTCGCCAGATCCGACAGCGCGAGTCGCCAGATCCGACAGCGCGAGTCGCCAGATCCGACAGCGCGAGTCGCCAGATCCGACAGCGCGAGTCGCCAGATCCGACAGCGCGAGTCGCCAGATCCAGCAGCGCGAGTCGCCAGATCCGACAGCGCGAGAAGGCGGTTTCGAGCGGCCGAACCGCAGGGGTGCTCAGGTCAGGGCGGCGAGGGCGCGCTCGACGTCGGCGTCGGTGCTGTAGAGGCCGAACGAGAGCCTGGCCCCGCCGCCGCGCGCGGTCGCGACGATCCCGGCCCCGGCGAGCCGGCGCGCCGCGTCGGGCAGGCCGATGTGCACGATCGCCGAGCCCGCGGGCGGGAGGCCGAGGCCGGCGCGGAACCGGTCGGCCAGGCCGGCGCAGTGCGCTCGGACGGCCACTAGATCGAGCCCGGCGAGCCAGCCGAGGGACTCCGCGGCGCCGACGTGGCAGTACCAGGCCGGCGAGGTGTCCAGCCCGCGCGCCTCGGCGGCGAGCTTCGGCGGCAGGCCCGTGGTGCTGCTCCACGGGTCCTCCGCGGCGTACCAATTCGCGGCGTGCGGGACGAGCTCGAGCTCCGGGCGCACCGCCATCCAGGCAGCGCCGCGCGGGGCGAAGAGCCACTTGTAGCAGGCGCCTGCGACCGCGTCGGCCCAGCCGAGGTCGAGCGGCATCCACCCGGCGGCCTGGGTGACGTCGAGCAGCACCCGGGTGCCCGAGGCACGCGCGGCGCGCAGCGCGTCGAGGTCGGCGAGCCGCCCGTCGAGGGACTGGACCACGCTGACCGCGACGACGTCGGCCTCCGGCGCCCGCTCCCCCAGCTCCTCGAGCGGCACCTCGGTGACCGTGATCCCGCGGCCCTGCACCGCGAACGGGTAGCTGACACTGCTGAACTCGCCCTCCGCCACGAGGACCTGCGCGCCGTCCGGCGTCGCGGCCGCGACGAGTCCGACCAGCGGCGACACCGAGCCCGCGACGGCGACCCGGTCGGCGCCGACCCCCACGAGGCGGCCGAAGGAGGCGCGGGCGCCGGCCACCACGCCGTCGAAGTCCGTGGCCCGGCCGGTCCCGTGCCGCCAGGCGTCGAGGGCGCGGTCGACGGCGTCGGCCGTCTCGCGCGGGGGGACCCCGACACTGGCGGTGTTCAGGTAGCCGTCGGGCACGTCGAAGATCCGTCCGAACGCCTCTCGCACGCCCCGACCCTACGGCGGCGCGCTGCGGCGGGCTGACCGAATTCCGGCGGCGTGCCGGCCCGCACCACAACTCCCGACTCGCGCCACCACAACTCCCGACTCGCGCCACCGGAACCCCCGACTCGCGCCACCGGAACTCCCGACTCGCGGAAACCCATGGCCCGACTCGGGGGAAGCCGCGCAGCGTGGCGCGCGGGAGGCCGGGTGCGCGGGGCTCTTCTAGGGTCGGGGCATGCACAGCGAGCTGATCGAGGTCCGCACCGGCGGCGAGGAGCGGGTCGTCGACCTGACCTCGCGCATCGCCGACCACCTGCGCTCCGTCGACGCGCGGGAGGGCCTGCTCAACGTCTGGGTGCCGCACGCCACCGCCGGCGTCGCGGTGATCGAGACCGGCGCCGGCAGCGACACCGACCTGCTCACCGCGCTGCGCGACCTCCTGCCGGCCGACGACCGCTGGACCCACCGCCACGGCAGCCGCGGGCACGGCCGCGACCACGTGCTGCCGGCCATCGTCGCGCCCTCCATGTCGGTCCCGGTGATCGACGGCGCACTCGCGCTGGGCACCTGGCAGTCGGTGTGCCTGGTGGACACGAACGTCGACAACGCGGTGCGCTCGGTCCGGCTGTCGTTCCTGCCCGGCTGATCAGCCGGATCACAGATCGCGGACCCTGCGGGCGGCCGCGCCGAGGCCGGTGGCGGGGCGCAGCTCGCGGAGCCGGTGGATCGCGGCGACCTCTCCCTGCCGCAGCTTCACCTCGCGGATCTCGGCGAGTTCGTCGTCGTCGAGGTCCAGCGGCAGGTAGGCGACGGTGATGCGGCGCAACGGCTCCACCATGAGCAGCGCCGCGGCGGCCACGACCCCGGCGGCGGTGTAGGCGCCGGCGAGGACCAGGACGAGCGCCGCCAGCAGCCCGGCCGCCGGAATCGCCCAGAGCAGCCAGGGCAGCCGCCGGCGCAGCGCGTCCACCGCGTCCATGGCGGAAGGACACCACACCCGGGGCCACGCCCGCCACCATGATCGAGTGCCGGCCGCGCGCTACCCTCCCGCGCGTGGACGCCCCGGACGAGCCCCGCCGGCCTGCGGGAGGCCCGGAGCCCACCCCGTCCGACGCCCCGCAGTACCCCGGCCAGCGCTACCCCGCCGTCCCGGGGCGGGAGGGCGAGCCCGAGATCCCGGGCGAGCAGCCCTGGGGCCCTCCGGACACCCCGCCGCAGTCGGAACCGTCCTGGGCCCCGCCGCCGGTCGAGCGTCGGGAAGGGCACACCGGCCGGTGGATCGCCGGGCTCACCGCCGTGATCGTGCTGGCCCTCGCGGCGATCGGCGGCGGCGCCTGGTTCCTCGCCACCGCGCTGTCCGGGCCGACCGTGCCGGCGGGCTACCGGCCCGTCGCCACGCCGTCCCTGACCTACGCCGTGCCCGGAGACTGGACCCCGCTCGACGGTGTCGGCGCCCGCGGGCTCGGCGTCGCGTTCACCGGCGGCGCCGATGCGCCCGGCTACGTCTGCCGCGGCAACCCCTACAAGCGCGGCACCGCGACCAGCGCGCTCGTGCAGGCCCCCGACGACCCGGCCACCCTCGCCCGCCGCTTCGCCGCCGACTTCGGCCGCTCCTTCTACACGAGCACCGCCGGCCACGGTCCGCGCGTCGAGGTCGGCGCGCCGCGGACCGTCGAGATCGGCGACGCGACCGGGGTGGTCGTCGAGGCCGTCTCCACCACCCCGGGCGACGACGGCTGCCTGGCCACCGAGGGCCGCACGGCGGTGCTCGCCGTGCCGACCGCGGGCGGCACCGCGCTGCTGCTCGCGAACGCCGACACGGCCGGCGGCCCGCCGACCCCGCCGCTGGTCCCGCCGTCGACCGTCGACGACGTCATCGGCACCGCGGCCCTCCCCCGGTGAGCCGGTAACGCCGCCGCACCCCCGCCCGAGATCGCGTACGGTCCCGCCACGCCCACGGTGGCGCGTCCGCGGGGTCCGAAGGGGGCACGGTGCAGGGCACGACGTTCGGCCCCTACACGATCGAGGAGCTGCTCGGCCGCGGCGGCATGGGCGAGGTCTACCGCGCCTTCGACACCGACACCGACCGCGAGGTCGCGCTCAAGGTCCTGCCGCCCGCGCTGGCCGGCGACGCCGACTACACCGAGCGCTTCCGCCGCGAGTGCCGGGCGGCAGCGCGGCTGCGCGAACCGCACATCGTCCCCATCCACCGCTTCGGCGAGATCGACGGCCGGCTGTACCTGGACATGCGCCTGGTCGAGGGGGCCGACCTCGGCTCCTGGTTGGCGGCGCACGGCCCGCTCTCCCCCGCCGCGGCCGTCGCGGTGATCTCCCAGGTCGCGAGCGCCCTCGACGCCGCGCACGAGGAGGGGATGGTGCACCGCGACGTCAAGCCGTCGAACATCCTGCTCGCGGGGGCCGACCACGCGGCCGGGATCGACCCGGGCGAGGTGTTCGCCTACCTGTTCGACTTCGGCATCGCCAGCTCCACCGCGGCCGGCGAGGACGGTGAGCAGCTCACCCGCAGCGGCACGGTCCCCGGCTCGGTCGCGTACCTGGCGCCGGAGCGGTTCCACGGGGTGCCGGCCGACCGCCGGGTCGACGTCTACGCCCTCGCCTGCGTGCTGCACCAGGCCCTGTCCGGACGACAGCCATTCACCGGCGACCTGCCCACGCTGATGCATGCGCACCTCGTCGTGCCGCCGCCCCCGATCGGCCGGCCCGGCGTGCCGGGGGCGCTCGACGAGGTCGTCGCGCGCGGGATGGCGAAGGACCCCGACCACCGGTTCCCGACGGCCGGCGCGCTGGCCGCCGCGGCCCGCGCGGCCCTGGGGGCCCCGGTCGGGCCGATCCCGGCCGCACCCCCGGTACCGGCCGGCGGGCCCCGGCCGTCGAGCTTCGGGTCCGGCCCGCCCGCCCCGGCGCCGGGCGACCTGCCCGCCGCGGCCACCGGCCCGGCCCCGGGCGACCGTGGCGGGAGGCCCGCCTGGAGCGACCCGCGCCACGCGCCGGCCGACGCATCGTCGGCGCCCGACATGCCCCGACGATGGCAGGCCCCGCCGCCCCGTACCGGCCCCTCCCGGGCCGCGATCGGGGTCGTGGTCGCCGGAGTGCTGATCGTGCTCGCCGGGCTGGCCGCCGTGGGCGTCCTGCTGGTCCGCGGCGGCGGCTCGACCTCCGACCCGACGCCGGCGGCGGCCCCCACCCCGGCGCCGACGGCCGCGACCCCGGCGCAGAGCGTGGTCCCGACCGTCGCGGCCGGATCCGGCGACGCCGCCCTGCTCGCCGACCTCCCGGCCGGGTTCTCGGCGCGCAACTGCAGCGCCGACGCGAACACCGCCGCCACCATCGGCGCGGTGTCCTACCTGGTGTGCGAGGACGGTCCCGCCGACGGCCCGGACGGCGGCACCTTCACCCGGTACGACCAGCAGAGCCGGCTCGACGACGGCTTCGACGGCGCGGCGCGGGCGGCGAACGTCCCGCTCGTCGAGAACGGCCAGCACTCGAGCTGCAAGACCGGCACGACCATCGCAACCGGCTACAGCCAGAACGACGTGTTCGCCGGCCGCGTCGGCTGCTACCGCGACGCCGCGAGCGGCGCGGCCTACCTGTTCTGGGCCGACGACAAGGCCCTCGCCTTCGGTTACCTGCGCCGAAGCGACGGCGACATGACGGCGCTCTACGACTGGTGGAGCGCCCACGACTTCAGCGCGCCCGGACGCTGACCCACCCGGGCGAGGTCCGCCCTCTCCTCGCCCGGCGCGACCCCTAGCCGCTCGCGGCCCCGCTCCTCGCCGAGCCCGCGCGCGTGCTCGTCCAGCTGCAGCCGGCCGTCCCACGTCGTGTGGCGGACGCCGCGCTCCTCCAGCAGCTCGACGACGGCGGCCGGGTCCGGCACGGGGGCCGGGGCGAGGTCGTCGGCGTCGGCAAGGAGGCTGCCGACGGTCTCCAGCACACAGGGTGGGCGGGTCGACGGCACGATGTGCCCGATCGGCCCGACGGGGCCGCGCTTGATCCAGCCGCAGGCGTAGACCCCGGGGACGTGCTGGTCGTCGAAGTCGAGGACCCGGCCCGCAGCGTGCGGCAGGGTGCCGGACAGGGCGTCGAACGGCAGCTCGGGCAGCTCCGAGCCGATGTACCCCGTTGCCCGGTACAGGGCCTGGAGCGGGTGATCGGTGAACACACCGGTGCCACGGACGCCGCCGCGGCCGTCGAGCTCTATCCGCTCGGTGCGCAGCCCGGTGACGCGGTCCGCGCCGAGCACGGCGACCGGCGCCGCCAGGAAATGCAGGTGCAGCCGGCGCAGCGCCGGGTCGTGGGCGGGGCGGCGGTCGCGCAACGCCCAGTCCTGCAGGGTCCTCACCACCATCCGGGTCTGCTCGCCCGCCCGCAGCGCGGCGAGCGACCCCTCGTCGAACTCGACGTCCTCCGGGTCGACAACGACCTCGACGCCCGGCACGTGGTCCAGCTCGCGCAGCTCCTTCGGCGTGAAGCGGGCCTGGACGAGGCCGCGGCGGGCGAAGACGTGCACGTCGGTGGCCCGGTTGACGGCGAGCCCGCGGTGGAGTTCGTGCGGGATCTCGGTGACGGGCACGTCCTCGGCGTGCTTGGCCAGCACCCGGGCGACATCGAGCGCGACGTTGCCCGCCCCGATCACGCCGACGTGCCGCGGCTGCGGGGACCAGTCGCGCGAGACGTCCGGGTGGCCGTCGAACCCCTTCACGAACTCGGCCGCGCCGTGGCTGCCGGGCAGGTCGATGCCGGGGATGTCGAGGTCGCGGTCCCGCCGCAGCTCACGCCCCATACCCACTCCTCGCTCGTGTCGATCGACTCCGACCTAGCGAAGAAAGGTATGCCTTACCTAATGAGGACGACACGCCCTGCTGCAGGGCCCGGCAACCACCGCCCGACGCGATCAGCCGCGGACCAGGGCGGCGAGCGCGTCGGCGGCACCCTCGCGCGGGATCTCGGAGCGCTCGCCGGTCCGGCGGTCCTTGACCTCCAGCTTCCCCTCGGCCAGGCCGCGCCCCACGACGACGATCGTGGGCACGCCGATCAGCTCGGCGTCGGCGAACTTCACGCCGGGGCTGGCCTTGCGGTCGTCGAGGATCACCTGCAGGCCCGCGGCCTCCAGCTCGGCGGCGACGGCCTCGCCGCCCTCGAGCAGCTCCGCGCTCTTGCCGGCGACCACGACGTGGACGTCGAACGGGGCCACCGCGCGCGGCCACACCAGGCCGGACCCGTCGTGGTTCTGCTCGGCGATCGCCGCGACGAGCCGCGAGACGCCGATCCCGTAGGAGCCCATGGTGATCCGGACGGGCTTGGAGTCCGGCCCGAGCGCGTCGAGGGCGAAGGCGTCGGCGTACTTGCGGCCGAGCTGGAAGATGTGCCCGATCTCGATGCCGCGCGCGGCCTCCAGCACCCCGGTGCCGTCCGGCGAGGGGTCGCCGGCGCGGACCTCGGCGGCCTCGATCGTGCCGTCCGGGGTGAAGTCCCGGCCCGCCACGAGGTCGACGACGTGGTGGTCGAGCTTGTCCGCGCCCGTCACCCAGGCGGTGCCGGTGACGATCCGCGGGTCGACCAGGTACCGCACGCCGTTGGTCTGCAGCGACTCCGGGCCGATGTAGCCCTTGACCAGGAACGGGTTGGCCGCGAAGTCCTTCTCCTCCAGCAGCGCCACCTCGGCCGGCTCCAGCGAGGCCTCGAGGCGCTTCATGTCGACCTCGCGGTCCCCGGGCACGCCGATCCCGAGCAGCTCCCACTCGGTCGCGCCGGGCTGCTTGGTCTTGACCAGCACGTTCTTCAGCGTGTCGGCCGCGGTGAACGTGCGGTCCGTGTGCGCGTTGAGGAAGTCGACGAGCGTCTCGATCGTCGGGGTGTCCGGCGTGTGGTGGACGACGGCGGCGGGCTTGTCCTCGACCGGCAGCGCGGGCGGCGCGGGCGTGGTCACGGCCTCGACGTTCGCCGCGTACCCGCCGGGGCCGCGCACGAAGGTGTCCTCGCCGGTCTCCGACTCGGCCAGGAACTCCTCCGACGCCGACCCGCCCATCGCGCCCGAGGTCGCGGCGACGATGACGTACTTCAGCCCGAGCCGGTCGAAGATCGTGATGTACGCCTTGCGGTGCTTGGCGTACGACTCGGAGAGGCCCTCGTCCGACAGGTCGAAGGAGTACGAGTCCTTCATGAGGAACTCGCGGCCACGCAGGATGCCCGCGCGGGGGCGCTCCTCGTCCCGGTACTTGGTCTGGATCTGGTACAGGATGACCGGGTAGTCCTTGTACGACGAGTACTCGCCCTTGACCGCGAGCGTGAACAGCTCCTCGTGCGTGGGGCCGAGCAGGTAGTCGCCGCCCTTGCGGTCCTTGAGCCGGAACAGGTTCGGCCCGTACTCGGTCCAGCGGTTCGTGGCCTCGTAGGGCTCGCGGGGCAGCAGCGCGGGGAACTGGATCTCCTGGGCGCCCATGGCGTCCATCTCCTCGCGCACGACGTTCTCGACGCGCCGCAGCACCTTGAGCCCGAGCGGCAGCCAGGAGTAGACGCCCGGGGCCACGCGGCGGACGTAGCCCGCGCGGACCAGCAGCTTGTGGCTGGGCACCTCCGCGTCGGCCGGGTCCTCGCGGAGGGTGCGGAGGAACAGCGACGACATCCTGGTCAACACGCTGAGCAGGGTACTGAGCGTGTCCTCGGGACCTCATCCCGGTTCCGCCATCTCAGAGTGAGACCTCCGCGGAGGGTGCCCGCCGCGTTCTGATGATCCGGCAAGGCCGCGACGACGGCGTCCGGCCCCCGCCGAGAAGGACGGTGTGCACATGACCGCGACCGCGGAACGCGCCGAGAAGACCGGGCCGGCCGACCGGCCCTCTGCCGAGGAGCTGATCGCCCGCGCCGAGGCCCTCGTCCCCGTGCTGCGCGAGCGCGCCCAGCACTGCGAGGAGCTGCGCCGGGTCCCCGACGAGACCATGGCCGACCTGACCGAGGCCGGGCTGTTCGACCTGGTCGCGCCGCGCAGCCTCGGCGGGTACGGCTACGGGATGCGCGAGTTCGGCACGATCACCCGGATCCTCGCGCAGGGCTGCGCGTCCACGGCGTGGGTCTACTCGTTCCTCGTGGTGCACAACGTGTCGCTGGTGCAGGACACCCCGCACCTCCTGCACGGCAAGGCGTTCGCCGCGTGCGCGCTGTCGGCGGGGTTCCAGGCCACCCCGTCCGGCACGGCGGTCCCGGTCGAGGGCGGCTGGCGGCTCACCGGGAAATGGCCCTTCGCCAGCGGGATCATGAACTCGGAGTACTCGCTGCTCATCACCACCGAGGACCGCGGCGACGGGAGCGAGCCCGCGCTGCTCGGCCTGGTCGTCGACGTCGCGGACGTGACGATCCACGACGTCTGGCACATGTCCGGGATGAAGGGCACCGGCTCCAACACGTTCTCCTGCGAGGACCTCTTCGTGCCCGCCGACCGGCAGTGGACCGTGTTCGGGCAGGAGCCGATCCACCCGCTCGACCACGGCGACGACCGTCCGCTCGAGGGCTTCTCGATGATCCGGATGTTCGACGTGCTGCTGGCCGCCGTCGCGGTCGGCAGCGCGGAGGCCTGCCTCGCCGACTACAAGCAGCGGATCCTGACCCGCACCGTCGGGTTCGGGCTCGGCCCGCAGCGCGAGCACCGCGAGGCGTGGGTGCGCTACGGCGACGCGGTCACCCGCACCCGGATCGCGCGGCTGGTGTGGGACGAGACCCACCGCGTCGTCACCGAGCTCGCCGACGCCGGCAACAAGGCATCCCTGGAGCAGGCCTGCGAGCTCCGCATGGCGTCGCCGGCGATCTGCCGGCTCGCCCGCGAGGCGATCGACACCATGCTCGACGGCGCCGGGTCCAGCGTGAACGAGCTGCGCAGCCCCTTCCAGCGCCACAAGCGGGACGTCGACACCCTCAAGAGCCACTCCTACCTGCACTGGGACGGCGCGGCGGTCACCGCGGGCGCGGCGCTCCTCGGCGTCACCGACGAGCCCGACGGCCTCCTGCTGGTCTGAGCCGCGGTGCGCGACGAGGGGTGCCGGGCGCCGTCGCCGCGCACCGCCCGTCAGGCGATGCCGAAGCGGCGGATCTTCCGGTAGATCGTCGCGCGGGAGATGCCCAGGTCGGCGGCGGCGCGGTCCTTGTTGCCGCCGGCCTTCTCCAGGGCCGCCACGATCGCGTCCCGCTCGGTGCTCTCCATCCGCGCGAGCGGGCGCGTCGGCGGGCCGGCGCGGTACCCCTCGGGCAGGTGGCGGACGGCGATGTCGAAGTGCATCGCCGCGACCGTCGCGCCGGCCAGGACCCGGCGCAGCTCGCGGACATTGCCCGGCCAGGGGTGGGCGCGCAGCGCGGTCAGCGCCTGCGCGGTGCACCGCGGCCGCGGCCCGTCGGCGGGGGCGAGCTCGCCGAGCAGCTCCTCCACCAGGGCCGACAGGTCGGCCGCCCGGTCCCGCAGCGGCGGCACGGCCAGGGCGGCCCCGGCCTGGTCGAGCAGCCCGCCCGGGCGCCCGTCCGGCCTGGTCGCCGTCAGGACGACCCGGGCCTCGGCCGCGCCGACCAGGGCGGTCAGCGCGCCGTCGGCGTCGAGCTCCTCGGCCCGGCGCAGCACCACCGTCGCGTGCGGATCGGCGAGCGCCGCCGGGAGGTCCGCCGGCCGGTCCGCCCGGCAGTCGACGACCGTGCAGGGACCGTCCCCCGCCCGCTCGTGCAGCCACCGCGCCAGCCGCGTCTTGCCGACACCGGGTTCGCCGTGCAGCAGCAGCGGCCCGCCCAGCTCGGCGAGCCGGCCGGCCCGCCGTTGCAGCTGCGCCCACGTCGAACCGGGACCGGAACCGGAGCCGGCGGTCGCCCGCCCGTCGGCGGGGACCATGGTGACCACGACCCCGGCCGGCCACGGCCCGCCGCCGTCGACCGGTGCGCACCGGGCGTCGACGACGACGTCGCGGGTCAGGGTCAGCCGCCCGGTGATCTCCCGGCCCGAGGCCACCGCCCCACGGGCCCAGTCCCACAGCAGGGCGTGGTCGGCGGGCTCGAACAGCTGGGCGGCCGCCGAGTTGGTGAAGAGGAACTCCTCGTTGAGCGAGGCCACGGCCACGCTGCGGCGGCGCCGCGAGCGCGCCACGAACTCCTCGAACAGCGCCCGCTCGTGCACGGTGGCCTGCTCCCGCAGCCGCACCTCGATCTCGCGGACCGCCTCGGTGAGCAGGGGCAGCAGGAGCTCGTTGGTGTCCCGGGAGGCGCAGGTGAGGTCGAGGACGCCCTCGAGCCGGCGGGACAGCGGGTCGAGGACCGGCACGCCGACGCAGGTGAAGTCCTGCATCGCGTCCTGGTAGTGCTCGCCGCCGACGATCAGCGTGGGGCGCCGCTCCTCGACCACCGTGCCGAGCCCGTTGGTGCCCACCCGCTCCTCGCCGAGGCAGCAGCCGGGCGAGGCGGAGATCGCGTCGAGCCCGGCGAACAGCGCCGCGCGCCCGGCGCCCCGCCAGAGGATCCAGGCTTGGGCGTCGGCCAGCACCACGGCCGTCGTCGTGCCGGCCAGCTGGGCCACGAGCCGGTCGAGCACCGGCTCGGCCGCGCGCAGCAGCCGCGGCGTGCCGGAGCGGTCCGGGTCGGCGGGGCCGGTCGGCATCCGGCCGGGGTCCACACCGGAGAGCAGCGAGCGCCGCCACGACGCCGCGATCTCGGGGCGGACCAGCTCCTCGGTCGCGGTGGCGACCGGTGACGACGCCGTGATCGCCGACGTCACCTCCGCGGACGCCGCCGACACCGCCGACACCGCCGCCGCGCCGGGACCGGCCGACAGGAGCCGCTCCCGGGCCCGCCTGATGAGCCGCTGGCCCTCCGGGCTCCAGCGCGCCGGCGCCGGCCGCACCCGGCCGTGCGCGACCGCGCCTGTGGACGATGCCTGCGCCATCCCGACCTCCTCGTCGGCACGCCCCCGATCTTCTCGACCCTGCCTGCCGAACGGTCGTCGGGCAACCCCCGACGACCGTTCGGCCGGGGTCCGGGTCAGCCGCCCGCGGCCTCCCGGCGCTGCCGGGTGGTGCGGTGCTCGGGGTCGGTGTCGAACTTCGGGATCACGTGCTCGCCCATCAGCTTGATCATGCGCAGCGTCTCGTCCTTGCTCTTCACGCCGCGCAGCATCAGGAACTGGTCGGCCCCGGTGGCCTCCCAGCGGCGCAGCTGGGCGATCACGTCCTCGGGGTCGCCGACGATCGCCGCCCCCAGCTCGAGGAACCCGTCGAGGGCCTCCTCGGTGAGCTCGGGGAGCACCTCGGGCCACACCGGGAACCCCTCCGGCCGCGGGAAGGTGTCGTGGTACCGGAAGACCTGCGACATCTGGTAGTGGTTGCCGCCGTTGAGGAAGTCGCGGCGGGCCGTCTCCCGGTCCTCCGCGATCGAGTTGAACCCGTTGGCCACGATGAGGTTGTCGTTGACCCAGGCGCCGATCGGGTCGTCGCAGCGGGCGACCGCGTCCTTGTAGGCCTTGATCGCCAGCTCGGTCTTCGGGATCTCGTCGAGGGAGAAGCCCAGCGCGCCCATGCCGCGGCGGCCGCACATCTCGAAGCTGGTGGTGTTGCCCGCGGCGTACCAGATCGGCGGGTGCAGCGGACCGTACGGCTTCGGTAGCACCCGCCGCGCCGGCATGTCCCAGTACTTGCCGGAGAAGCCGGGGTACTCGTCCTTCAGCCACATCTTCGTGAACTCGGGCACCGTCTCGAAGAAGATGTCCTTGGTCTCGTTCACGTCCGTGACGTGGGTGTGGAAGCCCTTCACCTCGTGGCTGCCGGCGCCGCGGCCGACGCCGAACTCGAAGCGCCCCTCGGTGAGGTGGTCGAGCATCGCGACCCGCTCCGCGACCGCGGCGGGGTGGTGCACGCGCGGCAGCGGGTTGAAGATCCCGGAGCCGACGTGGGCCCGTGTGGTGAGCGCCCCGAGCGCGCCGAGGAACACGTCGTTCGACGAGATGTGGCTGTACTCGTCGAGGAAGTGGTGCTCGGAGATCCAGATGTACTTGAACCCGGCCTGCTCGGCGGCCAGGCACAGCTCCAGGTCCTCCATGAGCACCCGGTGCTCCGCGTCGGGGTCGGTGCGGCGGTCGGCGGGCAGGTAGCCCTGGGTCAGGAAGCCGAACTCCATCGCCGTCCCCTCTCAGACCGCGGCCGCGTCGACGACCGCGCTGCGCACCTGCGCCCGGACGAACGCGCCGATCCGGTCGATCGCCGCGGCCCCCTCGGGCAGCCGGTCGGCGAACATCGGGAACACGTGCACCATCTCGTACCCGACCTGCAGGAACGCCTCGCCGCCCGCTCGGAGCACGCCGTCGGCGATCCGCACGGCGTCGTCCTCGAGGACCTCGCTGCTGCCCACCTGGACCAGCAGGGGCGGCAGCCCCGCCAGGTTCCCCAGCAGCGGTGACGCCCGGTGGTCGGCCGGGTCGGCCCCCTGCAGATAGCCCTGCTGCATCTCGGTGAGCACGGCCCGGCTCACGAGCGGGTCGACGGCCTCGCGGCCGTCCATCGAGTCACCGGAGAGGGTCAGGTCGGCCCAGGGCGACATCAGCACGCCGGCCGCCGGCAGCGGGTCGCCCGCGTCCCGGGCCGCGGCGAGGACCGCCAGCGCCAGGCCACCGCCGGCCGAGTCGCCGGACACCACGAGCGAACCCGGGTCGACGCCGTCGGCGAGCATCCCGCGGTAGGCGGCCACGCCGTCGTCGTGGGCCGCCGGGAAGGCGTGTTCCGGGGCGAGCCGGTAGTCGGCGAGGAACACCCGGGCGCCGGCGGCCCGCGCGAGCCGCGCCCCTAGATCGCGGTGGCTGGTCGGCGAGCCGATCAGGTAGCCGCCCGCGTGGAAGTGCAGGATCGTCGTCGCGCCGCTCCCGGGGACCTCCACCCACGTGCCGCGCACGCCCCCGACCACGCCCTCGGTGAGGGTGGCGTCGGCGGCCGGCTCGGGGCACATGCCGTCGAAGCCCGTCCGCATCTCCTCGAGGGTCGCGTCCTCCCGCAGCCAGCCCGCGTAGGCCGCCGCGGCCATGTCGTTCACCCGTGCCGAGACCATCGCTCCTCCGTCGGTACCCGCGGGCCGCGCCGCCCGCTCCACGGGGAGATCACCAGCCCGCGGGCGCGCGCGGAGGTCTCAGTCTGAGATCGGCCGGTCTCAGAGTGAGACCTCCGCGGCGACGGGCCGGTTGCCTAGCGTCGACGGCGGGGCCGGCGGCGTGGCCGGCCCGAGGAAGCCGATCGGAACGGTGGTGCACCCATGGGACGGATGGACGGCAAGGTCGCGCTGGTCACCGGGGCGGCGCGCGGGCAGGGCCGCTCGCACGCGCTGCGGCTGGCCGAGGAGGGCGCGGAGATCGTCGCCGTCGACCTCTGCGCGCAGATCGAGTCCGTGCCGTACGGCATGTCGAAGCCGGAGGACCTCGCCGAGACGGCCAAGCTGATCGAGGAGCTGGACCGCCGGGTCGTCAGCCGGGAGGCCGACGTCCGGGACTCCGGCTCCCTCGACGCCGCCGTGCAGGCGGGCCTGTCGGAGTTCGGGCACATCGACGTCGTCTGCGCCAACGCGGGCATCTTCAGCTACGCCCCCGCCTGGGAGATGACCGACCAGATGTGGGACGAGATGCTCGCGGTCAACGTGACCGGCGTGTGGAAGACCCTCCGGGCGGCGCTGCCCTCGATGATCGAGCGCGGTGCGGGCGGCTCCCTGGTGCTGACCAGCTCCACGGCCGGGCTGCGCGGGTTCGCGAACATGGTCCACTACACCGCGGCCAAGCACGGCGTCGTCGGGATCATGCGGACGATGGTGCAGGAGGTGTCGCAGTACGGGATCCGCTGCAACACGGTGCACCCCACCGCCGTCGACACCGACATGATCCAGAACGAGCCGATGTACAAGCTGTTCCTGCCGGACGCGAAGCCCGAGGAGCTGACCCGGGAGCGCTACGGCGAGGCCTTCCAGGCGCTGCACACCATGCCGCACCCCTGGGTCGAGCCGCACGACATCTCCAACGCCGTGCTCTGGCTGGCCTCCGACGAGTCCCGCTACGTCACGGGCCAGACCCTCGCCGTCGACCTCGGGTTCCTCGAGAAGGTCTGACGCAGGTCCGCTGCGCGGTGGGTGGTGCCGGAACACCACCCACCGCGCTCGGCGGAATCAGCGGGGCGGGCGACGGGTTGGGCCAGGTATGACCGCCGCCACAGACTTCGACCCGCACGCCCTGCTGGCCGAGAGCCGCCTCGGGGTGCTCGCCACGATCAAGAAGGACGGGGGGCCCCAGCTCTCCCCGGTGACCCCCTTCTACGACCGCGAGGCGGGCACCATCTCGGTCTCGATGACGGAGGGCCGGGCGAAGACGGCGAACCTGCGCCGCGACCCGCGGGCCGCGCTCGAGGTGACCAGTCCCGACGGGTGGGGATGGGCCACCGCGGAGGGCCCGGTGACGCTGACCGGGCCGGGCGCGAGCCCCGACTCCCCCGAGGTCGAGGCGCTCGTCGAGTACTACCGCCGGGCGGCCGGCGAGCATCCGGACTGGACGGAGTACCGGGAGACCATGGTCGCGGACCGCCGGGTGCTCATGACCATGACGGTCGAACGGGTCTACGGGGCCCGGATCCGGTAACCCGACACGGGAGCTTTCCTCCACTCCGGAGTGAACCGCGTGTCGCTCCCTCGGAGTTGCTCGCTCTTCGTGGTCGCATTTCCCCTGGAACACGGTCTCCGGGGGGAGCGGACATGCGCGTGGGACTGCTGCCGACAACGGTCGGGCGACTGCTCGTGACGGTCGGTGCCGGGCTGCTCCTGCTGGCGCCGGCCGCGAGCGCCGAGCCGCTCCCCCCACCCCCGGACCGGCCCGAGCGCATCGTCGAGTCGCTCTCCGAGGCGGTCGAGGTCGCCCCGGGCGTCACGCACCGGGACATCACCACGACCACCGCCGCCGGGAACGTGATGGGCGACGTGGTCGAGGTCGACCTCACCACACCCGGGGTGCACGCCGACCTGCTCACGCCCGGTGCCGTCGCGGCCCGCGCCGGGGTCAAGGCGATGGCCGACGGCAGCGGCGCCGTCGCCGGGATCAACGGGGACTTCTTCGACATCGGCCGCACCAGCGCACCGGCCGGCCCGGCGGTGCAGAACGGCCGGTTCCTCAAGGCCGCGGTGCCGCAGGGCCGCCGCGCCGCGCCCGCGGTCCCGGGAGCCGAGATGGACTACGTGTTCGCGGTCGGCACCGACGGGGTGGCCCGGGTCGACCGGCTGCCGCTGCGGGGCGAGGTGCGGCGCACGGGGATCGAGCAGGTCTCCTACGAGGGCCCGCGCACCGAGCGGGACACCGAGCAGGACGCCCTGCCGATCGTCGCGCTCAACCAGTTCGCCGTACCGGTCGGCGGCATCGGCGTGTTCACCTCGGACTGGGGCGACGCCGACCGCGCCCGCACCCTCTGCGGCTCCGACACCGACCGGGACGCGCCGTGCGCGGCCGACCAGGCGGAGGTCGTGGTCCGCGACGGCGCCGTGACCGCGGTCCGCGCGCCCGGGGCGGGGCGGCTGCCCGCGGAGGAGACCGCGCTGGTCGGGCGCGAGCAGGGCGCCGCCGCGCTGCGCGGTCTGAAGGTCGGCGACCGGGTGAGCGTGGACTACGGCCTGGTGCCGGCGAGCGGGGTCGCACCGCGGATGGCCGTCGGGGGCAGCCCGATCCTGCGCGACGGGGCCCCCACCGAGCGGCTCGACGACGGCGCCCGCGCCCCGCGCAGCGGCGCCGGGGCGACCGCCGACGGCCACCGGATGCTCCTGGTGACGGTCGACGGCCGGCAGTCCGACAGCGTGGGCGCCACCTTGTTGCAGTTCTCGAACCTGCTGCGCGAGCTGGGTCTCGACGACGCCGTCAACCTCGACGGCGGCGGCTCCTCCACCCTCGCCTACCGTGACGGCGGCGCCCCCGCGACGACGATCGTCAACGACCCGTCCGACCCCTCGCCCCGCCTGGTGCCCAACGGCATCGGCGTCTACTCGGGATAGCCGCCGGGTAGCCTCGGTACCGGACATTCCGGACCGAGGAGCCCACGTGCCCCGCACCCGCCGAACCCGCACGGGCCGCGCGATCGCCGTCCTGCTCGCACTCGCCCTGGCCGCCGTCGCCGTGTTCGCGGTGGTGCGGTTCGACGTGGCGGACCGGCTCCGGGACCGGGTAGCGCCCGAGCCGTCCCCCGGCTGCGTCGCCGACGACCCGACCAGCGAGGGCTGCCTCACCCCCGCGACGCTCGCCCTGCACGACCGGGCGGAGGCGGAGTTCGGCGACCGGCTGCGCGGCACCACCTGCTGGAGCGCGCACGAGTGGAACCCCTCGAGCGACCACCCGCAGGGCCGGGCCTGCGACTTCTTCCCCACCGGCGCCGGCACCTTCCCCGAGGGCGCCGAGCTGGAGACCGGGTGGGCGGTCGCGAACTGGCTGCGGGACCACGCCGAGGAGCTCGACGTCCGGTACGTCATCTGGCAGGGCCGGATCTGGTACCGCAGCGCGTTGTTCCCCGACGAGGACGGGTGGGGCCGCCCGTACGGCGGCGGCGGCGTCTACGACCCGTCCGACGCCACCGGTGGCCACTTCGACCACGTGCACGTCTCCGTGCGACGGTAGCCGGGTGTCGGCCTGGCTGAGCTGGTCCTGCAGGAAGGACGGCGCCTGCGCGCTGGGGGTCAGCGCGGACGTCACCGGGCTCTTCACCACGGTCACGGCCGGCCGGGTGCCGGTCCACGGCGTCCGGCAGCAGCTCGTCGAGGCACAGGCCGCGGCGCTGGGCCTGCCGCTGCACGTCGTCGAGCTGCCGTGGCCGTGCCCGAACGCGGAGTACGAACGGCGGACCGGCGCGGCGCTCGCCGCCGCCCGCGCGGCCGGTGCGGACACCGTGGTCTACGGCGACCTCTTCCTGGACGACATCCGCGCCTACCGCGAGCGCACGCTGGCCGGCACCGGGCTCACCCCGCGGTTCCCGCTGTGGGGCAGGCCGACCGGGCCGCTCGCCCGGGACATGATCGCGGCCGGGCTGCGCGCCGTCGTCGTCTCCGTGGACCCGACGAGGATGCCGGCCGACCTCGCCGGGCACGCGTTCGACGAGGAGTTCCTCGCCGCCCTGCCCGCGGGCGTCGACCCCTGCGGGGAGAACGGCGAGTTCCACACCTTCGTCACCGACGGACCCGGCTTCCGCGCCCCCGTACCCGTCACGGTCGACGGCGTGGTCGACCGGGACGGGATGACGGTCGCCGAGCTCGTGCCCGGGATCAGCCGAGCAGCTCGGTGACCAGCCCGCCGACGGCCTCGGTCTCGATGAGGAAGCCGTCGTGCCCGTACGGGGACTCGATCAACCGCAGCTCCGCGCCGGGGATGCCCGCCGCCAGCTCCTCCTGCTGCGCGACCGGGTAGAGCCGGTCCGAGCTGATCCCGACGACCGTGGTGCGGGCCGTGACCCGGGCCAGCGCCGCGGCCGTGCCGCCCCGCCCGCGCCCGACGTCGTGGGCGTTCATCAGCTCGGTGAGCCGGACGTAGGAGCCGGCGTCGAAGCGGTGCACCAGCTTCGCCGCGTGGTGGTCCAGGTAGGACTCCACGGCGTACCGGCCGCCGTGGAACGGGTCCTCACCGGGCTGCGGGTCGCGGCCGAAGCGGGTGGCCAGCTCGTAGCCGCTGCGGTAGCTCAGGTGGGCGATCCGCCGGGCCACGCCCAGTCCCGCGTGCGGCCCCGCCCCCACCGGGAGGTCGTGGTAGTCGCCGCCGTGCCAGCCCGGGTCGGCCCGGATGGCCGCCAGCTGCGGGGCGGCCCACCCGATCTGGTCCGCCGAGGCGGCCGCCGGCGACGCCAGCAGCATCAGCCGGGCGACCCGCTCGGGCTCGCTCGCGGCCCACTCCAGCGCACGCATGCCGCCCATCGACCCGCCGACGACCAGCGCCCACGTGCCGACGCCGAGCGCGTCGGCCAGCGGGACCTCGGACCGGACCGTGTCCCGGGCGGTGACCAGCGGGAACCGGCTCCCCCACGGGCGCCCGTCCGGCGCCCGCGACGCCGGCCCGGTGGTGCCCTGGCAGCCGCCGACGACGTTCGGCGCCACCACGAACCACCGGTCGGTGTCCAACGGGCGGCCCGGCCCGATCAGCCCGTCCCACCAGCCTGCGGTCGGGTGCCCCGGTCCCGCCGGGCCGGTCACGTGCGCGTCGCCGGTGAGGGCGTGCAGGACCAGCACGGCGTTGGACCCGGTCGCGTCGAGCTCGCCCCAGGTCTCGTAGGCGAGCCGGACGCCGGGGAGCTCCCCGCCGGACTCGAGCGGCAGCGGGGCGGAGAGGTCCAGGAAGCGGCGTCGGCCGGGATCCGCTCCCTCCCGCCACGCGCCGGTGGCGGGAGGGAGCAGAGTCTCCGGATCCGTGGTCGTCACGCGCTCTTGGCCGCCCGGAACCCGGCGTCGAGGTCGGCCTTGATGTCCTCGATGCCCTCCAGGCCCACCGACAGCCGGATGAGGCCCGGTCCGACGCCCGTGGCCAACTGCTCCTCGCCGGAGAGCTGGCTGTGGGTGGTCGACGCCGGGTGGATCACCAGGCTGCGGACGTCGCCGATGTTGGCGAGGTGGCTGTGCAGCTCCAGCGCGTCGACGAACTTCTTGCCCGCCTCGACGCCCCCGCGGATGTCGAACGCGACGATCGCGCCCGCGCCCTTGGGCAGGTACTTCTGCTGCAGCGCGTGCCACGGGCTGGACGGCAGGCCGGCGTAGTAGACCTTCTCCACCTCGTCCCGGCCCTCGAGCCACTCCGCGACGGCCTGCGCGTTCTGCACGTGCCGCTCGAGCCGCAGCGACAGCGTCTCGATGCCCTGGATGAGCAGGAACGAGTTCAGCGGCGCGATCGCCGGGCCGAGGTCGCGCAGCAGCTGCACGCGGAACTTGATCAGGAAGGCCTGCGGGCCGAGGGCCTCCCAGTAGTTCAGCCCGTGGTAGCTCGGGTCGGCCGTGGTCAGGCCCGGGAACCGCTCGGCCTGGGCGCCCCAGTCGAAGTTGCCCGAGTCCACGACGACGCCGCCGATGCTCGTCCCGTGTCCGCCGAGGAACTTCGTGGCCGAGTGCACCACGATGTCCGCGCCGTGCTCGAACGGCCGCACCAGGTACGGCGTCGGCACGGTGTTGTCGACGATCAGCGGCACGCCCACCTCGTGCGCCAGGTCGGCGACGGCGCGGATGTCGAGGACGTTGCTGCGCGGGTTGCCGATCGACTCGGCGTAGAAGGCCTTGGTGTTCGGCCGGACCGCGGCTCGCCACTCCTCGATGCTGTCAGGGTCCTCGACGAACGTGACGTCGATGCCCAGCTTCGGCAGCGTGTAGTGGAAGAGGTTGTACGTGCCGCCGTACAGGGAGGCGGAGGACACGAAGTGGTCCCCGGCCTGCGCGATGTTGAGGATCGCCAGGGTCTGCGCGGCCTGCCCGGAGGCGACGGCGACGGCCCCGATACCGCCCTCGAGCGCGGCCACGCGCTGCTCGAGGACGTCCTGCGTCGGGTTCATGATCCGGGTGTAGATGTTGCCCAGCTCGGCGAGCCCGAACAGTGCCGCGGCGTGGTCGGTGTCCCGGAACGTGTACGACGTCGTCTGGTAGATCGGGGTGGCGCGGGCACCGGTCGTCGGGTCCGACGTGGCGCCGGCGTGGACCTGCTTGGTCTCGAAGGACCAGGCGGCGGTGGGGTCGTTCTCGGGCATGCAGGGTCTCCTGAGGTGATCGTTCGGGGGCGACGCGTGGGGATGTGGTTCAGCCGCGCGAACGACAGGCCGCGCTGGTCACGCGCATGAAGTCGACATGGCGACGGGCCACGAGGCGGATCACGAAGGCGACCGTAACGGGGTCGTCATACCGGCACAACACCGGTCCGGGTGGCGGTCCCCGTGCCGGTTACCCTGCCGGGCGTGCTCGTCCTGCTGCCGCCGTCGGAGACCAAGCGCACCGGGGGCGACGGGCCACCGCTCGACCTCGCGGCGCTGAGCCACCCGGAGCTCGACCCGGTGCGCAAGGCACTGGTCGACGAGCTGGTGGAGCTGGCCGACGACGTCCACGCCGCGCGCGCGGCCCTGGGCCTGTCCGAGCGGCAGGGCGACGAGATCGAGCGCAACGCGTCCCTGTGGACCTCCCCCACCGCCCCGGCGATCACCCGGTACACCGGCGTGCTCTACGACGCGCTCGACGTCGGGTCGCTGCGGGGGGCCGCCGCGGGCCGGGCGCGGGAGCGGCTCACCGTGGGGTCGGCGCTGTTCGGCCTGGTCCACGCGGGCGACCCGATCCCGGCCTACCGGCTGTCGGCGGGCTCGGCGCTGCCCTCGGGCGGCACGCTCGCGGCCCGGTGGAAGCCCGTGCTGGAACCGGTGCTCGCCGCGATCGCGGCCGAGCAGCTGGTGGTGGACCTGCGGTCCGGCGCCTACGCGCAGCTGGCGCGGGTCCCGGGCGCGGTCACGGTCAACGTGCTCGCCGAGCGCGCCGACGGGTCCCGCTCGGTGGTGAGCCACCACAACAAGTCGCACAAGGGCGGGCTGGCCCGGCTGCTGGTGAGCAGTCGCGCCGAGCCGGCCGACGCGGCGGGGGTCGCGCGCCTCGCCCGCCGCGCCGGCCACGTCGTCGAGCGCACCGCCGACCACCTCGACCTGGTCATCCCCGCCTAGCCCCCGCAAGTCGCACCCCGACCTCCCGCGAGTCGGGAGTTCCGGATGCGCGAGTCGGTAGTTTCAGGTGCGCGAGTCGGCAGTTCCGGGCGCGCGAGTCGGCAGTTCCGGGCGCGCGAGTCGGCAGTTCCGGGCGCGCGAGTCGGCAGTTCCGGGCGCGCGAGTCGGCAGTTCCGGGCGCGCGAGTCGGCAGTTCCGAGTGCGCGAGTCGGTAGTTCCCGGCGCGCGAGTCGGCAGTTCCGGGAGACGGGCGCCGGGTCCGGAGCGGGGAGCCCCCCGGATTTCGGCAACCGTGCCGCGTCGCCTGCGCGATCCCCGACCCACACCCGGAGCCATGATCACCGACCGTGGAGCGCGAACGTCGAAAACCGACCGCCTTCGCCCCGACGCCGTGATCATGATCAACGAGCCGCGCAGCAGCACCGCGAGTCGACACCGGCACCGACACCGGCGGCGACACCGACCGCGACACCGACCGCGCGGAAAACAGGTTGAGCGCGCGGCATCGGCCGCGCGACCCTCGCCCGGTCGACGTGAGGTCCGGCCGACGTGAGGTGGAGGAGGTGCCCCGTGACGACCGCCGCCCGGGTGGCGGCGCGCAGGCGCGCGCCCTCCCGCCACCGCACCCCGCGCTGAGGCCGGCACCGAGGTCGCTCGCGTGGGGTGTCCACCCCACGTCAGGAGAACCCTTCTCATGCGCGAGCGCATGCCCAAGCGCCGTCGTGGCTTCGACGACGACGAGTACGTCCCCCACCCCGTGCCCCTGCACGAGGACCCCGACATCCCGCCCGCCGGCGACCGCTGGTCGACCTGGACCGGCGCGCAGCACGGCCCCGAGCCCCGCCCGGCCTGGGTGCAGACCGCGCACGCCGCGGTCGACACCGAGCTCGGCGTGCTGAAGACCGGCAAGGAGGCCGACGTCCACCTGGTCGAGCGCGGGGTCCCCGGCGCGCCGGGGGTGCTGATGGCCGCCAAGCGGTACCGCACCGACGACCACCGGATGTTCCACCGCGACGCCGGCTACCAGGAGGGGCGCCGCGTACGCCGTTCCCGGGAGATGCGGGCCATGTCCAACCGGACCGCGTTCGGCCGCGAACTGCTGTCCGGGCAGTGGGCGGCCGCGGAGTTCGCAGCGCTGTCCACGCTGTGGTCGGCCGGTCTGCCGGTCCCCTACCCCGTCCAGCTCGACGGCACGGAGCTGCTGCTCGAGTTCGTCGGGGACGGGACGACGGCGGCGCCCCGGCTGGCCCAGCTCCGCCCGACGCGAGCGGAGCTGGCCGACCTGTGGGTCCAGCTGGTCGAGGCCCTGCGCGGCCTGGCCCGGCACGGCTGGGCGCACGGCGACCTGTCCGCCTACAACCTGCTGGTGCGCCGCGGCCGGCTGGTGCTGATCGACCTGCCCCAGGTCGTGGACCTCGTCGGCAACCCGCACGGGGCCGAGTTCCTGGTCCGCGACGTCCGGCGCGTGGCGGAGTGGTTCACCGCCCGCGGGCTGCCCGGCGAGCCCGGCGAGGAGCTCTTCCACGAGCTGGTCGGCGAGGCGGGCCTGGCCTAAGTCACGGGTGGGTGGCGCCCCCGCGCCACCCACCCGTGCGGACCACGGTGGGCGAGCACACCCTCCGGCGACCTCGGTGCGCGCCGCCCGCTCCTGTAGAGTGATCGGTGACCGCGCGGGCCGTTCACTCGTGTCCGCGTTCCTGCATCATCCGTCGGGCGTGCTCCCCATCAGCCGCGCCCGGGCTCGTCCCCGTGCCGGCCGCGCAACGCCGCCGACCGCTCCGTGTGACGTGCCAACGTCCCGGAGGTCTCGTGACCAGTCCGTCCCGCCGCCCTGCCCGCCGCCCCGAGCGGAACGCGGCGCAGCCGCGCCGCTCCGGTGGTGCGCCGCGCCGCCGCTCCGGCGCCGCCCCGCAGCAGAAGCGGCCCGTCCGGCCCGCCATGCCCCAGGAGGTCCTCTGGACCGCCCCGGAGAGCGGGCTGCCCACCTTTGCCGAGCTCGGCCTGCCCGAGCCGGTGCTGCGTGCCCTCGCCGCGGAGGGCTTCACCGAGCCCCGCCCGATCCAGGCCGCCACGCTCCCGGATACCCTCCGCGGCCGCGACCTGCTCGGCCGCGGCCAGACGGGCTCCGGCAAGACCCTCGCCTTCGGCCTCGCGCTCGTCGCGCGGCTCGCCGGCGGCCGCGCCGAGGCCCGCCGCCCGCGCGGCCTGGTCCTGGTCCCGACGCGCGAGCTGGCCCAGCAGGTCGTCGACGCCGTGGAGCCGTTCGCCAAGGCGCTGCACCTGCGGCAGGCCGTCATCGTCGGCGGGCTGTCGATGAACCGGCAGATCGACACGCTCGCGCGCGGCGTCGATCTGCTGGTCGCCACCCCCGGCCGGCTCACCGACCACCTCACCGAGGGCACCTGCGACCTGTCCGCCGTCGAGATCACCGCGATCGACGAGGCCGACCGCATGTCCGACATGGGCTTCCTGCCGCAGGTCCGGCGGATCCTCGACCGCACCCCGGCCGACGGTCAGCGGCTGCTGTTCTCCGCCACGCTGGACAACGAGGTGTCGACGCTGGTCGAGCGCTACCTGCACGATCCGGTCACCCGCGCCGTCGCGTCCGCGGCCGCGCCGGTCGAGACCATGGACCACCACCTGTTCCTGGTGCGCCGTGACGACAAGACCCGGATCGTGCACGAGATCGCCGCCCGGGAGGGCCGCACGATCTTCTTCGTGCGCACCAAGCACGGCGCGGACCGCGTGGTGAAGCAGCTGCGCCGCGAGGGTGTGCAGGCCAGCGCGCTGCACGGCGGCAAGGCACAGAACGCCCGCAACCGCGCGATCGACGCCTTCAAGGACGGGAGCATCCCGGTGCTCGTGGCCACGGACGTCGCCGCCCGCGGGATCCACGTCGACGACGTCAGCCTCGTCGTGCACGTCGACCCGCCGGGCGACCCGAAGGACTACCTGCACCGCGCCGGCCGCACCGCCCGCGGCGGCGAGTCGGGCGTCGTGGTCACGCTGGTCACCGCCGAGGAGCGGCGCGACGTCGACACCCTCATGAGGCAGGCCGGCGTCACCCCCGACGTGACCGACGCCGCCCCCGGCTCCGCCTCGCTGGTCGAGGTGACCGGGGCACGCCTGCCCAGCGGCATCCCGGTCGAGGCCCCGAAGCCCCCGCAGCAGCAGCCCGCCGCCGGCACCGGACGGCGCCGCCGCAGCTCCGGACGCGCCGTGACCGGCCGGCAGCCGGGCGCCGCGGGCGGCGACAGCCGGGGCCGGCGCTCCGGCGGGCCGCGCCGGGGCGGGAGCCCCCGCACCGCGGCCTGACCCTCTCCCCGTCCGGGCCCACCGTCCGGCGCACCGACCGTTCCGCGTCCGCGCGCACCGCCGAGGGCGACGGACGCGGCTCATGGGCCGCTCGGCCGTGTTGTCGAAGTCGCGGTCGATGGGCTTCGTGATCCAGATCGTGGCCGGCAAGGCGCCGCCCCGGCCTCGTACCGAGACGGGCCGCGGGTGGCAACGCCGCCAGGCCCGATCTGGGCGCGAAGACCGCGATCAGGGACTTCTTGAACACGGCCTCTAGAGCGCCCGGCGGTCCTTCTTCGCCGCCCGGCGGAGCTGGACGATCCGGGCGCTGCCGGGGATCGCGACCAGCAGCACGCCGGCGATCGCGGCGAGGAGCAGCGCGACGCCGGTGGGCAGCGTGCCCGTCGCGCCGAGGAAGTGGATCTGCACCGGGTCCAGGTTCTGCAGGATGAAGATCAGCAGGAACAGCAGGACGATCGCGGAGAGGATCAGCCCGACCCACATCCCGCTGACCCGCGTGCGGTTCGCGGCGGCCCGGTGCCCGCCGGGCCGCGGCGTCGCGGGCCGGCCGGTCGGCCCGGCCGGCCCGGTCGGCACGGCGACCGTGGCGTCCGGCGACGTCGGGCCCGCGGGCACCACCGGCGCGGTCTCCCCCTCGGTGGCCGGCCCGGTCCCGGTCGTCCGGACCTGCTCGTCGTTCATCGCTCTCCCTCGCCCGTCCCGGGCGCGGGCCGCCCGGCTGCGCGGAGTATCGCGCAGGAACGGCCCGTCCGCCCGGATCCGGACGTCACCGGAGCGGGTGGCTCAGCGTCCCGCGCGCCGCATCGGCAGGTGCGCGACGCCGTCCCAGTCGTAGGCCGGACCGGTCGGCTCGAAGCCGTAGCCGTGGTAGAAGTCGGCGAGGTGCTCCTGGGCGTCGAGCACGCACGCACCGCTGCCGACCTCGGCGAGCGCGGCGTCCATCAGCTGCCGCCCCAGCCCCCGGCCGCGCGCGGTCTTCGCCGTGCACAGCCGCCCGATGCGGTAGCCGCCGTCGGGCTCCTTGAGCAGCCGCACGGTGCCGAGGACGGCGGCGGGCTCACCGTGCCCGGCCAGCCAGTAGTGCCGGGCCCGCTCCTCGAGGTCCCGCCCGTCGAGCTCTCCGTAGGGGCAGGCCTGCTCGACCACGAAGACGTCGACGCGGAGCCGGAGCAGCTCGTAGAGGGTGGCGGCGTCGAGGTCCAGGGCCCAGGATCGGCGGAGCGTCGCGGCGGTCTCGGTCATGGCCCGTGCCTACCAGACTTCCGGTCGCGCCGACGCGGGCGCGGGCGATTAGCCTCGTGCCGTGCCCCACCACGATCTCGTCGTCATCGGTACCGGATCCGGCAACACGTTCCTCGACGAGCGGTACGCCGACAAGGACGTGGCCCTCGTCGAGCACGGTGTCTTCGGCGGCACGTGCCTCAACGTGGGGTGCATCCCGACCAAGATGTACGTCTACGCGGCCGACGTCGCCGAGCACGTCCGGCGCGCGCCGAAGTACGGCGTCGACGCGAGCGTCGACAAGATCCGCTGGCGCGACATCCGGGACCGGGTGTTCGGCCGCATCGACCCGATCTCCGCCGGCGGGCGGGCGTACCGGGTCGAGCGCAGCCCCAACGTCACCGTGTACTTCGGGCACGCCTCGTTCACCGGACCGCGCGCCCTGCGTGTCGAGCGCACGGACGGCTCCGGCGAGGACCGGCTCACCGCGGACCAGGTCGTCGTGGCCGCGGGCGGCCGGCCGATGGTCCCGCCGGTGATCGCGAAGTCCGGCATCCCCTACGAGACCTCCGACACCGTCATGCGGATCGACGACGTGCCGCCGCGGCTGGCCGTGATCGGCGGCGGGTACATCGCCGCCGAGTTCGCGCACGTCTTCTCCGCCCTCGGCAGCACGGTCACCCTCGTCGTGCGCGGTGGGCGACTGCTCAAGTCGCACGACGAGACCATCTCGCAGGCCTACACCGACCTCGCCGTCCGCGGCTCGCGCATCGACGTCAAGCTGAACACGCAGGTCAGGGCGGCCTCTAAGACCGAAGGCGGCATCACCCTCGCGCTCGACGACGGGGAGACGCTCGAGGCGGACGTCGTCCTCGTCGCCGCCGGCCGCATCCCCAACGGCGACCGGATGAACCTGGGCGCGGCCGGCATCGGCACGCACTCCGACGGCCGGATCGAGGTCGACCGCTTCCAGCGCACCACCGCGGAGGGGGTCTGGGCGCTGGGCGACGTCAGCTCGCCGTGGCAGCTCAAGCACGTCGCCAACCGCGAGGCGAAGGTCGTGGGGCACAACGTCCTGCACCCCGACGACCTGATCGAGATCGACCACCGGTACGTCCCCTCGGCCGTGTTCACCGACCCGCAGGTCGCGAGCGTGGGCAAGACCGAGGAGCAGTGCCGGATGACGGACATCGAGTACGTGGTCAAGGTCCAGCGGTTCGGCGACGTCGCCTTCGGCTGGGCCATGGAGGACACCACCAGCCTCTGCAAGGTCATCGCGGAGAAGGGCACCGGCCGGTTGCTCGGCGCGCACCTCATGGGGCCGGAGGCGTCGTCGCTGATCCAGCCGCTGATCCAGGCGATGTCGTTCGGGCTGACCGCCCGCGAGATGGCCACCGGCCAGTACTGGATCCACCCGGCGCTGCCCGAGGTGGTGGAGAACGCACTCCTCGGCCTGGACCTGTAGATCTCGCGTTCCCGGTGAGGGTCCACTTACCCTGGACGGGCTGATCCGCCGCGGCCGCTCTCGGGGCGAGCCGCAGACCGACACACGAGGTACCCGTATGACCCTGGCCGCCCAGCCGGAGCAGACCCAGCCGGAGCAGATCCAGCCGGAAGCCCGCACCGGGCCGAAGCCCGTCCTCGCCGGGACGCGCGGCCTGCCCCAGCAGATCGGCGTCCACGTCTTCGTGTTCACGCCGCTCGTCGCCCTGCTGGCCGCGGTCCCGCTGGCGCTCACCGTCGGGTTCCTCGGCTGGTCCGACGTCGTCATCGGGCTCGTGTTCTACGTGATCAGCGGGCTGGGCATCACCGTCGGGTACCACCGCTACTTCACGCACGGCTCGTTCAAGGCCACCCGCGGGCTGAAGATCGCGCTCGCGCTCGCCGGCAGCCTCGCCATGCAGGGCCCGGTGATCAAGTGGGTCGCCGACCACCGCCGGCACCACGCCTTCTCCGACAAGGAGGGCGACCCGCACTCCCCCTGGCTCTTCGGCACCTCGACGCGCGCGCTGGCCAAGGGGTTCTGGCACGCGCACACCGGCTGGCTGTTCGACCGCGACCTCACCAACGAGGAGCGCTTCACCCCGGACCTGCTGGCGGACACGGACCTGCGCCGCATCGACTCGCTGTTCGGCCTCTGGAGCGCGCTCACCCTGCTGGTCCCCGCCGCGCTGGGCGGGCTGGTGACCTGGTCCTGGTGGGGCGCGCTGACCGCCCTGTTCTGGGCCGGGCTGGTGCGCGTGGCGCTGCTGCACCACGTCACCTGGTCGATCAACTCCATCTGCCACATGTGGGGCGAGCGGCCGTTCGCCGCGCGGGACCGCTCCGCGAACGTCTGGTGGCTCGCCGTCCTCTCCTTCGGCGAGTCCTGGCACAACCTGCACCACGCCGACCCCACGTGCGCGCGGCACGGCGTCCGCAAGGGGCAGGTCGACCTGTCCGCGATCGCCATCCGGGCGTTCGAGAGGCTGGGCCGGGCCACCGCCGTCCGCTGGCCCACGACCAAGCGCCTCGACCGGCTCGCCAAGGACCCCGCCGCGGCCTGAGACCTTGCGGTGCAGGCGCTGCCGAGGTGATCGTGCCGTTCCGGGCCGAGCGCCGTCATCGAGCGGCCGGGCTCGTGCGGACGTAGGCTTCTCGCCGCTCACTCACGCGTGAGGAGGCCCCGTCCATGGCCGTGCTGGTACCCCACGAGCCCCCGAGGACCTGGACGCTGGAGGAGGTCCTGGTCACCGAGCCGGGCGTGATCCGCAGAGCGATCGCCGCCGCGGCGATCGGTAACGTCACCGAGTGGTACGACTTCGGCGTCTACGCCTACTTCGAACCGACGATCAGGAAGGTCTTCTTCTCCGGCCTCAGCGAGACCGTCGGCACCATCGCGACGTTCGGGCTGTTCGCCGTCGCGTTCCTGATCCGGCCGTTGGGCGGGCTGTTCTTCGGCCCGCTGGCCGACCGGATCGGCCGCAACCGCGTGCTGGCCACGACGATGGTGCTGATGGCGCTGGGCACCTTCGCGATCGGGTGCATCCCCAGCGAGAGCCGCATCGGCATCTGGGCGCCGATCCTGCTCCTGCTGGCGCGGCTGGTTCAGGGGTTCTCCACCGGCGGCGAGTACGGCAACGCGATGACGTTCATCGCCGAGTACGCCCCGGACCGCCGCCGCGGCTTCCTGGGCAGCTGGCTGGAGTTCGGCACGTTCACCGGCTACCTGCTCGGGGCCGTCGTGGTCACCGTCGCCGACACCGCCCTCACCCAGGACCAGCTGCTGTCCTGGGGCTGGCGGCTGCCGTTCTTCGTCGCCCTGCCCCTCGGCCTGATCGGGGTCTACATGCGCACCCGGCTGGCCGACACCCCCGCCTTCGTCGCCCTGGAGCGCGAGGCCGAGCAGCGGGAGAAGGCGCACCGGAACCTGCACCCGCACGAGACCCGGACCCTGCTCGCCCTGTGGCCGTTCCTGCTGGTCTGCATGGGTCTGGTGCTGGTCTGGAACGTCACCAACTACATGCTCACCTCCTACATGCCGACCTACGTCACCGAGACCGTGCCGAAGGCGCAGGGCGCGACCACCGACACCACGACCACCTCCCAGGTGGTGCAGATCGCCGTGATGGTGGTCGCCCTGCTGCTGATCCCGCTGATCGGGAGGCTCTCGGACCGCATCGGACGCAAGCCGATCGCCTGGGTGGGCTCCATCGGGCTGGTCGTGCTGGGCCTGCCGATGATCCTGCTGGTCCGGACCGAGACCACGGTGGGGATCTTCCTCGGCCTGATGATCATGGGTTTGCTGTTGATCTGCTTCAGCGCGACGATGCCCTCGACGCTGCCCTCGCTGTTCCCGACCGAGGTGCGCGGCGGGGGCCTGTCGATCGCGTTCAACGTGTCGGTGTCGGCCTTCGCCGGCACCACCTCGCTGGTGGTCGGCGCCCTGGTCGCGCTGTCCGGCGACCTGAACTGGCCGGCCTACTACCTGATCATCGCCGGGGCCATCGGCATCGCCTCGCTCTGGTTCCTGCAGGAGCCCAACCGCCGGCGCATGTGGGGCTCCCCGCCGTCGGCCACCAGCCGGGAGGAGGCCGAGCGGATCGTCCGGGCGCAGCAGACGCAGCCCTGAGCGCCCACGCCGCCGCACCGGGGCCACGGGGCGCCGAGCGGTCCCTCAGCTCGCCGCGGGAGGCTCTGCGACGGGTTCCGGCGGCCCGGCGGGGGCGGGGGCGCTCGCCGGGTCGTAGGGCTCCGCCGGCGGCGTCTCCCCCCGCACCTTCCCGACCAGCTCGGTGACGGCGGACATGATCGCCGCCGTGGCCCCGTCGAGGTTCGTCCTGGTCCGCGGCCTGCCGACGTACGCGGACAGGTCGACCGGGGGCCCGGCCACCACGCTGACCCGCTTCCGGGGCCAGAGCGAGGGCTTCCCGTCGGTCGGCAGCACGTCCTGGGTCCCCCAGTTGGCCAGGGGGATCACCGGCACCCCGGTCATGACCGCGATCCGGCCGATCCCGTTCTTCGCCTTCATCGGCCAGCCCGCCGGGTCGGCCGTGTACGTCCCCTCCGGGTAGAACACCACGACCTCGCCGCGCTCGAGGGCCGCGACGGCCTCCTTGTAGGCGTCGGTCGCCCGGGCGGACTGCCGGTACACGGGGATGTGCCCGCCCTTGCCGAGCACCGAGCGCACGATCGGCACGTCCCACAGCTCGGACTTGGCCAGGTACCGCGGCATCCGCCGGTGCGAGATCACGAACGCGGTGTCGAAGATCGGGTCCGACGACGACACGTGGTTGGCCGCGATCAGCACCCCACCCGTGCGCGGGATCCGCTCCCCGCCCGACCAGCCGAGCTTGGTGAAGAGCATGACGAACGGCCAGATCACCTCGATGGCCAGCCCGAACCAGAAGCCCGAGCCCCGGCGCCGGCGGCGCAGCGTCAGCAGCAGGCGCCGGCGGGCCGTCAGCGGCGGCGGCAGGTCCGGTGCGGCACTCGTCACGTCTCCTCCATCGGTCGGTACTCCCCCGATCCTCGCCCACGACGGACGGACGGACGGGCCCGGGGCGGGCGATGCTCCCCCGATGTGACATGTCTCCCAGGACACCACCCGACGGTCCCGCGAGGATCGGAGGAACTACGGAACCGCCGAACGACGTGAGGTGCACGTGCCCGAGAGCCTGCCGCGGCTGGAACCCGTCGGACCGCAGCGGGGGCGTCCGGCCGCGCTCGCCGTCGTCGCCCACGGGGGCAGTGCCAACGGGACCGACTCCGCCGGCCTGCGCGGGCTGCCCTACTGGCGGATGGTGCCCTTCGCCCGGGCGCTCGCGCGCACCGACGGCCTCGCGGTGTTCCTGCTGCGGTACCGGCTGCGCGGCTGGAACGGGGTCGCCCGCGACGCCGCCCGCGACGCCGACGAGATGCTCACCGACCTGCACGGACGCCACCCGGGCGTCCCGATCGCGCTGGTCGGGCACTCGATGGGCGGGCGCGCCGTGCTGCACGCCGCCGGCGGCGCGGGCGTCCGGGCCGTCGCCGCCCTGGCCCCGTGGCTCGACGGCACCGACCCCGTCGAGCAGCTCGCCGGGCGCAGCCTGCTGATCGCCCACGGCGACCGCGAGCGCACCACCGACCCCCGCGAGTCGCTGGCCTATGCCGTCCGGGCCCGCGAGGTCACCGACCGGGTCGCACGGTTCGACGTGCTCGGCGACGGGCACGCCATGCTCCGGCGCGCCCGGGAGTGGCACGCCCTCGTGACCCGGTTCGTGCTCGGCGAGCTCGGGCTCGCCGCGGAGGACCCGGCGATCGCCGACGCGATGCGGCAGCCGTGCCCGGACGGCCTGCAGGTCCCCCTCCCGGGGGCCCGGTGACGGCGCGTCGGTACGCCGACGGGCGGGCCCGGCGAGAGGACCGTTCTCCCGTGAGCTCCTGCGGAGGTCCGGGGAGGCGGGCGAGACTCCCCGTGCCACCTCAGGGATGGGGCGAACCGACCGCTCGCCGGCGCCGTGTCCGGATCCTCGGACCGGGACGGCCTCCCGCCCGGTCAGGGGCGGGCGGCCAGGCCCGGCAGGCCGTCGAGGCTCACGTCGTTGCGGGTGCGGTGGTACTCCACCATCTGCTCGGGCGACTTCCTCGCCAGCGCCTTGTCCAGGACGTCGCGTTCCTCGACCAGGTCCATCCGCGGCACGGCGAACCCGCACGAGTCGGCCACCCGCGTGACGTCGACGGTCACCACCGAGCGCGCGCCGTGCAGGCGGCTCGCCCCGGCCTCGCCGAACGTGGCCACGGCCTCCTCGAACCCGGGCTCGCCGACGGCGACCACGCGCCCGGTGCCGTGCAGCCGCACGACGGTCGGCCGGCCCTCGAAGGCGCAGAACATCACGCAGATCCGGCCGTTCTCGCGCAGGTGGGCCACGGTCTCGATGCCGCTGCCGGTGAGGTCGAGGTAGGCCACCGTGTGCGCGTCGAGCACCCGGAAGGTGCCGCGCGTGCCCTTCGGCGACAGGTTCACCAGACCGTCCGCGGAGAGCGGCGCCGTGCCGACGAAGAAGACCGGCTGCCGCTCCAGCCACTCCCACAGCTTCGGCGTGATGCCGTCGTAGACCGTGCCCACGGACCGAGCGTAGAGCCGGGGCCGGCGCCGTTCACCAGGCTTTCCGGCCGATTTCTGCGAGGAGGCGGGTGTGCGCGTCCGCGCCGGGCGGCGGGGTGAGCGCCGGGCCGAACACCGTGCCCGCCTCGCGGACCTCGTCCGGCATCATCTCCAGCACGGCCGCGACCCGCGGGAACTCGTCCTCCGGGACCGCGACGTCGAGGCCCGCGGCCCGGCCCAGGTCCCAGCGGTGCACCACGAGGTCGAACGTCACGAACCCGTCGACGGCCCCCTCGAAGGTCTGTGTGCCGAACATGCCCTCGTAGGTCGCGCCGGCCCGCTCGGGGTCCTCCAGGTCGGCCTGCACGATGTCCCGGACGTACGCGAACGCCTCCGCGCGGTCCTCCGGGCCCGGCTCGGGCTTGCGGCCCACCAGGCCCAGGAACATGCCGTGGACGTCGACGACGTGCGCCACGACGTCGGCCGCGGTCCACCCGTGGCAGGGCGACGGCGCGGACCAGCGGTCCGCGGGGACGGCCGCGATCGTGGCGGCGAAGGCCGCGGCGTGCCGGGCGTAGCGCTCCGAGATCTCCGTCATGCGGCCCAGCCTGGCAGCGGGCCGCATCCCGGGACAGGAGATACCCGTCAGGGCAGGGTGAGGATCTCGGCGCCGTCGGTCGTGACCAGCACGGTGTGCTCGAACTGCGCGGTCTTCTTCCGATCCTTGGTGACGACCGTCCAACCGTCGTCCCAGATGTCGTACTCGATCGTGCCGAGCGTGATCATCGGCTCGATCGTGAACGTCATGCCCGGCTCGAGAACCGTGTGGACGTCCGGCTGGTCGTAGTGCAGCACCACGAGGCCGCTGTGGAACGAGCGCCCGATGCCGTGCCCGGTGAAGTCGCGGACCACGCCGTAGCCGAAGCGCTTGGCGTAGGACTCGATGACCCGCCCGACGACGTTGAGCTCGCGGCCCGGCCGCACCGCCTTGATGGCGCGCAGGGTCGCCTCGCGGGTGCGCTCGACCAGCAGGCGGTCCTCCTCGCTGACGTCGCCGGCGAGGAAGGTGGCGTTCGTGTCCCCGTGCACGCCGCCGATGAAGGCGGTCACGTCGATGTTCACGATGTCGCCGTCGTTCACGACGGTGGTGTCGGGGATCCCGTGGCAGATGACCTCGTTCAGGCTGGTGCAGCAGGACTTCGGGAAGCCGCGGTAGCCCAGCGTCGAGGGGTAGGCGTCGTGGTCGACCAGGAACTCGTGGACCACGCGGTCGATCTCGTCCGTGGTGACGCCGGGCCGCACGGCCTCGCCGCCCACCTGCAGCGCCTGCGCCGCGATCCGGCTCGCGACCCGCATCGCCTCGATGGTCTCCGGCGTCTGCACGTCCGAGTCCCGGCTCGGCGACGGCGCCTTCTTCCCGACGTACTCCGGCCGCGGGATGTGGGCGGGGACGTCACGGATCGGGGTCGGCGCGCCGGGAACGAGAACTGCGGTCACGCCTCGACTGTAGCCCGGGGCCCGCGGCCCTTTCCGCCCCCGGCGACGCAGGTCGCACCGCACGGGCGCGGTCGCACGACGGGTCGATGCTCCGCACCTGCGCTGCAGGTTCCCGTGGATCAGCGGACGGAGGTGCGGCGGTGGGAGAGGCGGGAGGTCAGGGCGGCGACGCCCCGCCAGCCCAGCAGGAACACCGCCAGCGAGACCGTGGCGACGATCGCGAAGCTCAGCGGCAGCCGGCCGGTGAAGGCGGCGCGCAGCAGCAGGCCGAGGACGGCGGTGCCGGCGAGCACGACGCCGCCCGCCCTGAACCCGACCGGGTGCGCCCGCACCCACGGTGTGGCCCACGCGGCGACGGCGCCGGCCAGGAACGGCGCGGCGGTGCCGAGCAGCCCGACGACGCTGCCCGCCTCCTCGTGGCTCGCGCGCCCGATCGCGGCGAACACCAGGACGGCCACGACGTCGGCGGCGAAGGCCAGGACGGGGATGCGGGGGCGGCGCACCCGTCGAGCCTACGCCCGCGTCCGGAGCCCGGGCCGCAGCGCCGCGCGAGGTTCCTCACGCCCCCCGCAACCCCGCCAGGAACCGCTGGGCGACGCCGACGGCGGGGCCGGAGGAGCTGCCGTCGACCACCAGGACGGCGAAGGCGAGGTCGCCGCGGTAGCCGACGAACCAGCCGTGCGCCCGGTTCGTCCCGTCCTGGCTGTACTCGGCGGTGCCGGTCTTGCCGTACACCTCACCGGAGCTGCGCAGCCCCGTGGCGGTCCCGTCCGTGACGACCTGCCGCATCATCGGGCGCAGTTGCGCGAGGGCGGCGGCGTCGGGCTGGGTCGCGGCGGTGACCGTGGCGGTCGGCCGGTCGCGGATCAGCTGCGGGACGACCGGGGCCCCGTGCGCGACCGTGGCCGCCACCAGGGCCATGCCGAACGGCGTGGCGACCACGAGGCCCTGCCCGAAGCCGTCCTCGGCGCGCTGGACGAGGTCGTCGGCCGGCGGGACGCTCCCGGTCACGGTGGTCAGCCCGGGCACGGTGTAGTCCGCGCCGAACCCGAGCTGCAGGCCCGCGGTGGGCAGGGCATCGGGGGCGAGCTGCGAGGCGAGGGTCGCGAAGGTGGTGTTGCAGGAGCGGGCGAAGGCCTGCTGCAGCGGCACCGTGCCCAGCACGAACTCGTCCTCGTTCGGCACCACCCGGCCGCCGAGCGACGTCGTGCCGGGGCACGGTTCCGGGGTGGTCGCCGTGACGCCGAGGTTCTGCAGCGCGGCGTTCGCCGTCACGATCTTGAACGTGGAGCCGGGCGGGTACCGGCCGGTGAACGAGATCGCCCCGGCCCGGTCGGCGGCGGAGTTCTGCGCCGCCGCGAGGATGTCACCGGTCGACGGCTGGACCGCCACGATCGCGACCTGCTGCGGCAGCGTGTCCGCGGCGTCCTCGGCGGCGGCCTGGACGGTGCGGTCGAGGCTGACCTGCGCGGTGGTCCCGGGCGTGACGGGCTGCTCGGTGAGCGTCTTCTGCGTAGCCCCGGTGCTGTCCACGGCGTCGACCGACCAGCCGTCCTTGCCGTTGACCTGCGCCGCGACCTCGGTCCGCACGCCGGGCAGCACCTGGGAGGCGAAGTCGGCGTCGGGCGCCAGCAGCCGCGAGGACGACGTGAACCGCACGCCGGGCAGGTCGTAGATCGCCTGCCGGACGCCCTGGTAGTCGGTCTCGCGCAGGACCGCGACGGTGTAGGCCTGCCCGTCGGGCGTGCGGGCCGCGCCGTCGGTGATCGTCTGCTGGGTGATCTCCCGGTCGACCGGGTTGAGCGCCCGGGCCAGCGTGCTGGCGACGGCGTCGAGGTCGCCGGTCGCCTTGCGGTCCAGCAGGATCGTGACGACCTTCGTCGGGGCGAGCAGGGGCGTACCGTTGCGGTCGGTCACCGGCGCCGGGTCCGGGCTGGTCGTGCGCAGCGCGAGGGTCTGCCCCGCCTGCAGGTCCGGGTGCACCACCCCCGGCGCCCAGTGGATCCGCCAGCCGGTCTCCGCGTCGGGGGCGGGCTGCAGGTCGAGCTGGGTGAGGTAGCTCCAGCGCCGGTCCTGCCCGAGGTCCCAGCTCACGTTCACCGAGGCCGACGACCGCTGTCCGGCCGTGCGGACCTGCTCGACCTCGGCGGTGATCGCGGCCGGCTTCAGCGCGGCGCGGACCGCGCCGAGGAGGTCGCGGGCGGCGTCGGTCGAGTCGGTCTGCGCGGCGGCCCCGGCGTCGTCGCCCCCGGTCCAGGCCTTCACGTAGGCGTCGACGGTGTCCTGCGGGCCGCTGTCGCCGAACAGGCCGCACCCGGCCGTCGCGAGCACCGTCACCAGGGCGAGCAGGAGGGCCGGGATCCGGGCGGGTCGGGGCACCGGACGAGTATGCATTATGGATCCATAACGCGATTTTCGAGGCCGTCCGACGCCATTATGGTTCCATAATGCACGCCACCGCCCGCCGAAACCGCATTATGGCTCCAAAACGCGGTCCGGGTTAGAACAGGACCGTGGCGAAGCTGGCGACCTGCGTGAAACCGATGCGGGCGTAGGTGCGGCGGGCGGGCGTGTTGAAGCCGTTCACGTAGAGGCTGGAGATCCGGCCGAGCGCGGTGAGCCGCTCGACGACGGCGGCGGTGCCGACCGTGCCGAGCCCCTCGCCGCGCCGCGACGGGTGCACCCACACGCCCTGGATCTGCCCGACCCGCGCCGACATCGCGCCGATCTCGGCCTTGAACACGACCTCGCCGTCGTCGTCGAAGCGTGCGAAGGCCCGGCCCGCGGAGATCAGCTCGGCGACCCGGGCGCGGTAGCCCGCCCCCCCGTCGCCGGCCCGCGGGTCGACGCCGACCTCCTCGGTGAACATCGCGATCGCGGCCGGCAGGTACCGGTCGATCTCCTCCGGGCGAACCGGGCGGACCTGCGGGTCCGGTGCGATCCGCGGCGGGCCGGCGAGCACCATCAGCGGCTGGTCGGCGCGCACCTCGCGGGCGGGCGCCCAGCTCGGGGCGAGCTCCTCCCACAGCGGCAGGACGAGCTCGGCCCGCCCGACGAGCGACGAGCAGGAGCGGCCGTGCCGGCGCGCGCGGTCGGCGAAGGCGCGGATGGCCCCGCGCTGCCCGCGCAGGGGGACGAGGTTGGCCCCGGAGAAGCAGAGGCCCTCGAGCCGCGAGCCCGACGCCCAGATCTCGCCGCCGAGCCGCCAGGGGTCGAGCCCGGCCGCCTCGACCCGCGCCGCGACCATGCACGACGCCACCGGGTCGGCCTCCAGCGCAGCGCGGACGCCACCGCGGTCCCGATCATCGAGCAACCGAGCCCCGGCGACCCTCAGCACCCCTCTACGGTGCCACACACGGGGCGTACTGCCTACGCCAGGATCACCGGCCCGACCACCCGCACGGTCGTCCCCGCCCCGCAGGACGTTCACCCGCCGCTCAACCCACGGTCACCGACGGCTCGCCGGCGCCCTCCTCCATCGTCTCGGCGATCTTCATCGCCTCCTCGATCAGGGTCTCGACGATGGCGTGCTCCGGCACGGTCTTGATGACCTCGCCCTTGACGAAGATCTGGCCCTTGCCGTTGCCCGAGGCCACGCCGAGGTCGGCCTCACGGGCCTCGCCCGGGCCGTTGACGACGCAGCCCATGACGGCCACGCGCAGCGGCACCTCCATGCCGGTGAGACCGGCGGTGACCTGGTCGGCCAGCTTGTAGACGTCGACCTGCGCGCGCCCGCAGGACGGGCAGGACACGATCTCCAGGCGGCGCGGCTTGAGGTTCAGCGACTCGAGGATCTGCCGGCCGACCTTGACCTCCTGCACCGGCGGAGCCGACAGCGACACCCGGATGGTGTCGCCGATGCCCCGCGAGAGCAGCGCGCCGAAGGCCACCGCGGACTTGATCGTGCCCTGGAACTCCGGGCCCGCCTCGGTGACGCCGAGGTGCAGCGGGTAGTCGCACTGCTCGGCCAGCAGCTCGTAGGCCCGGACCATGACGACCGGGTCGTTGTGCTTGACCGAGATCTTGATGTCGTGGAAGTCGTGCTCGGCGAACAGGCTCGCCTCCCACATCGCCGACTCGGCGAGCGCCTCCGGGGTGGCCTTGCCGTACTTCTGCAGCAGCCGCTTGTCCAGCGAGCCCGCGTTGACGCCGATCCGGATCGGGGTGCCGTGGTCCTTGGCGGCCTGGGCGATCTCCTTGACCTGGTCGTCGAACTTCCGGATGTTGCCCGGGTTGACGCGCACGGCCGCGCAGCCCGCCTCGATGGCGGCGAAGACGTACTTCGGCTGGAAGTGGATGTCCGCGATGACCGGGATCTGCGCCTTCCGCGCGATCGCCGGCAGCGCGTCCGCGTCGTCCTGGCTCGGGCAGGCGACGCGCACGATGTCACAGCCCGCGGCGGTGAGCTCGGCGATCTGCTGCAGGGTGGCGTTGACGTCGGCGGTCAGGGTGGTGGTCATCGACTGCACCGAGATGGGGTGCTCGCTGCCGACCCCGACCGACCCGACCATCAGCTGCCGCGTCGGACGGCGCGGCGCCAGGGTGGGAGCGGGGGTCGAGGGCATGCCCAGGGAGACGCTCACGACCCCCAGTATGCGCCTCTTCCGCCGCCGAGATCGTGTGACCCGGGTCCGTCACCTGCTGTTCAACTCGACCCGCACGTCGCGGTGCCGATCCGGCGACCGCGGCGGGCCGGGGCCGCGCACGGTCCGCCGTGCGACGACGGCGCCCCCGGCGGTGCGCGCGGGCCCGGGCAGAGCACCTACTCCTCCAGGCCGCCCCGGGTGCGGAACGCGAGGTAGTCGCCGAGCGTCAACGCGACCCCGCCGAGGCTCAGGACGTCGCCCTCGGCCATCGAGAACGGCTCGGTGCTGGTCAGCCGCACGGTGCCGTCCTCGCCGCGGACGGCCGCGAAGCGGAGCTCGCGGACCCCGTCCGGGGTGAGCAGGTGGCCGGTGCGGTCGGCAGGAGTGGGCATCCCCGGGACCTACCCGCCTCCGCCGCCGGCACGCACGCGGTGCGCTGTGCGGTGACGGGCGGACCGCGGGCGAGGGCCCTCCGCCTCGGAGGCGCCCGGGCGCGGCTGCTCCCCGCAGTCGGCGGCGAGCGCCCTCCGGTGCGGCAGGATCACGTGCGGCCCTTGCTCTCCTGGGCGTCCTGCAGGGTCGACGAGTGCGGCAGCCAGGTGGCGAGCTCGACCGGCCATCCGTCGGCCTCCAGCACCTGGACGACGGCGGGGTCGTCGTCGATCACGGAGGCGATCTCGCGGCGGGCGGCGAGCAGGCGCAGGACCTCGCGCTTCATCATCCGGGCCGGCCGGTAGTCGTCGTCCTCGCGCATGAACAGCGGGCCGGTGGGCAGGTCGTGCTCGGCGAGCCAGCGCTCGGTGAGCCGGCGGTTCCGTTCCGGCCGGCCGGTGAGGTAGACGACGTCGTGGTCGGACCGGGCGGCGCGCAGCCGCTCCGCGCCCTCCTCCAGCAGCGGGTCGACGTCCGCCGCCGCGAAGAACCGCTCCCAGCGCTGCGGCCGGGCGCGCAGGTGGTGCAGCCGGTGGGTGACGTCGGCCAGGACTCCGTCGATGTCGAAGACCGCGAGCGGTCGGGCTCCGTTCCGGGTCACAGCACGATCACCGGTCCAGTATCGCCGGTGATCGCGCTCTCAGCTCAGCCGGACCGGGTTGATGACGTCGGCGACGAACACCAGCGCGCTCCAGCCGATGAAGATCAGGGCGACCGTCATCGCCACCGGCATGAGCTTGGCCGCGTCGACCGGCCCGGGATCGGGCCTGCCGCGCAGCATGGCGAACCGCCGCCGGACGGCCTCCCAGATGGCCGGGAAGATCTGCCCGCCGTCGAGCGGCGGGATCGGCAGCAGGTTGAACAGGAACAGCGAGATGTTGACCAGCGCCAGCAGCGACAGGAACGCGGAGATCTCCTGCCCGGGCGGGGCGTCGCTGGCCAGGATCTGCCCGCCGATCCGGGAGGCGCCGACGATGCCGACCGGCGAGTCCTGGTCACGCTGCTCGCCGAGGAAGACCGCGCCGAAGAGGTTGGGCACCCGCTGCGGCATCTCGACGAGCTTCTGCCCCACCTGCCCCACGATGTCGACCATCGTGGTGCCGACGGCGCCGATGCCCTGCCGCTGGACCTCGCGCAGCGGCGAGAGGCCGAGGAAGCTCGCCTGCTCGGTCTTCGCCGGGTCGTCGAGGTCCGGCAGCTCGGTGGTGATGAGCGTCGGGTTGAGCGTGACCTGCTGCCCGCCGCGCTCGACCACGACGGTCACGGTCCCGCTGGCCTGCCGGATCGCGGCCTGCAGGTCCTCCCACCTCTCGAACGGCCGGCCGTTGAACGACACGATCCGGTCGCCGGCCCGGAAGCCCGCCGCCGCGGCCGGGGTGAGCGGCGCACCGGGCGGGCAGGTGTCGGTCTGCGTGGCCGTGGCGGGCAGGACGCACTGGCTGACCGTGCTCACCGTGAGCGTGGAGGTCATCTGCCCGAAGCCCATGAGCACGATCGCGAACAGCACGACCGCGAGGATCAGGTTCATGACCGGCCCGGCGGCCATGACGATGATCCGCTTCCAGGGGCGGCGGGTGTAGAACTGCCGGTCCGCGTCCTCGGGGCCGACGTCGGCCATCGAGGCCTGGCGCGCGTCGTCGATCAGGCCCTGGAACGGGCCCGTGCGCCGGCTGCGCCCGTAGACCTCGCCCTTGGCCGGGGGCAGCATGCCGATCATCCGGATGTAGCCGCCCAGCGGCACGGCCTTGACGCCGACCTCGGTCTCCCCGACCTTGCGCGACCAGACGGTCCTGCCGAAGCCGACGAAGAACTCCGGGACCTTGATGCCGAACCACTTGGCCGTGACGAAGTGGCCGAGCTCGTGCCAGGCGACCGACAGCAGGATGCCCAGGAAGAAGACGACGATCCCGACGATCGTCCAGAGGATGGTCACAGCACTCTCTCCTGTGCATGGGCCCGCGCCCACTGCTCCGCTTCCAGGACGTCCGCCACGGTAGCGGGGTCACCCGTCCAGGCGTCCGCGGCCTGCAGCACGCGCTCCAGCTCGTCGGTGATGGCGGTGTAGCCGATCCGGCCGGCCACGAACGCCGCGACCAGCTCCTCGTTGGCCGCGTTGAACACCGCGGGCAGGCATCCGCCGGCCCCGCCCGCGGCGCGGGCCAACCGCACGCCCGGGAAGGCCTCGTGGTCGAGCGGCTCGAAGGTCCAGCTCTGCGCGGTGTCCCAGGTGCACTGCGGGGCCGCTCCCGGCACCCGGTCCGGCCAGCCCAGCGCCAACGCGATCGGAAGCCGCATGTCCGGCGGGCTGGCCTGGGCGATCGTGGCGCCGTCGGCGAAGGTCACCATCGAGTGCACGATCGACTGCGGGTGCACCACGACGTCGATCCGGTCGTAGGGCACGCCGAAGAGCAGGTGCGCCTCGATCAGCTCCAGGCCCTTGTTGACGAGGGTCGCCGAGTTGATCGTGACGACCGGGCCCATGTCCCAGGTCGGGTGCTTGAGCGCGTCCTCGACCGAGACGTGCTCGAGGTCGGCGCGCGGCCGGCCGCGGAACGGGCCGCCGGACGCGGTGAGCACCAGCCGGGCGACCTCCTCGCGGCTGCCCCCGCGCAGGCACTGCGCCAGCGCGGAGTGCTCCGAGTCCACCGGCACGAGCTGCCCGGGCGCGGCGGCGTCGAGCACCAACGGCCCGCCGGCGACCAGGGACTCCTTGTTGGCCAGCGCCAGCACCGCGCCCGAGCGCAGGGCGGCGAGGGTGGGCCCGAGGCCACGCGATCCGGTGATGCCGTTGAGCACGACGTCCGCCGGGGTGGACTCCACGAGCTCGGCGGCGGCGCCCGGCCCGTCGAGCACCTCGACGCCCGGCACCTGCGCGCGCAGCCGGGCCGCCGCGGCGGGGTCGGCGACGGCCACCCGACCCACCCCGGTGGCCTTGACCTGCGACGCGAGCAGCTCGACGTCGCCGCCGCCCGCGGCGAGGCCGGCCACGGTGAACCGGCCGGCCGCCCTGTCGACGACCTCGAGCGCCTGGGTGCCGATCGAGCCGGTCGAGCCCAGGACCAGCACCGACCGCGGTGGGTTCGCGTTCATCACCGCCCATCATCCCCGGCGCGGTGTTGTGCGACGATGAGGCCCGCACGACACGTGCCCACGCGGACACAGGAGGAACTCATGGCGAGCAGCTCCCGCGAGCTGGCGAAGGTCGACCCCGCGGACGAGCCCTCGGCCGAGTGGGGCTGGCACGGCACCTTCCCGAAGGCCATCCCGGCGGCCGGTGTCGTCGTGGCGATCCTGCTGTGCCTGATCCTGATCGGCCACCACGCGAGCGTCACCGAGATCCTGTACGCGGTGGTGCCGGCCGTGGTCATCCTGCTGGCCGTGATCGTCGGGACCCTCCGCAAGCGCAACGACTGGCGGCGCTGAGCCACCGGGCCGATCCGGTGGCGGGGGACGCGGTCGAGCTGGAGGTCGGGGACCGTACGGTCCGACTCTCCAGTCCCGACCGTGTGTACTTCGCCGCCCGGGGCGAGACCAAGCTCGACCTCGCCCGCTACTACATCGCGGTGGGCGACGGGATCGTCCGCGCCCTGCGCGAGCGGCCCTGCATGCTGCACCGCTTCCCCACCGGGACCGACGGCGAGAAGGTGCACCAGAAGCGCCTGCCCCGTGGAGCCCCGGACTGGGTCCGCACGGTGCGGGTGCACTTCCCCCGCTACAACCGGCACGCCGACGAGCTGTGCGTGACCCACCCCGCCGACGTCGTGTGGGCCGTGCAGATGTCCACCGTCGAGTTCCACCCGTGGAACTCCCGCGCCGCCGACACCGAGTCCCCCGACGAGTGGCGCATCGACCTCGACCCGATGCCCGACGCGTCGTACGCCGACGTCCGGCGGGTCGCGCACGTGGCCCACGAGGTGCTCGACGAGCTGGGCGCCACGGGGTATCCGAAGACCTCCGGGGGCAAGGGACTGCACGTCTACGTGCGGATCCCGCCGGAGCACGGGTTCGCCGAGGTCCGCCGGGCCGCGCACGCGTTCGCCCGCGAGGTCGAGCGGCGCTGCGCGATCGTCGACCTGAGCTGGTGGCGCAAGGACCGCGACCCGAAGTCGATCTTCGTGGACTACAACCAGAACGCCCGCGACCACACCATCGCCTCGGCCTACTCGGTCCGCGGCACGCCGGAGGGCCGGGTCTCCACGCCGATCCGCTGGGACGAGATCGACGCGGCCGAGCCGGGCGACTTCACCATCGCCACGGTGCCGGCCCGCTTCGCCGAGCTCGGGGACCTGCACGCCGGCATCGACGACACGGTCTTCCGCATCGACCGGCTGCTGGAGTGGGCGGACCGGGACGCGCGGGACTCGGGCGAGGACGTGCCGGATCTCGACGAGCTGTGAGCGCCGCGCGCACGCAGGCCTCCTGACCTGCGGCGTCAGAAGGCGGCGGCCTGCAGCCGCGCGAACTCCTCGGTCAGCCCGGCGCGCGACCAGTGCGCGTTGAGCCCGCTGGGGTTGGGCAGCACCCAGATCCGCGTGGCCCCCAGCGTCGGTTCCTGGGGACCGACGAGGGCGCCGCGGTCGGCGAAGGCCGTGCGGTAGGCCCCCAGCCCGACGACGGCGAGCCAGGTCGGGCGCAGCCGCTCCACCAGCGCGCGCAGCACCTCGCCGCCCTCGACCAGCTCGGCGGCGGTCAGCTCGTCCGCCCGGGCGGTGGGCCGGGCGGCCATGTTGGTGATGCCGAGCCCCCAGCCGGGCAGCTCCCCCTGCTCGTCCGGGCGCAGCAGCCGCGGCGTGAACCCGGAGTCGTGCAGCACGGGCCAGAAGCGGTTGCCGGGGCGGGCGAAGTGGTGTCCGGTGGCGGCCGAGACGAGCCCGGGGTTGATGCCGCAGAAGAGCACCCGCAGGGCCGGATCGCCCGACCCCGGCAGGACGTCCGGGAGCAGGCGCTCCCGTGCGGCCTCCAGTTCGGCCGCGGTCGGCATCGCCATGGCGCCATCATCGCGACCGGTGGCGGGGGCCGCACCCCGGCCGGGCAGGAAGGGCCCGTTCGGGCGGACCGAGCCGGGCCGGGGCGGTCGGCGCGGGCCGTCAGGAGAGGTTCCGCGCCATCCGCTGCAGGACCGCGAGCGCGGCGCGGTACTCCGCGTCGCTCACGCCGTCGGTGATCCGCGCGCGGTACTCGCGGACGGCCGCGACCAGGCGGCCGCGGGCGGCGGCGCCGGCGGGCGTGATCGTGACCCGGCCGGCGGCCTCCTGCACCCAGCCCTTGGCCCGCAGCTGGTCGAGGACCATGCGGATCTCGGGTCCCGCCCCCCGGACGGCGGCCAGGGACGAGTCGAGTGCGGCGACCGTGTCGGCGCCGCCGGCGATCGCGTTGAGCGTCTGCCAGTGGCGGCGGCCGATCCCCTCGCCGGCGAGGGTGCGGTCGAGCGCGGACTCGATCAGCCGGTCGACGTGTTTGAGCCACCAGCCGATCGGCTTGTCGGCCGAGTGGTCGCAGCCGGGCCCGTGCACGTGTCCGGGCCGGTCGTGGGCGGTGTCCACGGGATCGAGGATGCCCTCTCGCCGCCCGCCCGACCAGCGGTGACGCGCCTCAGCCGCTCGCCAGGACCGCGGCGAGGTCGAAGGAGACCGGCCGCTCGAGCTGCTCGTAGGTGCACGACTCCGGCTCCCGGTCCGGCCGCCAGCGCACGAACTGCGCGGTGTGCCGGAAGCGGGCGCCCTCCATGTAGTCGTAGCGCACCTCGACGACCCGCTCGGGGCGCAGCGGGGTGAACGACAGGTCCTTGCCCGCGTTCCACCGGCTGGTCTCGTTCTTGCGCGGGGTCCGCTCCCCCTCCAGGTGCGCCGCCCAGTTCCAGGGGTGGCCCTCGAACCCGGTGACCAGCGGCTGGAGCTCGGTGAACAGCGCCCTGCGGGTCGCCATCGGGAACGCCCCGACGACGCCGACCGACGCCAGCACGCCGCGCTCGTCGAACAGCCCGAGCAACAGCGAGCCGATCGCGTCGGGCCCGGACTTGTGCACCCGGTAGCCGGCGACCACGCAGTCGCAGGTGCGCTCGTGCTTGATCTTGGTCATCACGCGCTTGTCGGGCTGGTAGGTCTGGTCGGGCTTCTTGGCGATCAGCCCGTCGAGCCCCGCGCCCTCGAACTGCTCGAACCAGCGGCGCGCCTCGTCGGTGTCGCGGGTCAGCGGGGTGAGGTGCACCGGCGGCTGCGCCTTGGCGAGGGCCTCCTCGAGCCGCGCGCGGCGCACCTCGAACGGCTCGTCGGTGAGGTCCTCGTCGCCCACGGCGAGCAGGTCGAAGGCGATGAAGCTGGCGGGGGTCTGCTCCGACAGGAGCGTCACCCGGCTGACCGCGGGGTGGATCCGCTGCTGCAGGGCCTCGAAGTCGAGGGTGTTGCGGGCGGTGTCGGCCACGACGATCTCGCCGTCGATCACCGCGCGCTCCGGGAAGTTCGCGAGCACCGCCTCGACGACCTCCGGGAAGTACCGCGTCATCGGGCGTTCGTTGCGGCTGCCGATCTCGACCTCGTCGCCGTCGCGGAAGACGATCGACCGGAAGCCGTCCCACTTCGGCTCGTAGAGCTGACCGGCCGGGATGTCCTTGACGGGCTTGGCCAGCATCGGCGCGACGGGCGGCATCACGGGCAGGTCCACGAGGCCCAGTGTGTCGTGCGCCGTCCGCCGGGGCGAGTGGGCTCCCCCGGACGCGTCCGCGCCGCCCGGTGGCCGCCCGGTGGCCGCGCGGGACGAGCGCGCCCCCGGGGCGGCCGGCGCTCACGGGCAGCCGCAGGAGTCCCGGTGCACGAACCTCGGGGCGAGCCGGCGGGTCACCGGCTCGGCGGTGGGGTCGGCCATGCGGCGCAGCAGCAGCCGCACCGCCTCACGCCCGATCTCGGCGAAGGGCTGCGCGACGACGGTCAGCCGCGGCGCGAAGAGATCGGCCCAGGGGAAGTCGTCGAAGCAGGCCAGCGCGACGTCGCGCGGCACGTCCACGCCCGCCTCGCGGAAGGCCTGCATCGCCCCGATCGTCATCGAGTTGTTCCCGGTGATCACCGCCGTCGGCGGGCGGGCGGCGGCGAGCAGGGCGTGCACCGCGACGCGGGCGGGCTCCTCGGCCGAGTGCCCGTCGACGAGCAGGTGGGGGTCCTCGTCGAGCCCGGCGCGGCGCAGCCCGAGGCGGTAGCCCGCGATGCGCTCGACGGTCGTCCGCAGCCCGGGGTGGCCGGCGACGAGCGCGACCCTGGCGTGACCGCGCCCGGCCAGGTGCGCGACGAGGCCGGCGACGGCCTCGACGTTCTCGCTGCCGACCTGGTCCATCCGGTCGTCGATCAGCCGGTCGACGAGCACGGTCGGCACGCCGCGGGCCGTCAGGTACCCCAGTGCCCCGTCCGGCCGGGCCGACGGCGCGAGCAGCACGCCGTCGACCCGGCGGGCGTGCAGCCGTCGGATCACGGTGTCCTCGTAGTCCGGGTCCTCGTGCGGGTCGACGAGCAGCAGCGTGTAGCCGCGCCGGGCGGCCTCGGCCTCGATCGCGTGGATCAGCTCGCCCAGGAACGGGTTGGAGATCGCCGACAGGGCGAGGCCGATGGTCGTGGTGCGGGCGGTGGCGAGCGCCTGCGCCACCGTGTTCGGGGTGTAGTCCGCGGCCCGGACGGCGTCGAGCACCAGGGCCCGCGTCTCGGGGCGGACGGCGCGGGTCCCGTTGAGGACGTGCGACACCGTCGCGATCGACACCCCGGCCAGCCGCGCCACGTCCGCCATCGTCGCCACGCGCACCTCCCGCTCCCCGGCCCCCGGGCCCGGCCCGGCGCTTCGGGGCCCCGCCGTCCGTGAGCCGCATCACCACAGACAGGTAACCATAGGACGCAAGCGGTTGCGCAAGCGCTTAACTTCCCCTTACCGTGCTTTCCGTCGTGACATGGAACACGTCCGCTGCGGGGTCTGCACGACGGGGAGCCCGCGAAGACACGTCGCTCCCGCCCCGGGACGGTCCCGGACCGTCCGCACCGGCGGGGCCGGCGACGGCGACCGATCAGGAGGGCACCGTGGCCCCACCGCACAGGAGATCCGACCGACCGCCCCGTCGCACCCCGGGCCGTCTCCGGCTCGCCCGGTCGGGGCCCCTCGCCCTGCTCGCCGCCCTGGCGCTCGCCCTCTCCGGCTGCGCCGGCGCCGGCGACCTCGGGGGCGGGGCCGAGGGCCAGCGCACGATCACGATCGCGATCGTGTCCAACCCGCAGATGCAGGACGCCATCCAGCTCTCGCCGCAGTTCGAGCAGGAGAACCCGGGCATCCGGCTCAAGTTCGTGAGCCTGTCCGAGAACGAGGCCCGCGCCAAGATCACGGCGTCGGTCGCGACCGGCGGCGGCGAGTTCGACGCGGTCATGATCTCGAACTACGAGACGCCGCAGTGGGCCGCCAACGGCTGGCTCGTCGACCTCGACCCGCTGATGGCGAAGTCCCCGGGCTACGACGAGGACGACTTCATCCCGGCCGTCCGCGGGGCCCTCTCCGGCCCCGACGGGCACATGTACTCCGTGCCGTTCTACGGCGAGTCGTCCTTCCTCATGTACCGCAAGGACCTGTTCGAGCAGGCCGGGATCACGATGCCGGCGCAGCCGACCTGGCAGGACATCGCCGCCGCGGCCCAGAAGCTCGACAACCCGGACACCGGGATGTCGGGGATCTGCCTGCGCGGCAAGCCCGGCTGGGGCGAGGTCATGGCGCCGTTCGACACCGTGGCCAACACCTTCGGCGCCCGCTGGTACGACCCGTCCTGGAACGCCCAGCTCACCTCGCCGCAGTTCCGCCAGGCCGCGAACTTCTACGTCGACCTGGTCCGCAAGTACGGCGAGCCGGGCGCGGCGACCAGCGGGTTCAGCGAGTGCGGCACGCAGTTCAGCCAGGGCAACGCGGCGATGTGGTACGACGCGACGGTCGCCGCGGGCATCGTCGAGAACCCGGACGAGAGCCGGGTCGCCGGCAAGGTCGGCTACGCGCCGGCGCCGATCGTGCAGAAGCCCGACTCGGGCTGGCTCTACACGTGGTCGCTCGCCATCCCGAAGACCTCCGACGAGAAGGGCAGCACCGAGGACACCTGGAAGTTCCTGTCCTGGATGACGAGCAAGGAGTACGGGCCGATGGTCGGGCAGCAGCTCGGCTGGGAGCACGTGCCGCCGGGCGCCCGGCAGTCGACCTACCGGATCCCGGAGTACGTCGAGGCGTCCAAGGCCTACGCGCAGCAGACGCTCGACGCCATCGCGGCGGCCGACCAGAAGAAGCCGACCGTGGAGCCGGTGCCCTACACCGGCATCCAGTTCCTCGCGATCCCCGAGTTCCAGGACCTGGGGACGCGGGTCAGCCAGCAGCTGTCGGCGGCCATCGCCGGCCAGCAGACGGCGGACGAGGCGCTCGACCAGGCCCAGGTCTACGCCGCGACCGTCGGGGAGTCCTACCAGCGACAGGGGGCCGGACAATGACCGTCACCGCCGAACGGCCCGCGGAGCTCACGCCCCGCCGGCCGGACCGCGGACCGGGATCGCGGGCCGACGGCTGGATCCGCCGCGCCCCGCTGCTGCCGGCGCTGGTCTTCACGATCATCGTCACGCAGCTGCCGTTCCTGTTCACGATCTACTACTCGCTGCAGTCGTGGAACCTCGTGCGGCCGGGCAGCCGGCAGTTCGTGGGCCTGGACAACTACATCCTGGTGTTCACGGACAGCCAGTTCCGCCAGGTCGCGCTCAACACCGTCCTGCTCACCGCGGGCTCGGTGCTGTTCTCGCTGATCCTGGGGCTGCTGTTCGCCCTGCTCCTGGACCGGGCCTTCCTGGGCCGGGGGTTCATCCGCACGCTGCTGATCACGCCGTTCCTCATCACACCGGTCGCGGCCGCGCTGCTGTGGAAGACGGTCCTGTTCGACCCGACCTACGGCCTGATCAACTTCGTGCTGTCGCCCTTCGGGGCGGGGGACACGGACTGGATCTCGACGTTCCCGCTGACCTCGGTGATGGTCGCCCTGGTCTGGCAGTGGACGCCGTTCATGATGCTGCTGATCCTCGCAGGCCTGCAGAGCCAGCCGCACGACGTGCTGGAGGCGGCCCGGGTGGACGGCGCGAACACGTGGGGCGTCTTCCGCGAGGTGACGATCCCGCACCTGCGGCGGTTCCTCGAGCTGGGCATCGTGCTCGGCGCGATCTACCTGATCAACACGTTCGACGCCATCTACATGATGACCCAGGGCGGCCCGGGCACCGCCAGCGCGAACCTGCCCTTCTACATCTACCAGCGCGCGTTCCTGGGCTTCGACATCGGACAGTCCGCCGCGATGGGCGTGGTCGTCGTGGTCGCCACGATCATCGTCGCCACGTTCGCCCTGCGGTTGATCTTCCGCAGCTTCTCCGGAGGGGAGGAGACGTGATGGCCGCCCCCACCACCGAACGGCCCCCCACGTCGACGACGCAGGACCTGGCGCCCGTGCGGAAGGGCCGGGTCGGCGCGAGCCTGCTGACCGTGCTGGCCTGGATCGTCGGCATCGGGTTCTTCTTCCCGATCCTGTGGATGGTGCTGACGGCCTTCAAGCAGGAGGCCGACGCCTACACCAAGCCGCCGAAGCTCTTCTTCACGCCGACCCTGGACCAGTTCCGCGCGGTGTTCGACGCCGGCATCGGCCCGTACCTGCTCAACTCGCTGTTCGCCACGGTCGTCTCGACGATCCTGGTGCTGGTCCTGGCCACGCCCGCCGCGTTCGCGGTGTCGCTGCGCCCGGTGAAGAAGGTGCAGGACGTCCTGTTCTTCTTCATCTCCACGAAGATGCTCCCGGTCGTGGCGGCGATCGTGCCGATCTACGTCGTCGTCAACGACATCGGGATGCTCGACAACATCTGGACGCTGATCATCCTCTACACGGCCATGAACCTGCCGATCGCCGTGTGGATGATGCGGTCGTTCTTCCAGGAGGTCCCGAAGGAGCTCCTGGAGGCGGCGAGCATGGACGGAGCCTCGACCGCACGCTCGCTGCGCGAGGTCGTGCTCCCGGTCATCTCCCCCGGCATGGCGGCCACCGCGCTGATCTGCGTGATCTTCGCGTGGAACGAGTTCTTCTTCGCCGTCAACCTCACCGCGGCGCGGGCCGCGACGGTGCCGGTGTTCCTCGTCGGGTTCATCACCTCCGAGGGGCTGTACTTCGCCAAGCTGTGCGCCGCGGCCACCCTGGCCGCGCTGCCCGTCGTCATCGCCGGGTGGATCGCGCAGAACAAGCTCGTCCAGGGCCTCTCCTTCGGAGCCGTGAAGTGACCGGGGCCAGTCCAGTGAAGGAGGCCCCTCGTGGCTGAAGTGGAGTTCGACCAGGCGTCCCGGATCTACACGGCCGGGGCCAAGCCCGCCGTGAACCGGCTGGACCTCGAGATCGACGACGGCGAGTTCGTCGTCCTCGTCGGCCCGTCCGGTTCCGGCAAGTCCACCGCCCTGCGCATGCTCGCCGGGCTCGAGGAGATCGACGGCGGCCAGATCCGGATCGGCGGCCGGAACATGGTCGGGGTGCCGTCGCGGGACCGGGACATCGCCATGGTGTTCCAGAACTACGCGCTGTACCCGAACAAGACCGTCGGCGAGAACATGGCGTTCCCGCTGAAGATGCGGGGGGTGCCCAGGGAGGAGCGGGTTACGAAGGTGAAGGCCGCGGCCGAGATCCTCGGGCTGTCCGAGTACCTCGACCGCAAGCCGCGGGCGCTGTCCGGCGGGCAGCGGCAGCGCGTCGCCATGGGGCGCGCGATCGTCCGGGAGCCGCAGGTCTTCCTCATGGACGAGCCGCTGTCGAACCTGGACGCGAAGATGCGCGTGTCCACCCGCACGGAGATCGCGGCGATGCAGCGCAGGCTCGGCGTCACCACCGTCTACGTCACCCACGACCAGGTCGAGGCCATGACGATGGGCGACCGGGTGGCGCTGCTCAAGGACGGCGAGCTGCAGCAGTTCGCCACGCCCGCGGAGCTCTACGACAAGCCGGCCAACGCGTTCGTGGCCGGGTTCATCGGCTCGCCCGCGATGAACCTCTTCACGCTGCCGGTCTCCGAGGAGGGCGTGCGGATGGGGTCGTCGGAGCTGGCGCTCCCACGGGCCCTGCGCTCCCGGATCGCCGACGCCGGGCTGTCCACCGTGCAGCTCGGCATCCGGCCGGAGCAGTGGTCCGTCGGGTCGGACGCGACCGGGTCCGGGGTGAAGGCGCAGGTCGACGTCGTCGAGGAGCTGGGCAGCGACGCGTTCCTCTACGCCCACCTCGACGACGGTGAGCAGACCCCCGTCGTCGTCCGCACCGGCGGGCGGTCCGGGGCGCGGCGCGGCGACCAGATCGCGCTCACGCCCACCAGCGAGGACCTGCACCTGTTCGACCCGTCCACGGGCGAACGCGTGTAGGGCAGCGGGACACGGACACCGGGAGCGCGGCCCGTCCACCCCCGGGTGGGCGGGCCCGCTCGTTCTCGGGGGGGTTCCGTCCTCAGGCGCGGGCGGTGGCGGCGAGCTGGCCGCAGGCGGCGTCGATCTCCTGCCCGCGGGTGTCGCGGACCGTGCAGGACACCCCGGCGGCCTGCACCCGGCGCACGAACTCGCGCTCGACGGGCTTGGGGCTCGCGTCCCACTCGCTGCCCGGCGTCGGGTTGAGCGGGATGAGGTTCACGTGCACCCGCTTGGTCCCGATGCGCTGCCGCAGCAGCTTCCCCAGCAGGTCGGCGCGCCAGGGCTGGTCGTTCACGTCCCGGATCAGGGCGTACTCGATGCTGATCCGGCGGCCGGTCGTCTGCGCGTAGCGACGGCCGGCGTCGAGGACCTCGGCCACCTTCCACCGGTTGTTGACCGGGACCAGGGTGTCGCGCAGCTCGTCGTCCGGGGTGTGCAGGGAGATCGCCAGGGTGACCGGGAGCCCCTCCTGCGCCAGCTTGTCGATCGCCGGCACGAGCCCGACGGTCGACACCGTGACCCCGCGCGGGGAGATCCCGAGACCGTTCGGGGCGGGCTCGGTGATCCGGCGCAGCGCGGCGACGACGCGCTTGTAGTTGGCGAGCGGCTCGCCCATGCCCATGAACACGATGTTCGACAGCCGCCGCGGCCCGCCGAGGGCGCCCTCCTGCGCCTTGCGCGCGGCCTGCCGCACCTGGTCGACGATCTCGGCCGTGGACAGGTTGCGCTGCAGCCCGCCCTGGCCGGTGGCGCAGAAGGGGCAGGCCATTCCGCAGCCCGCCTGGCTGGAGATGCAGACCGTCGCGCGGTCCGGGTAGCCCATGAGGACGGACTCGGCCAGCGTGCCGTCGTGGCCCTTCCAGAGGGTCTTGCGGGTCTGCCCGGCGTCGCAGACCTGCTCGGTGACGGTCTGGACCAGCGGCGGCAGCAGCGACGTGAGCTGCGCGCGGGCGGCGGCCGGCAGGTCGCTCATCTCGTCGAGATCGGCCGTCAGCCGACCGAAGTAGTGGCGCGCCAGCTGGTCGGCCCGGAAGCCGGGCAGCCCGAGCTCCGTCACCGCCGCCTTGCGCTCGGCGGGATCGAGGTCGGCGAGGTGACGGGGCGGGGTCGCGCGCTTGGGCGCGTCGAAGACCAGGGGCAGGGATGTCGACATGGCCCTTCCAGTGTGCCATCCGCGGCCGGCACGCCGGGGCGGCCGTGACCGGCGCCGCCCGCGGGTTCCCCGCGTGTGGCCCGCCCCATCCCGCGGACGGTCAGCGGCCGACGCGCTCGCGCAGCTCCTCGACGAAGCCGATCCGGCGCACCCCGGCGAGCCAGAGCACCGCGGCCCCGCCGATCCCGACCACCCCGAGCGGCAGCGCCGTGCCCCCGGTGTTCAGCGCGAGCAGGCACCCGACGGCGCCGAGCACGACCAGCACGCCGCCGACCGCCACGAACGAGCGCTCGCCGAGCAGCGTCGACAACGAGCACAGCCCGGCGCCGACCACCGCGGCCCCGGCCGGCACCGTCAGCTCGCCCCAGCCCTGCCCGATCAGCGGCAGCCCGACACCCACCACGAGCAGCACCACCCCCACGACGACGGCGAGCCGCAGCACGCGGGCGCGGAGCCCGCGGTCCAGGCGCGCGGCGAGGCCCTGGCGGCGCCGGACGGTGGTGAACAACCACCCGGTGAGCAGCAGGCCCGCCGCCATGACGAGCGTCCCGCCGCCCGCGCCGAAGCCGAGCGAGCCCGCGACCCAGCCCGCGCCGCCCAGCAGGATCTCCAGCTGCGGCAGGGGGATGCCGGAGACGGCACGCACGGTTCGGCTCATGTCGCCACGGTAGCGAGACCGTCACCCGGCCGGGGTACCGCCCGGGCGTGCACGACCGCTCGGCGTTCCGCACAGCGTGATCTCAGCGTGGTCGTGCGAGGGTGTCGGACACCACCACGATGCTGGCCGATCCCCGGGAGGAGCCGACATGTCCGAGAAGCGTGAGACCACACCCGATCCGACCGCCCCGACCGCCCCTGTGCTGACCCGCCGCGCCGCCGTCGCCGGGGCGGGTGTCGCCGCCGTCGGCGTCGGGCTGCTGGCCGCCGGCTGTGCCGGTGGCGGTTCCGGTGGCGGTTCCGGCGGCGGTTCCGGCGGTAGCGGCGGCTCGGTCAGCGCCAGCGGCAGCGGCGGCGGCGCGGCACCCGCGGACGGGGCGCCCGCAGCCGGCGGCCCGCTGGGCCCGGCCTCCAGCGTGCCGGTGGGCGGCGCCGCCGTCTTCCCGAACCAGAAGGTGATCGTCACCCAGCCGACGGCCGGCACCTACCGTGGCTTCTCCGCGGTCTGCCCGCACCAGGGCTGCACCGTGACCGGGGTGCAGGGCGCCTCGCTCGTCTGCCCGTGCCACGGCAGCACCTTCGGCCTCCAGGGCCAGCTGGAGAAGGGCCCGGCCACCCGGGGCCTGACGCCGCAGAACGTCACGGTGTCCGGGGGCCAGATCACGCTGGCCTGAGCGAACCGGGGTCAGGGGGCCGTGATGATCCCGGCCGGTCTGCGGCGGGTGTGCAGGCGGTAGCCCACCGGGATGGTCAGGCCCGTCGTCTCCGCGACCGCGCGGGAGGCGGTCGCGGGGGCGAACTCGATCCGCAGCACCGCCTCGAGGGTCTCCCGGTCCGGGAACCGCCAGGTCGAGGTGAGGCGCTGCTGCGTGAAGCCCTGCCGGGCGAAGAACCGTTCGACCGCCGCCGGGTCGTAGCGGGGCAGGTCCGCGCGCAGCCAGTCGCCGTAGGGCGGCACGGTGAAGTCGAGGTCGACGATCGCGAGCACCCCGCCCGGGCGGAGCACCCGGTCGGCCTCCGCGAGCCCCGGCTCGCAGCCCTCGCCGAAGAAGTAGGCGGTCCGGGCGTGCACGACGTCGGCGCACGCGTCGGGCAGCGGGAGGGCCTCCGCTCCCCCGCGCAGCACCTCGAACCCGCGCCGTCGGGCGCGCTCCACCAGCGGCGGGTGCGGCTCGACCCCGACGACCGAGCGGGCCTCCTCCGCGAAGTGCGGGAGGTGGAAGCCGTCGCCGCAGCCGACGTCGACGACGTCGAGGCCCGCCCACGGCGCCGCCGCGCGCAGGGCCGCCCAGAGCACGCCGTCGGCGTCCTGCGCGCGGTTCTCGCGCTCGTACACGTCCGGCCAGTGCCAGATGTTCGGGCTGGGGATGGCGGGGCCGGTCTTGAGCTGGCCGCCGAAGCCCTTGTACCTCATGGGGTCGTCCGGGTCGCGCCGGTCATGCGACCGGCACGAAGACGCTCAGCAGCGCCCACGACACGAACGCGGCCGGCAGCATCGAGTCCATCCGGTCCATCAGGCCGCCGTGGCCGGGCAGCAGCGTGCCCATGTCCTTGATGCCCAGGTCGCGCTTGATCATCGACTCGGTGAGGTCGCCCAGCGTGGCGGTGACGACCAGCACCGCGCCGAGGACCGCGCCGAGCAACCAGGCGCCGTCGAGCAGCAGGAGCACGGACAGGGCACCGGCGATCATGCCGGCCAGCAGCGAGCCCCCGAAGCCCTCCCAGGACTTCTTCGGGCTGATCCGCGGCGCCATCGGGTGCCTGCCGGCGACGACCCCGGCCGCGTACCCGCCGACGTCCGACGCGACCACGCAGATCATGAAGGTGAGGACCCGGCCGACCCCGTCCTCCGGGAGCACGAGGAGCGTGCCGAAGGAGACGAAGAAGGGCAAGTAGGCGGCGCAGAAGATACCGGCGCCGACGTCGCGCAGGAAGCCGTCCGCGGCGTGGGCGCCGCTCCCCCGCGCGCCGAAGCCCATGCGCCACAGGAGCGAGACCAGGACCGTGACGGCGAAGGCCACCGCGGAACCGCGCAGGCCGAACGGCCACGCCAGCCAGACCATGGCCTGCCCGCCGACCAGCAGTACCGGGAGCGGGACCCTGATCTGCTCCGTGCTGCGCCGGAAGGCGCCGGCGAGCTCCCAGGTGCCGACGGCGGTGGCCGCGGCCAGCACGATGATGAACGCCTGCCGCTGCACCAGCAGCGAGGCCAGGATGACCGCTCCCAGCGACAGGCCGACCGCGACGGCGGCGACGAGGTTGCGGCCGAGCCGGCCCGACCGCGACGGCGGCGCGGACGGGGTGCCCGGCAGGCCCGACCCGGGCAGGTCCGAGGTCACCGGGGCCGTCCCGGCCGCGCCGGGCGAGGGACCGGCGCCCTCGGCCCGGCCGTCGGCGCCGTCGGTGGCCCCGTGATCGGCCTCGTGGTCGGCCTCGGAGTCGGCCTCGGAGTCGGCACTGTGCGAGATGGTCACGGTCCTTCAGAGCTCGAGAAGCTCGGATTCCTTGTGCTTGACCAGCTCGTCGACCTGGTGGACGTACTTGTCGGTGACGCCCTGCAGCTCCTTCTCGGCGCGGGTCACCTCGTCCTCACCCGCCTCGCCCTCCTTGACGATGCGGTGCAGCTCGTCCATCGCCTTGCGGCGCAGGTTGCGGATGGTGACGCGCGCGTCCTCGCCCTTGCTGCGCGCGACCTTCACCATCTCGCGGCGCCGCTCCTCGGACAGCTGCGGGATGATGCAGCGGATGATCTGGCCGTCGTTGCTCGGGTTGAGGCCCAGGTCCGAGTCCCGGATGGCCTTCTCCATGGCCTTGAGCTGGCTCGCGTCGTACGGCTTGATGACCGCCATCCGCGCCTCGGGGATCGACACCGAGGCGAGCTGGTTGAGCGGGGTGTAGGCGCCGTAGTAGTCCACGACGACCTTCGAGAACATCGCCGGGGTCGCCCGGCCGGTGCGCACGCTGGCCAGGTCGTCCTTGGCCACCTCGACTGCCTTCTCCATCTTCTCCTCGGCGTCGAAGAGGGTTTCGTCGATCACGGCTGCTCCCGGTGCGTTCTGACGTGGCGTTCTCAGGTCTCGGGCGTACTGACCAGGGTGCCGATCCTCTCACCCGCGACCGCGCGGGCGATGTTGCCCTCGGTCAGCAGGTTGAACACGATGATCGGCATCCGGTTGTCCATGCACAGGCTGAAGGCGGTGGCATCGGCGACCTTGAGGCCGCGCTCGAGCACCTCGCGGTGGGTGATCTCGTGGAACATCTCGGCCGTCGGGTCGAGCTTCGGGTCCGCGGTGTAGACCCCGTCGACGCCCTTGGCCAGCAGCAACGCCTCGCAGCCGATCTCGAGCGCCCGTTGCGCCCCGGCCGTGTCCGTGGAGAAGAAGGGCATGCCGACACCGGCCCCGAAGATCACGACCCGGCCCTTCTCGAGGTGCCGGATGGCCCGCCGGGGGATGTAGGCCTCGGCGACCTGCCCCATCGTGATCGCGGTCTGCACGCGCGTGTCGAGGTGGTGCTCGCGCTCGAGGAAGTCCTGCAGCGCGAGGCAGTTCATCACGGTGGCGAGCATGCCCATGTAGTCCGCGCGCGAGCGGTCCATCCCGCGCTGCTGCAGCTCGCTGCCGCGGAAGAAGTTGCCGCCCCCGATCACGACCGCGATCTGGGCGCCGCTCGCGACGACCTCCGCGATCTGCCGGGAGACGGTCTCCACGACCTTGGGATCGACGCCGAGCCCACCGCCGCCGAACATCTCGCCGCCGAGCTTGAGCAGCACGCGGCGGTACCCGCGGCGGGTGGCCTTCTCGGCGTCGATCCCCTGGTCGGTCATGCTCAGGCCTGGCCGACCTCGAAGCGGACGAAGTCCTTGACGGTCACGCCCGCCTCGTCCAGCAGCGCCTTCACGGTCTTCTTCGAGTCCAGCACGGACGCCTGCTCGAGGAGCACGACGTCCTTGTAGAACCCGGTGATCCGGCCCTCGACGATCCGGTCGAGGATCTTCTCGGGCTTGCCCTCCTCGCGGGCCGTCGCCTCGGCGATCCGCTTCTCGTTCTCCACGACCTCGGCCGGGACCTGGTCGCGGGTGGTGAACTGCGGGCGCGCGGCGGCGATGTGCATCGCGACGTTGCGGGCGGCCTCGGCGTCGTCGCCCTCGTAGGCGACGAGCGCGCCGATGGCCGGCGGCAGGTCGCTGGCGCGGCGGTGCAGGTAGACGGCGACCGGGCCGTCGACATGGATGTACCGCTTGAGCTCCAGCTTCTCGCCGATGCGGGCGGAGAGCGCCTGGATCGCGTCGGCCACGGTGCCCCCGTCGAGCGGGGCCTTGGCCAGCGCCTCGACGTCGGCCGGCTTCTGGTCCACCGCGACCGCGAGGATCTTGGTGGCGAGGTCGACGAAGTCGTCGCTCTTCGCGACGAAGTCGGTCTCGCAGTTCAGCTCGACCATGGTGCCGCCCTCGGCGACGACCAGGCCGTTGGAGGTGGAGCGCTCGGCGCGCTTGCCGACGTCCTTCGCGCCCTTGATGCGGAGGAGCTCGACGGCCTTGTCGAAGTCGCCCTCGGACTCCTCGAGCGCCTTCTTGCAGTCCATCATCCCGGAGCCGGTGAGCTCACGGAGCCGCTTGACGTCGGCGGCGGTGTAGTTCGCCATCTCGGTGTCTTCTCGTCCTTCGCGGTACGGGTGGGTCGGGGCCGATCGGCGGCCGGGGCGGGAGGCGCCCCGGCCGCCGGGATCGGGTGGTTCTCAGCCGGCGGTCTGCTGGGTGCCGTTGCTGGTGCTGGCGGGGGCCGGGGCCGAGCCCGCGCCCGCTGCGGCGGTCTCGCCGCCCAGGCTCGCGCCGTCCGACCCGCCGCCGGTCAGGAGCTCCTGCTCCCACTCGGCCAGCGGCTCCTCGGCGCCCTCGGCCTTCTCGCCCTCACCGCGGGCGCGCGCGGAACGGGCCATGAGGCCGTCCGCCGCCGCCTTGGCGATCACCTTGGTGAGCAGCGCCGCGGAGCGGATCGCGTCGTCGTTGCCCGGGATCGGGAAGTCGACCTCGTCGGGGTCGCAGTTGGTGTCCAGGATGGAGACGACCGGGATGTTGAGCTTCCGGGCCTCGCCGACGGCGATGTGCTCCTTCTTGGTGTCCACGATCCAGACCGCGCTCGGGACCTTCGACATGTCGCGGATGCCGCCGAGGGTCTTCTCGAGCTTGTCCTTCTCGCGGGTGAGCATGAGGATCTCCTTCTTGGTGCGACCCTCGAAGCCCCCCGTCTGCTCCATCGACTCCAGCTCCTTGAGCCGCTGGAGGCGCTTGTGCACGGTCTGGAAGTTGGTGAGCATGCCGCCCAGCCAGCGCTGGTTCACGTACGGCATGTTGACCCGGCCCGCCTCCTCGGCGATGGCCTCCTGAGCCTGCTTCTTCGTGCCGACGAACATGATCGTGCCGCCGTGGGCCACGGTCTCGCGGACGAACTCGTAGGCGCGGTCGATGTACGACAGCGTCTGCTGCAGGTCGATGATGTAGATGCCGTTGCGCTCGGTCAGGATGTAGCGCTTCATCTTCGGGTTCCAGCGCCGGGTCTGGTGCCCGAAGTGCACGCCGCTGTCGAGCAGCTGCTTCATGGTGACGACGGCCATGGCCGGTGTGCACCTCTCGGTCGGGCGCGGGCGGCGGAGGTGATCATCGATCACACCGGCCGGTCCGCGCGTGGCGGTTGTCGCGGGTCCCCCTGGGGGGCTCCGCCCTGGCGCCGCGCCGGCTCCCGGACCCGCACCCGGCCGCTCGGCAGGAGTACGGGACCGCCCGGTCGCCGACCCCGCTTCCGCAGGGCACGCGAGCGCGCGAAGTCACCTCGAACGGTCGAGGTGCAGGGTCGAGTGTACGCCCGGCCGCCGATCGGCCTCACCCGGGACGGCCGCCCGGAACCGATCCGTCCCCAGGTTCACGGGGCTGTGGATCGATCGTCCCCGCGCCGCCCGGTCCGCGCTGCTCGGGGGCAGGGTGGCGGCATGGGGCGGGCGGGGACGGCGGCGGGTCGGGCGGGGGCTCGGCGGGTGGCTCGGCGGCCGGCTCGGCGGGCGGCTCGGCGGGCGGCTCCGCGGCCGGCTCGACGGGTCGCTCGGGTGATGGGGGGCGTCGTG
>NZ_JAJSOK010000036.1 GCF_021283305.1 Pseudonocardia kujensis
CGGGGTGGGTGTGCTCCTCGCGGAAGGTGCGTGACTGCGCGAGCAGCGCCTGCTGGATCTCGTCGAGCAGGCCCGCGGCGACGCGCGCGGCGCCGGCGAGCGGGGCCGCGCTCTTGCTGCGGTCGTCCCGGCGGACCAGCGTGGCCTGCCCGGACGCCAGCTCCCGCGCGCCGAGCTCGATCCGCACCGGCACGCCCTTGATCTCCCACTCCACCGAGCGGCGCCCGAACGACGTGTGGGTCCGGTCGTCGACATGCGCTCGGACGCCCGCGGCGCGCAGCTCCGCCGCGAGACGCGCGGCCGCCGCGGCGCCCTCGGTCCCCGCGTCGAGCTGCAGGACCACCACCTGGTGGGGCGCGATCGCCGGGGGCAGGCGCAGCCCGTGGTCGTCGCCGTGGACCATGATCACCCCGCCGACCATCCGGGTCGACGTGCCCCACGAGGTGGTGGCGGCGGAGCGGCGTTCCCCGGCGGCGTCGGAGTACCGGATGTCGAAGGCGCGGGCGAAGTTGTGGCCCAGGTCGTGGCTGGTGCCCATCTGCAGCGCCTTGCCGTCGCGCATCAGCGCCTCGCAGGTGTAGGTGTGCTCGGCCCCGGCGAACCGCTCGCCCGGCGACTTCTCGCCGGTCACCACCGAGATCGCCAGCGTCTCCTCCATGAACCGCCGGTAGACCTCGAGCATGCGCCGGGTCTCCTCGTCCGCCTCCTCGCGGGTGGCGTGGGCGGTGTGCCCCTCCTGCCACAGGAACTCGGTGGTGCGCAGGAACAGTCGCGGCCGCAGCTCCCAGCGCACCACGCTGTTCCAGAGGTTGAGCATCAGCGGCAGGTCCCGGTGGGACTGGACCCACCGGGCGAAGTAGTGGTTGACGACCGTCTCGGAGGTGGGGCGCACGGCCAGCGGCTCGGCGAGCTCCTCCCCGCCGCCGTGGGTCACCACGGCCAGCTCCGGGGAGAAGCCGTCGACGTGCTCCTGCTCCTTCTCGAGGAAGCTCATCGGGATGAACATCGGGAACGCCGCGTTCACGGCACCGGTCGCCTTGATCCGCCGGTCCATGTCGGCCTGCATGAGCTCCCAGATCGCGTAGCCCCACGGTCGGACGACCATGCTCCCGCGCACCGGGCCGGTCTCGGCCAGTTCGGCGCGAGCGACGACGTCCTGGTACCAGGCGGGGAAGTTCGCCGCCTGCGGGGTGAGCACTGCCTTGGCCACGTTCCGGTCTTCCGCTGCGGGCGTGCCCGGGGCACACCGGGAATCATGAGCTGACAGCGGGAACGCTAGCCGGGCCGGGCAACCGGTTATGCCGGCCGCGGAGGTCGGCTCAGTACGCGCGGCGGGAGATCGCGAGCGCCGCGCGCTGCAGCTCGAGGCCCAGTTCGGGCACGCGCTCGGCGGGGATGTCGGCCAGCGCCCCGGTCACCTGGACGGCGGCGGTGGCGGCGCCCTCCGCGTCGAGCACGGGGGCGGCGACCGAGGCCATGCCGGGCTCGCGCTCCCCCCGCGCCTGGGAGTAGCCGCGCTCGCGGATGCTCCGGAGTTCGGCGACGAAGTCGTCCCGGTCGACGGTCGTCCCGTTGGCGAGCGTGTGGTCGCCGAGCTGGGCCAGGAACTCCTCGAGCTCCGCGGGCTCCATGTGGGCGGCGAGCGCCTTACCGGCGCCGAGGTGCAGGGGCAGGCGCTCGCCGATGGGCAGTTCGTAGCGCAGCGGTGCGTCCCCCGCGACGCGCGCGAGCACCACCCGCGACCAGCCGAGACGCTTGAACAGCGAGGCGGTCAGCCCGGTGGCGCCGGCCAGGTCCTGCAGGACCGGCCGCGCGGCGCCGACCAGCGGGCTGCTGGTGAGGTAGGCGTGCGCGCCGAAGATCAGCCCGACGCCGGGGCGGTAGCCGTTGGCGTCCCGTTCGACCCGGCCGCGGGCCTCGAGCACACCGAGGATTCGCTGGGTCGTGGCGACGGGCAGCCCGGCCCGCCGGGCGATCTCGCTCAGGCGCAACGCGTGGTGGCCGGCGTCGAGGACCTCGAGCACGTCGAGGGCACGCTCGAGCGACCGCATGCTCGTCGCGGGCTTCGCCTGCTCCACCGTCCCGGTCCCCCTCACCTCGGCCGGTCGTCATCCTTCCACACAGTGGTGAGGCCTCCCGTTCCCACCGCAGCCCGTCCTCACCGCAGCGCGGTCGCGTTGGGCGGCGAGCCGACCCCGCCGACGAGGTGCAGCGGCTTGACGACGACCAGGGCGTCCCACCGGCCGTGGATCCTGCTGTCGGCGACGAGGTCGGTGAGGTTCCACAGCTCGCCGAGCGGGACGCCGAGCTTGGCGATCAGCTCCTGGTGCATCATCCCGGCGTCCTCGGGGGCGCTCTCCACATACGTGTCGGCGGCGACGGGCAGGACCTCGACGGCGAAGGTGTCGGTCGCGAACAGGGCCACCTGGTGGTCCCACAGCCACTCGGGCAGGTCGAGGGTCTGCCGGAAGCCGGTGGCGCGGCGGGCGTCGCGGACCTCGGCCCGCAGGTCGGCGCCGGCGTCGAGGAACCAGCGCGCCCAGCCGGTGTGCACGAGCACGACGTCCCCCGGGCGCACCCGCTCGCCCTGGGCGTCGAGCGCGCGGTCCAGGACGTCCACGTCCAGCGCGGGTCCACCGCGGTGGTCCAGCGGGGTGCCCTCGGCGGCGAGGAACCCCTCGACGTCGACCAGCACCCCGCGCCCGACGACGGGCTTCTCGGCCCACCGCTGCACGCCGAGGGCGGGGTGGCCGACGCGGATGTCCGCGTCGGGGACGCCGTTGTAGAAGCCGTGCCCGGAGGCGCGCCGGTGCCGCAGCCCGTCGACCTGGGAGGTGGCCTGCAGGTAGAAGCCGTGGAGGACGTCGTCGCGCGCCTCCGCGTGCGCGGCGAGGAGCTCGTGGCGTGGCGCCGAGCGGGCGCGGGCCATGGGCGGGTCGAAGGCGTCGAGGGCGTGGTCGAGGGAGAAGACGGCGCCCCGGGTGACGACCGCGACGCCGTCGAGCACCTGCGCGGGGCCCGCGAAGTTGGCGGTGCCGCGCTCGGGGTCCTCGCGGAAGACGCCCCAGCTGGAGCCCGGCGGGAGGTGCCCACGCAGCTCGGCGTAGGTGGGCACGTCCATCCGCGTGCCGACGGCGTCAGTCATCCTCGGCGTCCTCCGGCTCGCCGTGCCCGTCCGGACCGTTGCGGTAGGACAGCGCGAAGGACAGCAAGCCCGAGACCGAGGCGCCGCCGAACGCGTAGGGGGCCACGGCGGATGCCCACTGCCGCGCCGCGGTGGCGTCGCCGGCGGCGAGGGTCACGACCTGGCCGACCACGATCGCCAGACCGGCGAGCAGGAAGAACACGACGGACAGGGCGAACAGGAAGGTGGTGATCCGGGTGGCCCCGGCCGGGGCGGGGGCCGGTGGGCTCATCGTCGAACTCATGGGGCGGGCTCCTCGTCTTCAGGTGGGGCAGGGTCGGGCGGCCGGTCAGACGGGCAGGGCGCCGACGGCGATCAACACGCCGAGGGCGAGGATCGGCAGGCAGTAGTACTTGAGCAGGGGCAGGAAGGTCTTCACCGGGTCGACCCGGGCGATGCCGGCGGCGACGTAGATCGGCGCACCCGACGGCGGGGACGCACCCTCGGTGGAGGCGAAGATCAGCACGGCCGCGGCCGCGACGGGTGCCGCGACGCCGGCCCCGGCCAGGGCGACGACGGCGACCGGGCCGACCGCGGCCATGGTCGCGCTCGCGGTGAGGGGGATCGCGATCGCCACGATGACGACGCCGATCGCGATCGCCATGATCCAGGCCGGCGCGGAGAGCCCGGCGAGCACGGCCTCCAGCTGGCCCGCGAGGCCCAGGTCGGCCAGGACGTTCGACGCGGAGAACGCGGCCACGATGGTGATGCCGATGACCCCGAAGGACGGTGCGGCCTTCCCGATCGTCGACCACCAGCCGGAGGTGGTGCGCGGCAGGTGCTTGCGACCGAGGAAGAGCACCAGCGCGATCATCAGGACCGGGATCCAGGTGATCAGACTGATCACGTCCGGCATCGCGTAGGGCTGGGCGGGCAGGGTGGTGCCGTCCGCCAGCTCGACGGGCTTCTTCAACGCCTCGCCGACGCCGGAGTACGTGCCGAGCGCCTCGGCGACCGGTCCGCGGGTCAGGAGCAACGGCACGAGGATCGGCACGAACAGCAGCAGGGAGGTCCAGCCGGAGCGCAGGCTGCGCCCGAACGGGATCCGGTCCTGCGCGGCGATCGGCTCGATCCCGTTGCGGCGCACCAGGAAGAAGGCCAGCACGATCCGGTAGCCCAGGCACCACAGGCCGGCCAACGCGAGCGGCTCGACGATCTCGTCCGGCTGCATGACGCCCTGGGCGGCGAGCCCGCCGACCAGGATGAACATGGTCGCGGAGAAGGGGAAGCTCACGCCCATCCCCGCACCACCCGCGACGACCGTCGCGGCCAGCTCGGGCCTGACCCCGGAGCGCTTCATCCACGGCACGGTCACCGACCCGACGGCCGCGGTCACCGCCGCGCCGACGTGCGCGATCGCGCCGAAGATCCCGCCCGCCACGGTGGCGGTGTACACGGGACCGCCCCGCAGCCGACCGAGTACGGAGTTGAGCAGGTCGATCAGCTTGTCCAGCACCGGAGTCTTCGTCAGCACGTAGGACATGAACACGAACGCCAGCCCGGCGAACGTGACCTCCTCCTGCATCGCGTCGAGGAGGGCCTCGCCGATCGATCCCCAGGCCGAGGCACCGTCCGCGACCAGCGCGAACACACAGACCGCGGCGAACCCGAGGATCATCGCCTCGCCGATGTTCCGCTTGGCGACCGCGTTCCAGACGATGATCACGCCCACGAACGCGACGAGCGCCCACACCCCCGTCATCACGCGGTCCCGGCGAGGATCGCGGCGCGGCGCTGCGCCTCGTCGGCCTCCACGGCACGGCCCCCCAGCAGGCTGGCGGCGGCCTCGGCGGCGGGGACGACGATCACGCCGTCGTCGTCACCGACGACGAGGTCACCGGGTCGCACCACGACCCCGCCGACCGCGACCGGCACGTCGACCTGCCCCGGGCCGTTCTTGTACGGGCCGGCCGGGGTGACCGCGCGGGCCCACGCGGCGAAGCCGATCTTCTCCAGCTCGCCGACGTCACGCAGCGCGCCGTCGACGACGATCCCCAGCACCCCGCGGCGCTTGGCCCGCTCGGCCATCAGCTCGCCGAGCAGGGCGCGGGTGGTGTCGCGCTGGCCGTTGACCACGAGCACGTCGCCCGGCCGGGAGACGGCGATGGCGCGGTGCAGCGCCTGGTTGTCGCCGCTGCGCACCCACACGGTGCGGGCGCGGCCGACCCCCCGCGCACCCTTCCAGAGGGCGTGGATCCCGCCGTCGAGCATGCCCATACGGTCCCGTGCGTCGCCGATGTTCGCCACGGCCAGCCCCTCGAAGGCGGCGAGCAGGTCCTCGGTCGGCGCCAGCGCGGCGTCGGCGCGGTCGCGGTGGAGCTCGGCCGCCGCCCGCGTCATCACCGGCCGGACCCCGATCGAGTCGAGCAGCGCGGCGGCGGCGTCGGACTCGATCGCCCGACGGGCGGCGTGCTTGAGCGTGCCGTCGTGCAGCCGGTCGACCGCGGCCTCGGCGCCGGAGAGCTCGGCCGCGATCTGCGCCCGCACCCACTCCTCGGCGCCGGCCGCGCGCCCGGCCGACACCGCCTCGACGACCAGCGCGCCGAGGCCCTTCATGAACGAGCTGCGCAGCAGCTTGCGCGCCGACGCGTCGCCCGGTGCGCCCGCGATGTCCTCGACGGGAGCGCCGAGCGCGGCGAACACCCGCGCCGCCGCGGCGGACCCCGCGCCGCTGACGACCACGCCGGTCGCCGATCCGTGCGTCGGGACCGAGCCGATCACCGAGACGTCGACGAAGCGGGACCCACCCACCGCGGCCGCGATCCGGACCTTCACCGCCGGGTCGGCCGCGTTCATGTCGGCGTAGAGCGCGCCCGGCTCGAGGTGGCCGGCCACCGAGTCCGCCGCAGCCTCCGCCCCCTTCCCGCCGACCAGGCTGAACACCACCTCGGCGCCCCGCACGGCGTCCTCGGGCCTCGCCGCCCGGGTCACGCCCTGCGGGGTGGCGTTGTCCGCCGGGTCGTAGCCGGTGACGACCCATCCCTGCGCGACCAGGCCGGTCGCGTACAGCGACCCGGCCTCTCCCAGCCCCAGAACCGATGCCCGCACGCTGCCTCCTTGCAGTTCCACACAGTGGTAAGTCTTCTCGTTGCATGAGGAGTATTGCCACGGGTTGGGAAGCTCGTCAAGGCCGGGTCACCGCAGGAGATCGCCACTCGTGCCAGGCGGGCAGCGCGGTGGTGGGGCCGCCGGGGCCAGGACGAAAGCGGCATCAGGGACGGGCGGGCAGGGTACGGTCGGCCGATGCTGGCGCGAGCGTGGGGAATGGGCCGGTCCCTGGCGATGTACCACGGCATCCCCGGCCGGCACCGGCGGATGGTGCGGTTCTACGGGCAGTTCCTCGGGCCCGGCGACCTCGCGCTCGACGTCGGCGCGCACGTGGGCAGCCGGGTGCGGGCGTGGCGGCGGATCGGGGCCCGGGTGGTCGCGGTCGAGCCGCAACCGGACTGCGTGCGGGTGCTCCGGCTGTTCTTCGGCCGCGATCCCGGGGTGACGGTCCTGCCCGGCGCCGTCGGCGCCCGGTCCGGGAGGGCGCGGATCGGGGTCTCGCGCCGCACGCCGACGGTGTCGTCGATGTCGGCGGACTGGATCCGCACCGTCTCCGGCGACGACGGCTTCTCCCGGGTGCGGTGGGACCACGAGGTCGAGGTCGACGTCGTGACCCTCGACGACCTCGTGGAGACGTACGGCGTCCCGGCCTTCTGCAAGATCGACGTCGAGGGCTTCGAGGTCGAGGTGCTGACCGGGCTGCACACCCCGCTGCAGGCGCTGTCGTTCGAGTACCTGCCGCCCGCGCACGACGGCGCCCTGGCCGCGCTCGAGCTCGTGTCCCGCCTCGGGCCCTACACGTACAACTACTCCCCCGTCGAGACCCTGCGGTTCGCGAGCGACCGCTGGCTCACGGCCGGGGAGCTGGTGCGACTGCTCGAGCGGCACCGCCCGCTCGGCCGCTCCGGCGACGTCTACGCGCGGCTGTCCGCGCCGGCCTCCTGACGCGGCGGCGGGACCGGGACCCAGTCGACGTACTTGCCCGTGCGGCCGTCGCCGGAGGACCTACCGCGCAGGCGCCGCCCGATCCAGGGCAGGACGTGCTCGCGGTAGTACCGCAGCTCCGCCGTCAGCCGGCGGTGGCGGGGGGAGTCGGTGCGCACCTCCTGCACCGCCGCGCCCTCGCCGAGCGCTGCGAGGACCAGCGCGGCGACGCGCCGGTGTCCCTCCGCGTCGAGGTGGAGCCGGTCCGGCGACCAGTACCCGGGCCTGCGGATCTCGGCGTCGTGGAAGACGTCGACGAGCTCGACGCCGTACCGCGCGGCCATCTCCGCCACGCGGGTGGTGAGGAGCTCCGCCCGGGTGTGCACGGCCCGCCCGAACGGGAGCTGCGAGGAGGGGTCGGCGCCGCTGAGCAGGACGAGCCGGACGCCGGCCTCGGCGCACCGCCGCACGGCCCGCTCCAGCAGCGCGGCCAGCCGGTCGACGTCGGCGCGCGGGCGGAGCATGTCGTTGCCGCCGCCGTTGAGGGTCATCAGCGTGGGCGCGGGGTCGAGCGCCAGGGCTGCGTCGAGCTGCTCGGTGACGATCGGTTCGAGCAGCCGCCCGCGGACGGCGAGGTTGGCGTAGTGAATGCCCTCCGGCCGGGTCGCCGCGAGCCCCGCGGCCACCCGGTCGGCCCATCCCCTGGTCGACCCGTCGGGCTGCTCGTCCCCGACGCCCTCCGTGAAGCTGTCCCCGATCGCCACGTACCGCACGGGCCCCATTGTCCCCACGACGAGCCGCGGCCCCCGAGGGCCTCGCTGAGCGAACGTTCGTCAAGTAGGGTCGGAGCCGGTCAGCATCGCGAGTACCGAGCGGGCGACCGCGCCCCGCCAGGCTTCCTACCGGCAGGCCGAGTGGGCCGCGAAGCGGTCGGCCGGCGGCTCGGTCGACGACGCCGACGGCCCGTCGGGCAACGGCGTACGCCCGGAGGCGGGGCGGGAGTCGAGCTTCGGCTGATCCCCCGGCGGACGGGCACGTCCCCCGATCACCCGAGCCCGGGATCCCCCCGGGGCCCGGTCGGCCGGTCGATCCCGGCGGCGTCCTCACCGGACGACCCTCTGGATCACCGCACCACACCGACCGGAAGAGGGAACCATGACCACCGCCGTCCGCACCCCGTCGCCTGCCCCGACGTCCGGCCCGGCCCCCGCCGCCGGACCGCCGCCCGACCGCCGGGCGATCCGCCGGATCAACCTCGCCAGCATGGCCGGCACCACGATCGAGTACTACGACTACTTCATCTACGGCACCGCCGCCGCGCTCGTCTTCCCCAAGGTGTTCTTCCCGGACACGAGCGGAGTCGTCGGCGCCCTCGCGGCGTTCGGGACCTTCGCCGTGGTGTTCGTGTTCCGGCCCGTGGGGTCCGTCCTGTTCGGTCACATCGGCGACCGGCTCGGCCGCAAGCGGACGCTGATCGTCACGCTGATGATGATGGGCCTGTGCACCGTCGCCGTCGGGCTGATGCCCGGCGCGGCGACCATCGGCATCGCCGCCCCGATCCTGCTGGTCGCCCTCCGCGCCCTGCAGGGCCTGGCCGTCGGCGGGGAATGGGCCGGGGCCGCCCTGTTCGCGTCCGAGAACGCCCCGGACGGGCGACGCGGCCGCTTCGCCCTCTACCCGCAGGTCGGCGCGACCGTCGCGTTCGCGCTCGCCGCCGCCACCTTCCTCGCCGTCGACCTCGGGGTCGGCGAGACGAGCGCAGCGTTCCTCAGCTGGGGCTGGCGGGTGCCGTTCGTGCTCAGCGCGCTGCTGATCGGGGTCGGGCTGTACGTGCGGCTGCACACCGAGGAGACGCCCGTCTTCAGCGCCGCCGCCCGTGCACCCCGGCGCCGCGCCGTGCCGTTCCTCGAGGTGTGGCGGCGCCAGCCCCGGACGATGCTGCTGGCGACCGGCCTGACCACCGGGGTGTTCGCCGCCATGTCCATCGCCTCCGTCTTCCTGACGAGCTACGCGACGAAGACCCTCGGGATGAGCACGGCGGGCATCCTCGTGATCGACATCGTCGGCTCGGTCGCCACGGTCGCGATCACCGCCGGCGCCGCCGTCCTGTCCGACCGGTTCGGACGGCGCCCGCTCGTCCTGGCGGGATGCATCGCGTTGGCCGTGTGGTCGCTGGTGCTCTTCCCGCTGCTCGACACCCGCTCGCCCGTCGCGATCGGCACCGGGATCGTCGTCCTCCTCGGCCTCATCGGCCTGGCCTACGGTCCGCTCGGCGCCTACCTGCCCGAGATGTTCTCCACCCGGCACCGCTACACCGGCGCCGGCCTGAGCTACAACCTCGGCGGGGTCGCCGGGGGCGCGGGCATCCTGGTGGCCGCCGCCCCGCTCGTCGCCTCCGGCTGGGGCCCGATCGCCCTCGGCGTCTGCACGGCGGCGCTGCTGCTGATCTCCGTCGGGTGCCTGTGGGTCCTCCCGGAGACCCGCGACACCTCCCTCACCGCCGAGTGAGACGCACCCGCGACGAGGCCCCGGTCCACCCGGCCCGGGCCTCGTGCGGTCCGTGGTCCTCCCCGTCCTCGGCCCAGGTCGTACCCGGTCCCCGGGAGCAGCGGCAGGCCGCAGAGCGCGCCGGCGTTGCCGCCCCGGACCCGGCCGTGGACAGCATCCCCCCGGCGGACGGTCATCCCTCGACGACCTTCACGGTCGACCCGGTGCGCAGGCTCTCGTTCGCCGCCTCGGCCAGTACCAGCGCCGCCCGGCCGTCGCCGAACCCCGGCGAGGGCACCGAGCCCGTCTCGACGGCCGTCACGAAGTGGTCCATCTCGGCGCGGTAGGCCGGGGTGTACCGGTCGAGGAAGAAGTTGTGGTAGGGCGCGGCGACCTCGGTCCGCGTCGCGCCGGAGAAGCGGACGCTGGTGGGGAGCTGGTTGGCCGCGGTGAGCATGCCCAGCGCGCCGAAGGCCTCCAGCCGCTGGTCGTACCCGAAGGCGCAGCGGCGCGAGTTCGTGATCGAGCACAGCGCACCGCTCGCGCCCCGCAGCACCACGACGGCGCCGTCGATGTCCCCCGTGGCGGCGATCTCCTCGGAGACCAGGGTCGACCCGGTGGCCGTGACCTCCACGACCTCGCCCAGGAAGAAGCGCGCCATGTCGAAGTCGTGGATCGTCATGTCCCGGAACAGCCCGCCCGAGGTGGCGACGTAACCCGCGGGCGGCGGCGACGGGTCCCGGCTGATGATCACGAGCTGCTCGAGGCCGCCGATCTCCCCCGCCGCCACCCGCGTGCGGATGTCGCGGAACGACGGGTCGAAGCGGCGGTTGAAGCCCACCATGACCCGCTCGGTCAGCGCGCCGATCTCGGCCCGGCACGCGTCGACCCGGGCGAGGTCGAGGTCGATCGGCTTCTCGCACAGCACCGCCTTGCCCCTCCGCACGGCCTGCGTGAGCAGGTCGACGTGCGTGGGGGTGGGCGAGGCGACCACGACCGCGTCGATCGCCGGGTCCGTGAGGACGGCGTCGACCTCCGTCCCCCAGGCGGCGCCGAACTGCGTGCCCACCTCGCGGGCGGCCTGCTCGACCGGGTCGTACACCGCGGCGAGCTCCGCGCGGGGGTGCACCGCGATCGCGTCCGCGTGCACCCTGCCGATCCGGCCGCAGCCGATCACACCGACCCGCACCATGCCCTGCTCCTTCGCCGAGGGGAGACGACTTGGAACGGTCCAAGCGCCGGGTGGGAGTGTGGGGGCCGCGCCGGTGCGCGTCAAGGGTCTCGTTGGAACGGTCCAAGCCGGGCTACGATGCCGCCGTGACCGCCCCCGACGGCCCGGCCGGCCCGCGCCGGGCCACGCTCGTCGAGGTCGCGGCACGGGCCGGCGTCTCCAAGTCGCTGGCCTCCCTGGTGATCCGCGGTGCCCCCGGCCCCGGCGCGGCCTCGCGCGCCGCGGTGCTGCGCGCCGCGGAGGAGCTGGGCTACCGCCCCGACCCCGCGGCCAGGCTGCTGCGCGAGCACCGGTCCCGGGTGCTCGGGGTGGTGTTCGACGCCGGCGACCCCTTCCACGCCGATCTCCTCGAGTCCGTCTACCCGGCTGCGGAGCACCACGGCTACGAGCTCGTCCTGGGCGCCCGGGTGCCGTCGCACCCCGAGCACCGCGTCGTCGAGGGACTGATCCGCTCGCGGTGCGAGGGGCTGCTGCTGATCGCCACCGAGGCCGAGGCCGCCGGGCTCCGGGAGCTCGCGGGCCGGCTGCCGGTCACCCTCGTGGGCCGGCGCGGCGAGGGCGTCGACGCCGTCCGGGCAGCCGACACCCGCGGTGCCGCCGCGGCGGTGGACCTGCTCGTGGGCCTCGGCCACCGCCACGTCCGGCACGTCGACGGCGGGCGCCATCCCGGGGCCGCCGAGCGGCGCCGCGGCTACCGCTCGGCCGTGCGCCGCCACGGTCTCGCCCCCGACGTCGTGCCGGGCGACCACACCGAGGAGTCCGGGGTGCAGGCCGCCCGTGCCCTCCTCGACGACCCGGGCGAGGTCACCGCGGTGTTCGCCGGCAACGACCGGTGCGCGGTCGGCGTCCTCGACACCCTGCGCCGCGCGGGCGTCGCGGTGCCGGCGGAGATCTCCGTGATGGGCTACGACGACTCGCGGCTCGCGCGCCTCACCCACGTCGACCTCACGACGGTCGCCCAGGACGCCCCGGAGATGGCCCGCCTCGCCGTCGAGGCGGTCGTCGCGCGGCTCGAGGGCGACGGCGACGCACCGCCGCGCGACCTCACCCTCGCCCCCCGGCTCGTGGAGCGGGGCACGACCGGGCCGGCACCCGCCACCCGGCCCCGCCGGACGGACCGGCCGGTCAGACCCTGACCCCGAGGGTCGAGTCCGGCGCGCTGAGCGTGGGGTCGAGGGTCGGCGGACCGCGCGGCGTCGACCGCCACCGGGACGCACTCCCCGCCCTCGGCGGCCTACCGGGCTCCGTCGGCCTCTGCGGCGTCCGGGTCGGGGTCGCGCAGCGGCAGGGACCGCACGGGGTTCTCGGTGGTCCAGCCCAGGCTCCACGCGGCCTCCGCGGGCTCGCCGGCCGCGTCGGCGAAGGCGCTGAGCGCGGCCACCAGCCCCCGGCGCCGGCTCACCGGCATCTTCTCGAGCGTGTCGTGGATGGCCTCCCGGCGCTGCGCGGTGACCTCGTCGACCAGCCGCGCGCCGGCCTCGGTCAGCTGCAGGAGCAGGTTGCGCCGGTCGGCGGGGTCGTCGCGGCGGTCGAGCAGGCCGGCGGCGGCCAGGCGGTCGCAGGCCCGGCTGGCGTTGGACGGGTGCACGTCCAGGCTCGCGGCGATGCTCCCCAGGTTCAGCGGCCCGCGGCTGGCGATCATGACCATGATCCGCAGCTGCGGCAGGGTGACGCGGTCCTCGATCGCCGCGAACGAGCGCGCCGTCACGCCCACCAGCACCCGGGCCGTCCGCATCACCGCGTCGACCTGGTCGCGCGTGGGCGGGTCGGGGACGGCGGCGGCGTCGGTCATGGCCGTAGTGTCGCGTACCCGTCCCGCCGGCGTCCGGGGCGCCAGGAGCGCAGGCCCAGCGGGCGCTCGCGGTCGTGCTCCTCCGCGAGGTCGCGCAGCCGGCCGTCGAGGAGGTGGTCGACGGTGACCAGCCCGACCAGTCGCGCCGGGTCCGCGCGGTCGACGACCGGTGCGGCGGTGATCCCGTGGCGTGCGAACCGGGACGCGATCTCGCGCAGGGTGTCGTCGGCGTGCACCACCACCGGGTCCTCGATCAGCACGTCGCCCACCGAGCAGGCCCCGCCGGGTGCCACAAGGGTCTGCCGGGTCACCGCACCGCGGAGCCGGCCGTCGTCGTCGACCACGGGGTAGAGCCGCTGCAGCGGCGGGCCGCCGCCCGCGGCCCGCGAGCCCCCGTCGACCTCCTGCCGGGCGAGCGTGGCGGCCAGGAGCTCGGGCGACGGCGGCAGCGGCGTGTCGGGCGCGACGACGGCGGGCGTGGCGGCCATGACCTCGTCGGCGAGCAGGACCTCGAGCGGGTCGACGTCGTACTCGCGGGAGAGGTGGTAGCCGCGCCGGGCGATCTTCTCGGTGAGCACCGAGCGGCGCAGCAGCAGCGCCGACACCCCGTAGGCCGAGGCCGAGGCGATCAGCAGCGGCAGCAGCGCGGACCACGCGTGGGTCAGCTCCAGGGAGAACACCACACCGGTGAGCGGGGACCGCATGACGCCCCCCACCACGGCCGCCAGCCCGACCATCGCCCAGAAGCCCGGGGCGACCTCGGGGAAGACCAGCCCCTCCACCGCGCCGAGCGCGGCGCCGATCATGAACACCGGGGCGAGGACGCCGCCGGAGGTGCCCGAGCCGAGCGACAGCCCCCACATCAGGCTCTTCACCAGCAGGATGCCGACGATCAGCGACACCGTGGCGCGGCCGGTGAGCAGCTCGCCGATGACGTCGTACCCGACCCCGAGCGCCCGCGGCTCGATCAGCCCGCCGATCCCGATGATCAGCCCGCCGATCGCGGGCCACCACATCCAGTGCACCGGCAGCCGGGCGAACTGGTCCTCCGAGAAGTAGACCAACGCCGTCACCGCGACGGCGAGCAGTCCGCCGACGACCCCCGCGCCCACGCAGAGCAGGTCGACGACCGGGACGGTGCGGACGGCACCGAGGTCCACGGGGAAGAGCGGGCCCGCACCCAGCAGCGGGGCCCGCAGGACCGTCGCGACGGCCACCGCGCAGGTGACCGGGAGGAAGCTGCGCGGTCGCCACTCGAACAGCAGCAGCTCGACCGCGAGCAGCACCGAGGCGAGCGGCGCGTCGAACGTCGCCGCCATACCGGCCGCCGCGCCGGACACCATGAGCGCCTTGCGTTCGTCGGCCGAGAGGTGCAGGTGCTGCGCCAGGATCGAGCCCACCGCGCCGCCGGTCATGATGATCGGGCCCTCGGCGCCGAACGGCCCGCCGGAGCCGATGCTGATCGCCGCCGAGGTCGGCTTGAGCACGGCGATGCGGGGCTCGACCCGACTGCGGCGCATGAGGATCGCCTCGATCGCCTCGGGCATCCCGTGGCCGCGGATCTTCTCCGAGCCGTAGCGCGCCATCAGCCCGATGACGAGGCCCCCGACCACGGGGGCGCACAGCACCAGCCACCACGGATGGGGCGCGGCCCCGGGCGACACCATCTCGGCGGACAGCCGCTGGACGAACACGGCGTTGGTGATCAGGGCGATCAACCGCAGCAACGCCCACGCCGCCACCGCCCCGAGGACCCCGATCGGCACCGACCAGGCGAGGGTCACCAGGACGCGGCGGTTCAGGGTGAAGTCACCGAGGTGACGGGGCGGGGACACGGCGGGACCGGAGGAACCGGGCGGGGAGTCGTCGGATCTCACCGCGTCATCGTGACCATGCTCGCTGCACGGCGCAATGATTGCGCCCACGCATACGGTAGACCGGTGCTTGTGTCGTCCGTCACGGCGCGGCTGCAGTTGTCGTGCGAATACGCAATCGTTGCGTGATGGCAGAACTGAGGCGGGGAACGGACTGGATCGAGCAGCTCGTCGAACTCCACGTGCTGGCCGAGAACGGCGACACGGAGGCCGCGCGCAAGGCGGCGGACTGGGTCGCGGACGACCCCACGGCCCGCGCGATGTGGGCCTCCGTGGAGCGGGACTGCGCGCGGCTCAGGCACCCGGAGACCCGAGGCTGACGCCCCACGACCCCTCCGCGCTCACCCCGGCGGGCCCGGCTTGATCTGCAGGCCGGGGCGGCGGCGGTGCACGGTGAGGTAGCCGAGCCCCTGCCCGCCGGCCCGCAGCCTGCGGGTGGACCCGCGCGGCAGCCACAGCATCGTCCCTGCGGCGAGCGCGACCGCGCCGTCGGCGCCCTCGAGGGTGCCGGTGCCGGACACGACCACCAGGAGCACGTCGAGGTCCGCCTCGGTGTGGGTCTCGACGACCTGGTCCGCACCCAGGCGGAGGACGTTGGCGTCGAGCTGGCGGCCCGGCTCCGCCAACCGCCACACCACCCCCGCCGGCACCGTGGCGCCGTCGGCGAGGAGGGGGTGCAGATCGTGCACGACCCGCGGGGTCGCTCGTTCGTCGGGCATGCTCCGACTCTGCCCCCCGAGGCCGTGTCTCTCAATCCGGCGCCGCCGGGCCCGGTGATCCACGTCGTTCCCGGCAAGGCAGCCGGGCCGCCCTCATACCGGGCGTATTCGGGTGGCCCGGCAACGCCGGCGGGGACGGCGTGGGCGCCGGGAGCGGTGGTGGCGGGTTGGGAGACACGGCCTAGCCCCGGGGCGGTCGCGGTGGTCCCGCCCGAGGAGCCCGCCCTTCTCCGCAGGCTGCCCACCGGTTAACGTTCGTTCGTTCAGACTGGGAAGGGGGCGTCCGTGGGCGAACTCGTGCTCCGCACCGACCACGACGGGTGGACGGTGCTGACGCTGAACCGTCCGGAGAAGCTCAACGCGCTCACGGTGGCGATGTTCACCGAGCTGCGCGCGCACGTCGAGGCACTCGCGGACGACGCGGCGGTCCGCTGCGTCGTCCTCCGCGGCGCCGGCCGGTGCTTCTCCGCGGGCCACGACCTGGCGGACATCGCCGCGGGTGAGGCGGTGCCGTCGCGCGGCTGGCACAGCGAGACGCTGCGGATGCTGGAGAAGCTGCCGAAGCCGGTCGTGGCCGCCGTGCACGGGCACTGCTACACGGGTGCGCTCGAGGTCGCCCTCGCCGCGGACTTCCTGGTCGCCGCCGACGACGCCCGCTTCGGCGACACCCACGCCAAGTGGGCCCTCACGCCGGTCTGGGGCATGAGCCAACGGCTCCCCCGGCGGGTCGGGGTGGCGACGGCGAAGCGGCTGATGTTCACCGCGGACATGATCGACGCCGTCGAGGCCGTCCGGATCGGGCTGGCCGAGTACGCCGTCCCGCTCGCGGAGTTCGACGCCGAGATCGAGTCGCTCGCCTCGCGCATCGCCGCCCGGTCCCCCTTCTCGCACGCGGCGAACAAGCGCCTGCTCGACGCCACCGACGGACGCCCGCTCGACGCCGGCCTGCAGTGGGAGGTCCTGGAGGGCGAGGGTCGCGGGCCGGACGCCCGGGAGCGCATCGCCGCCTTCACGAGCCGGAAGGGCTGACCCGCATGGACGTCGCGCCGGACGCCGACCTGGAGAAGTTCCGCGAGGAGGTCGCGGAGTTCCTGGACACCGCGCCCACCCCGGAGATCCGCGAGGCCGGCCGCAAGACCACCAGCGTCTTCGGCCCGTTCGACCAGGTCATGGCCTGGCACCGGATCCTGCACGCCCGCGGCTGGTCCGCCCCGGACTGGCCGGTCGAGCACGGCGGCACCGGCTGGTCGGTCGAGCAGCGGTACGTGTTCGCCGAGGAGTACCAGAAGCGCGGCCTGCCCCCGCTGCTGCCCAACGGCCTGCGCATGATCGGCCCGCTGCTGATGGAGCTGGGCACGCCCGAGCAGCAGGCCCGCTACCTGCCCGGGATCCTCTCCGGCGAGGACTACTGGACCCAGGGCTACTCCGAGCCCGGCGCCGGCTCCGACCTCGCCTCGCTGAGCACCATGGCGGTCCCCGACGGGGACGACTACGTCCTCGACGGCAGCAAGATCTGGACCACCTACGCCCACCACGCCAACCGGATGTTCATGCTCGTCCGGACCAGCCGGGAGGGGCGCAAGCAGCAGGGCATCACGTTCCTGTTGCTCGACCGCATGGACCTCCCGGGCCTGGAGGTGCGCCCGATCATCGGGCTCGACGGGGCGCCGGAGCAGTGCGAGGTGTTCTTCACCGACGTGCGGGTGCCGCAGGCCAACCGGGTCGGTGCGGAGAACGACGGCTGGACGGTGGCCAAGCAGCTGCTCACGCACGAGCGCGGCGGGTCGGCACACAGCCCGATGCTGCGCCGCAGGCTGGAGGTGGCCCGCGCGGCGGCGGCCGAGACGCCCTCGGGCTTCGGCGGCACGCTCGCCGACGATCCGCTCGTCCAGCGCGACCTCGGCGAGCTGGAGGCCGAGGTCGCCTCCTACGAGCACTTCGAGAAGCTCGCGATCAGCGGGCACCCGATCGCGCAGGACCCGGCCTACCCGTCGCTGAACAAGGTCATGAGCTCCGAGCTCACCCAGCGCATCTCCGTGCTGATGACCCGGGTCGTCGGCCTGGACGGGCTCCCGGACCAGCGCGAGGCGCTGCACGTCGGGTCCGCCGCCGAGCCGCTCGGCAGGGACCTCGCGCTGATCGCGATGCCGTACTACCTGAACAGCCGCGCGACCACGATCTACGCCGGCACGAACGAGGTGCAGCGCGACCTGATCGCCCGCACCCTGCGATCCTGACGGAGGCCTCCGTGGACTTCACCTTCACCGAGGAGCAGGCGCTGCTCCGCGACAGCGTGGCGCGCGCCCTGCAGCGCGACTACTCCTTCGAGGCCCGCCAGGCGATCGTCCGCTCGGAGACCGGCTGGTCACCGGAGGTCTGGGCGCGGCTGGTCGAGCTCGGCCTGACGGCCCTGCCCTTCCCCGAGGAGGCCGGCGGGCTCGGCGGGTCCGTCGTCGACGTCGTCGCGGTGGCGGAGGTGTTCGGCGAGCACCTGCTCGTCGAGCCCTACGACGCCTCGATCGTGCTCGCGGGCGGCGTTCTGGCCGCCGTCGGGCGGCCCGACGCGCTGGAGCGGATCGCGTCCGGCGAGGCGATCGGCGCCCTCGTCCACGAGGAGGGCCGCGGGACGCCCGATCCCGCGCTGGTCACGACGAAGGCCGAGCGCAGCGCGGACGGGTACGCGCTGACCGGCGAGAAGAAGCTCGTGCTGCACGGCGCCGACGCGGACGTCCTGGTCGTCTCGGCGCGCGTGGACGCGGGACTCGGCCTGTTCCTCGTCGACCCGTCGGCGCCCGCCGCGACGCCGTTCACCAGCGTCGACGGCCGCCGCGCCGCCCACCTGCGGTTCGACGGCACCCCGGGCACCCTCCTCGCCGCGGACGCCGAGCCCCTCCTGCGCGGCGTGCTCGACCGCGCCGTCGTGGTCCTGGCCGCCGAGGCCGTGGGCGCGATGGGCGCGTTGCTGCGCCGCACCGCCGAGTACGCGTCGACACGGGAGCAGTTCGGTGTCCCCATCGGCAGCTTCCAGACCGTCGCCCACCGCCTCGCCGACATGAAGATCGCCTTCGTCAAGGCGCGCTCCACGCTGCTCCACACCACGGCGCTGGCGGAGGCGGACCGCCTGGCGCCGCAGGACGTCGCCGTGCTGAAGGCGCAGGTCGGGCGGCTGGGCAGGCTCGTCGGCGAGTCCGCCGTCCAGACCCACGGCGGGGTGGGCATGACCGAGGAGCTGCCGATCGGCCACCTGCACAAGCGGATCCTGGCCTTCGACGCCCTCTTCGGCGCCACCGACCACCACCTCAGGCGCCTCGGCGCGGGGCTGCGGGAGGCACCGGTGGCGGCCGGTTGACTCTCGGCCCGGCCCGACCGACCGCCTCCGGCCTGGCGGGTCCACGATCGACCGCGTGCCTCGTTCTCCTGACAGGGACGACTCCCCCGCCCCGCCGAGGGGCCGCCGCGACACCCGGCGTCGGGTGCCCCGGCGCGCGGTCGCGGCCACCCTGCTCGCCGCCGCGGCGGGGGCGGTCGACCTGCTCGCCCTCGTCGCGCTCGGCGGGGCGTTCGCCGGGATCGTGACCGGCAACCTCGTCAACCTGGGCGACGGGCTGGTCGGGCTCGACGCCCGTCGGCTGGCGCCGCTCGGGATCGCGGTCGGCGCCTTCGCGTCGGGGGTCCTGGTCTGGGCACGGGCCTGGCGGGACCGGCCGGAGGCCCTCGCCGGTCCCCTGCTCGCCGAGCTGGCGGCCCTCGTCGTCGCCCTGCCGTTCTGGCTGACCGGGGTCACCTGGCCGGTCCTGCTGCTGGCCGGGGTCGCGCTCGGCGGGCAGAGCGTCGTCGGCCTGCGGCTGCGGAACTCGACGACCTACATGACCGGCGTGCTCACCACCGGGGCCCACGGCCTGGCGACCCGCGGGGACTGGCGCGGCGCTCTCGCCGCCGCACGGCAGCTGCTCGCCCTGGTCGCGGGCGCCCTGGTGGCCGCGGCCCTGCTGGCCACGGCCCGCTGGGCGGCCCTGGTGCTGCCGGTGGTGCTGGTCGCCGTCTCGACGCTGCTCGTGCGGAGGACGTCGCCGCGGTGAGGGTGCGGTGTGGCTCTGGAGCGGATGCCGCCCGTGGCCCGTCACCTCCGACGCCTACCGCCGCGACAACCGCGGGCTCGAGGAGCGCGAGGCCCTGCGGACCTGGAACGGCCCGCGGGCGGACGACTGCTACCGCAACACACGGCCGCTCCGCCTCGAACTGCCCGTTCGAGGGGACGGAGATCCGGGAGCGCCTGCGCCGGCCGACTTCGAGGTGCAGTGACGGCTACCGGGTGATCCCGGTGTGGCCGAGCGAGTAGCGCCCGGGCTGGGGCCACACGCACAGCCCGTGCGGGCCGTCACCGACGTCGATCTTCTTGATGAGGCTGCCGTCGGTCGTGGAGAGCACGTACACGGCGCGGTCGTAGCGACCGGACAACCACAGCTGCGAGCCGTCCGCGGACACGTTGCCCATGTCCGGGCTGCCCCCGCCCGGGATCGTCCACTTCGTGATCGGCGCGCCGGTGTAGGCGTCGAGCACGCTGACCGAGCCCTCGTGCCGGTTGGTCACGAACAACCGCGTCGCGTCCCGGGACAGGTACAACCCGTGCGCCCCGTGCCCGGTCGGGATCTCCCGGATCACGTGCGTCGCCGCCCCGTCGAGCACCCACACCCCGTTCTGGTCGGAGTCGGCGATGTAGAACACCGACCCGTCCGGGGCGAGCTTGATGTCCTGCGGGCCCATGTGCCGGTTCCGCTTCGGCATGTCGACCATCCGCACCAACGAGCGGTGCGCGATGTCGACCACCGCGACCCGCCCGGCGAACTCGCAGGTGAACACGGCGGTGCGGCCGTCCGGGGTGAAGTCGGCGTGGTCGATGCCCGCGCAGTCCGGGGTCGGCAGCTCGCCCTGCTGCTGCCAGGTGTGCGGGTCGTAGAACACGAGCCGCCGCTGTGCCTCGGCCACCGAGATCGCCGAGGCGCCGTCCGGGGTGAAGTACATGTTGTACGGGTCCTGCACCGGGATCGCGGCGCCGGGCTTGCCGGTCACGGGGTCGAAGGGCACGACCTTGTTCGTGGTGTCGTCGGTGGCGTAGAGCGTGCGCATGTCCCAGGAGGGCACCACGTGCTGCAGCTCCCCGCCGAGCGGATGGGTCCCGACCGTGGCGAAGGTCGTCGGGTCGATCACCCGGACCTCGCCGGACTTGGTGTGCGGCACGTAGACCAGGGGTTTCGCGGCCTTCGCCGCATCGGAGAGCATGTTCGCCCCCGCGTCGGCGTAGACGTTGTGCGCGTCCGTGACCGGCGGCATACCCGGCAGCCCGTCCACCCCCGCCGCGGGCGACGGGGTGGCCGCCGCCGGACCCGACGGGGACGCCGCCGACGGGGGTGCTGCTGTCGACCCTGCCGTCGACCCCCCGCCCGCACTGCATCCCCCGAGCACCACCATCGCCGCCAGCACCGCCGCCGTCGCGAGCCTTCGACGAGCCTTCACCCGAGTACCCCCACGTTCAGCCGAACAGTCTGGTCGCCGTGACGGGGGTGAGCCCCCGGGCGGCGAGGTCGTCGAGAAGTCCGGGCAGCGCGGCCAGGGTCCCGGGGTGGCCCAGGTGCATGCTGACGACGCTGCCGGCGGTCGCGGCCGCCACGTTGCGCCGGATCGCGGCGGCACCGGGGTCGGTGAAGTCCCGCGAGTCGACGTCGTAGGACAGCACGGTCGGGTAGCCCGCCGCCGCGGCCAGCGCCCGCACCGCGGGAGTCGCGTGCTGGGCCTGCGAGGGCCGGAAGAAGGCCCCCGGTCCACCGGTCGCCGCCGCGATCAGGTCGCGGCACCGCTCGATCTCGACCCGGGCCGCGGTCTCGTCCAGCCCGTCGATGTCGCGATGCGACCACGTGTGGTTGCCGAGCTCGTGCCCCAGGTCCGTGACGATCCGCGCGGCGTCCGGGGACTGCTGCAGCCAGGTGCCGACGGCCAGCACGGTCGCCCCCGCACCACGGTCGTGCAGCGTGCCCAGCACCCGCCGGGCGAGATCGAGGTCGCCCGCACCGTGAAAGGTCAGCGCGACCTCCGGGCGTCCGCTCGTGGCCCGCTCGACCTCACCGGACGGTGGGCGGCGGGCCGGGGGCGGGGCGCCCGCGGAGGTCACGGCCCCGGTGGACGTCGTGGGGCCGGCCGGCACCGACGGGCCGGCCGCACCGGGCGGCGCCGAGCACGCGGCGGCCAGCGGCAGCACCACGGCGGCCCGCAGGACGTTCCGCCTGCTCGTCCCGGGCGGGCTGTCTCGACGCACGACGCCGGACCCTAGACCGTCCGCGACGGCGGGGCGGTCCGGCACACCGTGGCGATCCCGTTGCACATGCGCGACCGTAGGCGCCGCGGTGCGTGCTGCCCGTCAGGTCCGGGCGGATCCGGGCGCCGACCTGGACGCCGCCGTGGGCGCCCTCGTCCGGCACCCGCGCGCTCACGGGCCGGGCGGATGGCCCCCGCGCCGTGACCGCCGGACCGGCCGGTCCGGCGGGACGACGGTCACCCCCCTGCGCGTGCGGTGAGCACGGCGGCCGCGCCCGGCGCCGCCTCCCGGGCGGGGTTGCCCTCCCAGCGGGCGCCCGGCGGGACCTCCTCGCCCTTCATGACGAACGTCCCGGCGTCGAGCTCCGCGCCCTCGCCGACGGTCACGCCGTAGTGCACGAAGGCCCCGACGCCGAGCGTCGCCCGCGCCCCGACCGTGCTGCGGTCGGACTTGAAGGCGCCATCCTCCTGCGAGTGGCACTGCACGACGGTGCCGAAGTTGAGGGTGGCCTCGTCGCCGATCGTCACGAGGGTGCGCTCCGGGAGGAAGCAGCCGTCGTCGAAGACCCGGCGGCCGAGCCGCACGCCGAGCGCCCGCGAGAGCAGGTTCTTGAACGGCGTGCCGGCGAAGGCCTGGTCGAAGTCGGGGATCACGAGCTTCCAGAAGCGCTCGTGCCACCAGAAGTACCGGTCGTAGATCGAGCAGGACCGCGGCGCCAGGGACCGGAACCGCAGCATGGCCCGCTCGACGAGGCAGAAGTACACCACGGTGAACAGCAGGGACCCGACCAGGTCGGCGGTGACCGCCTCCACGCCGAGGTGGCGGTAGAGGTCGGAGGCGCCCATGGCCAGCAGGACCATCCCCAGTGCATGCACCCAGCGGACGGCGAGGAACACCGCCATGCTGCGCAGGTTGTACCGGTTCTTGCGGGACAGCCGCCGGCGGAGCTCGGTCCGGGACGGCACGCCGGCGAGCCGGTGGTCGCGCTCCACGGTCCGCGGGATCGGGAAGCACGGGGCCCCGAGCAGCCCGGTGTCGTGGCGCACCTCGCCGTCCATCGGCACGAGGACCTTCGTGGCCAGCAGGACGTTCTCGCCGGTGCGCCCCTGGGACGGGTACAGGATCCGGTTGCCGAGGAAGCTGTGTGCCCCGATGGTCACGCGGGAGATCCGGAACGAGGTCGCCGAGAAGTCCGCGTTGATGATCGACAGCCCGTCGGCGACCATCGTGCCCCGCCCCACGGTCACGTGGAACGGCGTCTCCTGGCGCAGCTCGGTCCCGAAGTTCGACCCGGTCTGCTCGGTGGGGTCGACGTCGTAGCCGATCCAGCGCAGGTAGCCCACGATGTACGAACTGTCCCCGAACAGCCGGTTGAAGAACCGGACGTTGGTCAGCCTGCCGATGGTCCGGTGCAGTCCGTAGTGGAACCCGTAGAGCCGGTAGGTCCGGTCCGGGCGCAGCGGCAGGTTCAGCAGCCGCGGCACGACCGCCACGCCCACCAGCCCGAGCAGCAGGGCACCAAAGAAGAGCACGCTCGTCACCGCCACCGCGTCGCGGTAGAAGGTCCAGGTCGTGAAGGCCATCGGCGCGGAGTCCAGGACACCGCTTAGCGGGGACTCGTCGAGCAGGACGCCCGCGAACCCGACCCCGACCGGGAGGTAGACCGCCACCGCGAGGACCAGCTGGACCACCGCCTGCACCGTGCGGCGCACGCCGCCGCACCGCATCGTCCCGCCGGTGTGCAGGTCGGCGCCGCCGGGCACGGCGGGCACGCCGTGCCACGACTCCCCGGCCGGCACGGACTGCCCGGCGACCAGGGCGGACGCGTGCCCGATCTGGGACCCGTCGCCCATCGCGGTCCGGATGTCGAGCACGGCCCCCTCGCCGACGACGACGTCGCGCCCGACGGTCACCGGGCCGGTCTGGAGCACCCCGCCGTGGGCGCGATAGCCGTTCAGCTGCGCGTCCTTGCGCACGACCGTGCCGGCGCCGAGCGTGATCAGGTCGGTGCAGACCGGGAGCGTCCGGGAGTAGATCGTGACGCCCCTGCCGATGCGCGCGCCGAGGGCCCGCAGGTAGAGCACCATCAGCGGCGAGGCCGAGCTGGTGTGCGAGCGCCCGCCGGTCAGCAGGAGCAGCGGGCTTGCCCGGACCAGCGTCTTGACCAGCCAGAAGCGGAAGTAGGCGAGGCTCCAGAGGCGGATCTCCCGCGGCCGCCACCGCCCGACGAGCAGCCACTTGGCCAGGATCGGCAGCAGGCACATCGCCACGAAGATCGCCCCGCCCGCCTCGACCGCCCGCACGTAGAGGCTCGCGAGGCCGGGCCCGCCGGCGACGACGTACTCGTAGGAGAGCGTGGTGGCGATCGCGAAGCCGTAGGCGTAGGCCACGAACGCCAGGAACTGCAGGACGCCGCAGAGGACGTAGCCGGCGGTGCCGGTCCGGGCCCGCGCGGGTGGCGCCCCCGGCACGGGCGCCGGGACCACCTCCTCCCCGGGTCCGGGGTCCGCCGCGGGCGGCGCGCCCAGAGCGGCGGCGAGGCCCGCGACCGTCGGGTGGTCGTAGACGTCGCGCATCGACGGCGACGGCAGGTCGGGCCGTTTGCGCGCCTTCGCGCAGAAGCGGGCCAGCACCATCGAGTCGGCGCCGAGCCGGTCGAAGAAGTCGTCGGCGGGTCCTACCCGCTCCAGGTCCATGACCTCGGCCAACAGCGCGGCGAGCGCGGTCTCGGTGTCGGTGGCGCCGGGCCGTCCCGGCTCGAGGTCGACAGGTGTTCCTGCCACGAGGTCTCACTTCCGGACGTGCGGATCCGGTACCGGAGCCGTGCCGGACGCGCGCGTCCGGAGGGGTACCGGTGAGGCGGCCGGCCGCGGTGCCTGTCGGCGTGGGAGGCGGCCGGTGTGCCGGAGGGCCGGTCCGCACGGCGGACGCGGGCACTCCGGTGGGTGTCCCTGCGTGGCTCCGCCCGGTCAGCGAGGACCGGGGCCGGTGAGCCGGGTGCCGTCGGTGGGCCGGGGCGGCGCCTCGGGGCGCCCACCGCCGGTGTTCGATCTCGTGCAGCCGGGCGTCGGCCGTCATCGGTCCCCCTCCGAGATCGGCGGCGCACGCGGCGCCGCCGATCCACCCCCCATGGGCCGTGCCGTGCGGCACGGTGCGATGACAGATCCTCGGTCGGGGCACACCCGTTGCACCACAAGGAAACCTTCACTCGATCGTCGTAGGCATGCGGCCCCATTCGTGACCAATCACCACTCGCCGATGTGATCGACGGCCGCTCGGGTTCGGCGCCGGACCGTGCCCCACCGTTTGGCCGAACGTCGGCCGGGTAGGCGCAGGCTTCTGTTGCTGCCGACGGCGTTGCCACCCGGCCGCGGGACGGGGACCACACCACGGACATCTGCGACCAGCCACCGCGGCGTGACCTGGGGCTGGAGACCGAACGGGGACCCGGGTGCCGGGTGGTGCTGTCGGTGGCGGGCCGACGCTCCTCCGCCTCCGCGCCGGACGTCGGATCACCCGGGCGGGAGGAGGCGACACCGTCCGCGGACGACGACCCTTCCTGCGAGCGGACCGCTGCGGGCCACCCCCGGCATGCGGGCACCGACCGCAGAGGGGCGGGAATCGTGGAGGACGTCGTCGAGGGCCCCGCCCGTCGGCTCCCGGCCGACACCGATCCGGCCTAGGGGCGCCGCGGATGCCGTGGTTCCCGGACTTCGCCGGTGCGGTCGAGCTGGTCCGCAGGGAGACCCGCAGCGCGGGGAGGGCCGACCCGGTCGGGCAGTACCTCCGTGCGCTCGACGGGGCCGACACCCACGCCCTCGAGGACGTCTGGCCCGGGGAGGTGGTGATCCACGATCCCCGCCTCGGCGAGGTCCGTGGGCACCGGGAGCTGCGCCGGTTCGTCGCGCGCAGCCGGTCCCTCCTGGAGGAGCACCACGCGCGGGTGGAGACCGAGGGCTCCGTCGTCGTCGGGAACCGGGCCGTCGTCGAGCTGCTCGCGCACATCCGCCGGGACGGGCAGGACCTGGACTGGCCCGTGGCCGTCGTCGCCGAGTCCGCGGAGCGCTCGGTCGTGTTCCGCTCCTACTTCAGCCAGCGCCCCCTCGACGGGCGTCACCACCTCCGCTCCCCCGTCCTCGGGCCGGGGGCCGTCCGGGTCGCCGATGTCGTCGAGCGCTTCCGGCGCGCCCTGGCCGCCGGCGACACCGACGGGGTGGTGGGCACCTTCGCCCCCGACGGGTACTTCCGCGAGCCCGCCGGGCAACGGCCCACCCATCGCGGCGGCGACGAGCTCCGCAGCCACTTCCGGAGGTGCTTCGGCGCCGGTGGCGGCATCGAGCTGCAGGCCTGCGCCGTCACCGACGACGGTGCGCGCTGCGCCCTGGAGTACAACCTCGTGCGCTGGGGCACCCGCGACCTCCCTCCGCAGGCCGGGCTGGGCGTGTTCGACCGCGGCCCGGACGGGCTCCTCGCCGCGGCGCGCCTCTACGACGACGCCGAGCCGCCGGACGACCCGCCCGGGGCGCCGGCCTGAGCGCGGCCTGAGCGCGGCCGTCGTCACGGTCTTGCCACTCCGGGCTCCGTTCGGAACTCTCTCGACCGTCGAGGTTCCGCCGGGATGAGGAGGCGCTGTGGAGCATTCCGACCGGGGGGAGCCGACCGAGCCTGCCGCGGCGCACCGGCCACGCCGACGACGGTGGCCGGCCGAGCTCCGCGGATCGCTCCGGGGGCGCATGCAGGCGCTGGTGGTCGTCGTGCTGGTCGCCCTGTTCGCCCTGCTCGCGGTGGCGGTGGGCAGCATGGCGCAGGCCTCCGGGGCCGACCGGGTGATGATGGACCGTCTCGCTCCCGCGCTCACCTCGGTCGAGCGGTTGCAGACCGCCTTCGTCGACCAGGAGACCGGCCTGCGTGGGTACGTCCTCACGGGCGAGGACGGCTTCCTGGACCCTTACACCGCCGCGATGCCGCGGATCGCCGCCGAACAGCGGCTGCTCGGCACGGTCGTCCCGGAGCTGTCCGGTGCCCTGACCGCGGTCACCGCCGCCCACGACGACTGGACGACCAACGCCGCCCGACCCTTCATCGACCTCCGGCGCGCGGGCGACGCCGTCCAGGCCTCGGCACTCGCCGCCCAGGGCCTGGGGAAGATGCGTTTCGACGTGCTCCGCGAGCGTGTCGACACCCTCCGCACGCAGATCCACGCCGAGGCGGACGCGGCCGCGGCCGACGCCGCGGCGGCCCGCCGGCGCCTCGTCGGCGTCCTCGTCGGCGTGGCCGTCCTCGGGGTGGCGCTGGGGGTCGCCGCGGTGCGGTTCCAGCGGCGCTGGGTGCTCGCTCCCCTCACCCGGCTCGGCGACGACGTCGCCGCCGTGGCCGCCGGGGACCTCGCCCACCCGATCCACGACGACGGCCTGCGCGAGCTCGCCACGGTCGGCCGCGGCGTCGCGACGATGCGCGACCGCCTCACCGACCACGCCGCGGAGACCGCGCGGACCGAACGCCTGCGCGCCCGTGCCGACCAGGCCGAACGGATGGCGGACACCCTGCGCCACGACGTCATCGTCGAGCTGTCCTCGCTCACCCTGACCGTCACCGCGCTCGCAGGTCGCCATCCCCGGGCCGAGGCCGAGCTGCACCGCGTGGTCCACCGACTCGACCTCGCCATCACCGCCATCCGCAAGGCGATCTTCGAGAGCCCGGATCCCGCCGCGCCCCCGCGCTGAGCCCGGGCCCGGCCCACCGACCGGGCGTCCCGCCACCCACCGGAGCGCCCGCGGGGTCACTCGGCGGTATCCGGCCCGGTGACCCGCCACCAGAGTGGGAGGACGCGGCCCGCGCGTCCGCGGCCGCCAGGTCGGACCAACCGGAGGCATCGTATGGCCACGATCACCACGCCCGACGGCACGGAGATCTTCTACAAGGACTGGGGCTCGGGACAGCCCATCGTCTTCAGCCACGGCTGGCCGCTCTCCAGCGACGACTGGGACACCCAGATGCTGTTCTTCCTCCAGCAGGGCTACCGCGTCATCGCCCACGACCGTCGCGGGCACGGCCGCTCCACCCAGACCCCCGACGGTCACGACATGGACCACTACGCCGACGACCTGGCCGCGCTGACCGCCCATCTCGATCTCCGCGACGCGGTGCACGTCGGGCACTCCACCGGCGGCGGCGAGGTGGTGCGCTACCTCGCCCGGCACGGCGAGGACCGGGTGGCGAAGGCGGTGCTGATGAGCGCCGTGCCGCCGCTGATGGTGCGGACCGACGCGAACCCCGGCGGGCTGCCGAAGAAGGTGTTCGACGACCTCCAGGCCCAGCTGGCCGCCAACCGGTCCGAGTTCTACCGCGCCCTGCCCTCCGGACCCTTCTACGGCTTCAACCGTCCCGGGGTGGAGCCCTCCGAGGCGATCATCGCCAACTGGTGGCGGCAGGGGATGATGGGCAGCGCGAAGGCGCACTACGACGGCATCGTCGCCTTCTCCCAGACCGACTTCACCGAGGACCTGAGGACGATCACGGTGCCGGTGCTGGTGATGCACGGCGACGACGACCAGATCGTCCCCTACGCCGACTCCGGCCCCTTGTCGGCGGAGCTCGTCCGGAACGGCACCCTGAAGACCTACGCCGGCTTCCCGCACGGCATGCCGACCACCCAGGCCGAGACGATCAACACCGACCTCCTGGACTTCATCCGCTCCTGAGCGGGCTCCGCGCGCGGATCACGTCTCCGTCCCGTGCGCTCGGCGCTCCTCGAGCGTGACGTCGCCGGCTGCGAAATGGGTGGGCGGCGTCTCGCGCAGGATCACCCGGATCGAGGGGATCGGGGCATCGAGCGCCCGGCGGGCGCCCTCGGTGAGCTCGTGGATCAGCGCGCGCAGCTGGGCCGGGGTGCGGCCCTCCGCGAGGGTGACCTCAATGATCGGCACGGTCGCCTCCGTCGAGGGTGATGCTTCCGAGGTGGGTGAAGTGCGCGGCGATCCGCGCGCCGGGCCGGATCGGGACGGCGTCCGTCATCCCGCCGGTGAGGACGACCCAGCCCGGTTCCAGGGTACGGCCGCGCTCGGCGAGGGTGTTGGCGGCGAAGGCCAGGGCCTCGGCGGGGTGGCCGTGGACCGCGGCGCCGGTCGCGGAGTCGACCACCTCGCCGTCGACCTCCAGCAGGCAGGCCTCGAGGGCCAGGTCGAGGTCCTCGGGGCGCCGGACCACCGGGCCCGTGACGAAGAACCCCGACGAGTTGTTGTCGGCGACGGCGTCCGCCACCGAGAACCGGTAGCCCGAGAACCGGCTGTCGATGATCTCGATGGCGCCCACGACGTGCGCCACCGCGCCCAGCGCCCTCGCCGCGGTCACCCCGGGCCCGGCGAGCCGCTCGCCCAGCACGAACGCGATCTCGGGCTCCGCGCGGGGCTGGACCAGCCGAGAGCGCGGCACGGAGGCGCCGGCCGGCAACGCCATCGCGTCCGTCAGCCACGCGGTCGAGGGCCGGTCGACGCCGACCTGCCGCTGCTTGGCCCGCGAGGTCACCCCGAGCTTCACCCCGGTCAGCCGCTCGCCGCGGGCGAGCCGGCGGGCGAGCGCGGCGTCCTGCGCGGCGTAGCCGGTGGTGACGTCCAGGCCGGGCCACTCGGCGCTGATCGCGCTGCGGGCACGGGGTGCATCCGCCGCCGCCAGCAGCTCGGTGGCGACGGAGTCGACCGTCCAGTTCGGTGCCGACGGCTCGCTCATGCCTGCTCCTCCCGGGCCAGGACCGCCGTGACGTCCCCGACGCCGGCGATGCGGGTGGTGACGGTGTCGCCCGGGGCGATGGGGAAGGCCCGGGTCATCGAGCCGGGCAACACGACGTGCCCGGGTTCGAGGGTCACGCCCAGGGGCCCGACCGTGTTGGCCAGCCACACCAGCGCGGACAACGGAGACCCGAGCACCGCTCCCCCGGCCCCCGTGGCGACCAGGTCGCCGTTGACGTGCAGGGTGCAGCCCGCCAGCCGCAGGTCCACGTCCGGGAGCCGGACCGGGCGGCTGCCCAGCACGACCCCGCCCGACGACGCGTTGTCGGCGACCGTGTCGAAGATGCCGATGCGCCACTCCTCGATCCGCGAGTCGACGATCTCCAGCGCGGGCAGCACGTACTCGACGGCCCGGGCGGCCTCGGCGACGGTCACGCCCGGCCCGGTCAGCGGGGCGCCGAGCACGAACGCGACCTCCGGCTCGATCCGCGGCTGCAGGTAGCGCCCCGCCGGGATCGGCTGGTGCTCGAGATGGAACATGCTCGCGGTGAGATGCCCGAAGTCCGGCTGCGAGACGCCCATCTGCTGCTGCATCGCCCGCGAGGAGAGCCCGACCTTGTGCCCCTTCACCACGTCGCCCGCGGCCTGCCAGGCGGCGACCTGCCGCTGCTGGATCCGGTAGGCGAGGTCGAGCGGGGCGTCGGCGAGCTCGTCGCTCAGCGGCGCGGTCGGCCTGCCGTCGCGGTGGACCTGGAGCAGCCGGTCGGCGAACAGGGCCTCGATGCCCTCGGTAGTCCCGATGCTCCCGGTGCTCCCGCGCGTGCCGGTGCTCACGAGGCGGTCCGCTCGAGGCCGACGACGGCGGCCGGCAGTGCGGACGCGGGCTGGGGCGCGGCGGCGTCCACCAGGTCCCGGGACACCCCACGCGCGGTCTCGACGACGGCCCGCGTGAGCTCCGCCCGGCGGGCGCGGAACCGGCTGGCGGGCACGCTCACGCTCACGGCCGCGACCACCGAGCCCATCTCGTCCCGCACCGGGGCCGCGACGCAGTGCACCTCCGGGATGGTCTCGCCGAGGTCGACGGCGTAGCCCGTGCCGCGGACCTGCCGCAGCGTCGCGCGCAACGCGGTCGGGTCGGTCACGGTCGTCGCGGTGTGCCTGCGCAACGGGGCGCCGTCGATCATCCGGCTCAGCTCCGCGTGCTCGAGCTGGGCGAGCAGCACCTTGCCCACGGCCGTGCTGTGCGCCTCCAGCCGCGCCCCGACGTTCGCGCCGCGCACCGAGATGTTGTGCGTGCCGAGCAGCTTGTCCACGTAGAGGATCCGACCGCGCTCCAGGACGGCGAGGTGGCAGGTCTCGCCGTGCGTCTCGACGAGCCGGTCGAGGTGCGGGGCCGCGCAGGACCGCACGTCGATCGTGCCGCGCAGCGCCTCGGACAGCTCGACGACCCGCCAGCCGATCCGGTACCGGCCGCGCGCCCGGCACTGCAGCAGGCCGGTCTCGACCAGGCTCGCCATCACCGAGTGCGCCGTCGAACGTGGAATACCGACCGTGGCCGCGACCTCGCGGACGCCCCACTCGGGGCATTCCGCGGTGAACAGATCCAGGATGGGACCGATTTTCTGAATCGTCTGGAGATTCGCCATGTCACTCTCCCTCGAGCGTCCCTGCTCGTGCCCGGCGGCGGTATATAGTCACCGTGGCCGGGATCACCTGGTCCGTGACGGTAGGGATCGGAGTGGATCCGCGACATGGCTGCAGGCGCAGGGGAACCTGGCGCCGGGCGCACGGCGCCCGGCTCCGTCGCGCTCGTGTCGACCAACGGGCTGGACCCGCGCGAGGGCCGCGCGCTGTGGAGCGAGGCGATCAGCTCCCAGTACTGCGAGCTGGACCTGCACGTCCCGCGCCCGAGCCAGCGCTTCGACGGCAGCCTGTTCTCGCGCCCGGTCGGCGGGCTGGACTTCACCTGGATGATGTCCGCGCCGCACACCGTGGTCCGCAGCCCCGCCATGATCGCCTCCGACGGGCGGCAGGACTTCCTGCTGTGCCTGGTCACGCAGGGGTACGCCGAGGTCACCCAGGACGGGCGCACGTGCCGGCTCCGGGACGGTGCCGTGACGGTGCTGGACTGCGACCGGCCCTTCGAGTTCCGGCTCCCGCACGACTTCGAGCAGGTCGTGGTGCGGGTGCCACGCGAGCGGATGCTCGCCAGGCTGCCCGAGTCGACCCTCGCGGGGACCACCGCCTGCGCCGTCCCGGGCCGGTCCGGGATCGGCGGGATGCTCAGCCAGTTCGTGCAGCAGGTGCCCAGGCTCGATCCGGCGAGCGTCCGGCGGTCCTCGCCCGTCCTGGTCGGGTCCACCCTGGACCTGCTCGTGGAGGCACTCACCGCGGGACCCGCGGTGACGGGCACGACCCAGCAGGCCCGCCTCAGGGACCTGCAGCGCGCCAAGGCGGCGTTGCGGGAGGGGCTGCACGACGCCGAACGCTCCATGACCCAGGTCTGCCGCGAGCTGGGGATGTCGCAGCGCCACCTCCAGACGCTGTTCGCCGAGGCCGGCACGACCCCGAGTGCGTGGCTGGTCCGGGAGCGGATCGGTCGGGCCGGGCAGCTCCTGCGCACCACGGACCTCACGGCCGAGGACATCGCCCGTCGTTGCGGGTTCCGCGATTACTCGCATTTCCACCGCACATTCCGACGGCAGGTCGGAATGACACCCGGCGCATTCCGGAAGGCGCCGGAACCGCACGCGTGACAGCACGAATGCCGGCTCCTCGGGGCACGAGGAACCGGCATCCGGTGGCCGTCGGGAAACCGTCAGAATCCCCACGGTTCGTCGCGGCCCGTCAGTTCCAGGGCGCGGAAGCTGCCGGTGTAGAACACCAGGGGCCTGCCGTCCGCGTACCAGAGCCGTTCCACCCGCCCGATGTGCAGCGTGTGGTCGCCCGCCGGGTGCGAGGCCTCCAGCGAGCAGGCCAGGTGGACCAGGGCGCCGTCGAGCAGCGGGACGTCGCCGCGCCAGACGAACCGGACCAGGTCCGGGTCGTCCTGCGGCGCGCCCGCGAAGTGCAGGCCGAGCGGCTCCTGGTCGCAGGCCAGCACCGAGACGCCGTAGCGCCCGGTCTCGAGGATCCGGCCGTTCATCTTCGCCCGGTTGGCGATGGACACCAGCACGAGCGGCGGGTCCAGCGACACCGAGGTGAACGCGTTCGCCGTCATCCCGTGGACCGAGGCCTCGTTCCGGTCCCCGGAGTCGGTCGGCTGAGCCGTGGTGACGATGGTGACGCCGCTCGCGAAGCGCCCCAACGCCTTCCGCATGTCCAGAGGGGACGGTCGAGACGACACCGCCGCCACCGTGCTCACCGCGCCAGCCGCCGGACGACCTCGAGGTCGTCATTGTCGAACATGTCCGGCCGGGTCCAGCCGTCGACGTCGTACTCGGACATGCACTGCTCGGCGAAGCCCTTGAGCGCCAGGTCCTGGCCGCTGGCCTGGTAGGCGAACAGCGTCTGGAACCGGACGGCCTCGTGGTCGCCGCCGTAGTTGCGCTCGTAGAGCTCGTGCCGGCCGCCGAACTCGGTGCCCACCGCGTCCCACAGCAGCTTGAGCAGCTTGACCCGGTCGATCGCCTCGATGCCGTTCGAGCCCCGGACGTACTGGTCCAGGTACGGCCGGACCTCGGGGTTCTTCCAGTCGCTGGCGTGCGAGTTCAGGTAGATCAGCCCACTGCCCAGCGTCTGCTCGATGATCTCCTTGATCCGCGGGTAGCCCACGCCCATGAACGTCCGGTACGCCAGCCCGTAGTTGACGTTGGGCTGCACCGCGCCGCCGACCCACTCCTGCGGGGACTTGGCCATCGCGTCGGACAGGCCCCAGAACAGGTCGCGCCAGTTGAGGATCTCGCCGATCTGCATCTGCACGCCGCGGAAGCTCGACGTGCCGGTCATCTCGACCGCCTTCATCGCGCAGCCGGCGATGAAGTCCAGCTTGACCGCGAGCCGCGCGCAGCCGTGGAAGGTGAAGCGCGGCAGGAAGCCGGAGGCCATGACGAAGTTGTTGGCCGCGTTCGCGTCGTACAGGAAGACGTTCTCCCACGGCACCAGCACCCGGTCCATGATCATGATTGAGTCGTTCTCGTCGAGGCGCGACGAGAGCGGGTTGTCGAACGGGCTGCCGGTCACCGCGGCGTTGTACTCGTAGGACGTGCGGCAGATCAGCTTCAGGCCGGGCGAGTTCATCGGCACGGTGAAGACCACGCCGAACTCCTTCTTGCGCACCGGGAGCCCGTAGTGCGCGATGAAGTTGGCGTTGGTCAGCGCCGACCCCGTCGCGACGACCTTCGCGCCGGAGACGATCAGCCCGGCGTCGGTCTCCTCGACGACGTGGACGCACACGTCCGCGGTCTCGTCGGCCGGCTTGTCGCGGTCGATCGGCGGGTGGACGATCGCGTGGTTGAGGTACGAGACCTGCTCCTGGGTCTGCTTGTACCAGCGCAGCGCGTTGTCCTTGAACGGCCCGTAGTAGTCCGCGTTCGCGCCGAGCGTGCCGAGGAAGGACGCCTTGTAGTCCGGCGTACGCCCCATCCAGCCGTAGGTCATGCGCTGCCAGCCCACGATCGCGTCGCGCGCCCGGACCAGGTCCTCGGACGAGCGGGCGGTCTTGAAGAACGGGTGCGTGACGCCGCCGTTGCCGGTGTCCGTCGGGACGGTCAGCACACCGGCGGCCTCGGGCTCGTGCAGCGCGTCGTACAGCCGCGCGATGGAGCGGGCGGAGTTGCGGAACGCCGGGTGGGTGGTGACGTCCTCGACGCGCTCGCCGCGGAACCAGACCTCACGGCCGTCGCGGAGGGACTCCAGGTACTCGTCGCCCGTCATCGGACGGGTGGTGGGGCGCGCCTCGGTGGTCGTCATCGTCGTCTCCTCCTCGAGTCGATGCGGGTGGTCAGGCCAGGGAGCCGGCGGTCGCGCGGGAGCCCTCGATCGCGTCGGGGATCTCCGCGGCCGGCTCGGCCTCCGGGGTCGGCGTCGAGAACTGCGCCTCGTGCTCCTCCAGCGACAGCGGGCTCGGGGTGCCGTAGGTGAAGTAGGTCTCCAACGGCAGCTTCGCCCCGCCGATCGCGAGCGCGGTGTCGAAGTCCTGCATCAGCCAGGTCTTGGTCTCGGCGTCGGGCTGCAGGTGCAGGTAGCCGGGCTCGCCGAACAGCTCGATCCGGTTGCCGCCGGGCTCGAAGACGTAGAGGAACTGGCCCTGGGTGATGCCGTGCCGGTCCGGGCCGGACTCGATGCGGATGTCGTACTCGCGGAACATCTCCGCGGCGTCCGCGTTGTGCTGCTGGTTCCCGTAGTAGAAGGCGACGTGGTGCAGCTTGCCGCGGCCACCGGTCGCGTCGCGCATGCAGGCGACCTCGTGGCCGAGGATGTTGGCGCTCATCCACGCGCCGATCTCCGTGCCGTCGTCGAGGACCCGCTCGGTGGTCTTGAATCCCAGGTGCCGCTCGAAGGACTCCTTGACCGCGGTCACGTCGGACGACATCAGGTTCAGGTGGTCGATCCGCTTGACCGGGATGCCCTGCAGGGGCTTCTTCGAGGCGCGGGTGAGGATCTTGCTCCGCAGCTCCTCGGGGGCCTGGTAGGTCTCGGCCTCCCAGAGCAGGGCGAGGTCGTGGCCGTCCGGGGACTTGTAGGAGAAGGTCTTGCCGTAGCCGAACTCGTCCTCGCCCCAGGTGCCCTCGACGTCGGCGGACCTCAGCGAGCCGGCCCGGCGCTCCAGCGCGTCGGCGGACGACGTGCGCAGCGCGGCGTGCCCCATCCCGGCGGTCCGGGACTCGGTGACCTTGAGGCTCCAGGGGTACGGGTCCTCGTATCCGCGCAGGTAGACGGACTGCCCCTCCTGGCGGGTCACGTACATGCCGAGGAGCTTCGTGAAGAAGTCCAGCGTCTCCTGCGGCTTCGGGCTGAGCAGCTCGACGCGCGCGAGGTGGCTGATCTCGTGCGGGGGGCTCAGTTCGGTCATCGGTGCTCCTGTGGATCGACGTCCGGTGGTCGTGGAGGTCACCTTCGGCCGTGCCCGACGGCGCCGACCAGCCCTGTCCGGGAAGCCCGGACGACCCCGTGGCCGGCGTCCCGCGGCCGTCCCGGAGATCCGGACGGCGGCGGTCCGGGGGTGCCCGCCTCCCTAGCGTCGCGACCGGGACGACGAGGGAGGACCACGGATGAGTCGGCTCAAGGCCGCGATCGTCGGTTCCGGGAACATCGGGACCGACCTCATGTACAAGCTGCTCCGCGCGGAGCACGTCGAGCCGGTGGCGATGGTCGGCATCGACCCGTCGAGCGAGGGCCTGCGGCGCGCCCGCGCGGCCGGGCTCGAGGCGTCGGCGGAGGGCGTGGACTGGCTGCTCGCGCAGCCGGAGCTGCCGGACCTGGTGTTCGAGGCGACGTCGGCGAGCGTGCACACGGCCGCCGCGCCCCGCTACGCGTCGGCAGGGATCACGGCGATCGACCTGACGCCCGCCTCGGTCGGGCCCTACGTGGTGCCGGCGGTGAACCTGCACGAGCACCTGGGCGCGCCGAACCTGAACATGGTCAGCTGCGCGGGGCAGGCGACCGTCCCGATCCTCGCGGCGATCAACTCCGTGGCGGACGTGGCGTACGGCGAGATCGTCGCGGCCATCGCGTCGAAGAGCGCCGGCCCGGGGACCAGGCAGAACCTGTCGGAGTTCAGCGAGAAGACGGGCCGGGCGCTGGCGCGCGTCGCGGGGGCCGACCGGGCCAAGGCGATCTCGGTGATCAACCCGGCCGAGCCGCCGATGAACATGCGGGACACCGTGTACGCGCGGGTCCGGCGCCCCGACGCCGCCCTCGTCGAGCAGGCCGTGACGGACATGGTCGGACGCGTCCAGGAGTACGTGCCCGGCTACTCGCTGCGGCTGGTCGACGTCGACGGGGACCTGGTCACCGTGATGCTCGAGGTCGTCGGCGCCGGGGACTTCCTGCCCACCTACGCCGGGAACCTCGACATCATCACCGCCGCCGCCGCGCAGGTCGCCGAGGTCCTGGCGACCGAGCAGATCGGAGCCCTCCGATGAAGAAGGTCACCCTGGTCGACACCACGCTGCGGGACGGCATGTCCAGCGTGAAGCACCGGTTCACGGCGCAGAACGTCGCGGACGTCGCGCGCGGGCTGGACCGCGCGGGGGTCAGGACCATCGAGGTCGCCCACGGCATCGGGCTCGGCGCCTCGTCGATCCAGTACGGCGTCGCGGCCGAGACCGACCCGGACTACGTGCGGGCCGCCGTCGGGGCGGCCGAGAACGCGGACGTCGCCGTGCTCTACGTACCGGGGATCGCGACCCTGACCGACCTGGGGCAGGCCGCCGAGGCGGGCGCCCGCACCGTGCGGGTCGCCGTGCACTGCACCGAGGCGGACTGCGCGCAGCAGCCGGTGGAGTGGGCCAAGAGCCGGGGCCTCACCGTCATGACGTTCCTGATGATGAGCCACAAGCTCGAGCCGGCGCCCCTCGCCGAGCAGGCGCGCAAGCTCGCGTCCTACGGCGCGGACGTCATCTACGTCGTCGACTCCGCGGGCGCGATGGTCCCGCAGCAGGCCGGGGCGCGCGTCGCGGCATTGCGGTCCGCCGTCGCGACCGGGATCGGGTTCCACGCCCACAACAACCTCGGGGTCGGGATCGGCAACGCCCTCGTCGCGGCCGAGAACGGCGCGGAGTACATCGACGGCTCGCTGCGCGGGCTCGGCGCGAGCGCGGGCAACGCGCAGACCGAGGTCCTCGCCGCCGCGTTCGAACGCGCGGGCTGGGACACCGGCGTGGACCTCTTCCCGCTGGTCGAGACCGCGGAGAACGTGGTCGCACCGCTGATGACCGAGCCGCAGATCGTCGACGAGACCGCGCTGATCCTCGGTTACGCCGGGGTCTACTCGACCTTCTTCCACCCGACCAAGCGCGCCGCCGCGAAGTTCGGCGTGCCGGCGCGGGACATCCTGCTCGAGCTCGGGCGGCGCGGGGTGATCGGCGGCCAGGAGGACATGATCATCGACGTGGCGCACGAACTGGCCGGGCGCTCGGTCGTGGGGGCCGCACAGTGAGCGCGCCGGCGGCGCAGCGCGTCCGGCACCTCATCGGCGAGGAGTGGGTGGACGCCTCGGACGGGGGCGAGTTCGAGACCCGGGACCCGCACGACGGGTCGTTGCTCGGGACCGTCGCGCGCGGCACCGTCGAGGACGGCCGCGCCGCCGTCTCGGCCGCCCGCACGGCGTTCGACGAGGGGCCGTGGCCTCGTATGACGCCGAAGGAACGGGCGCAGGTCCTGCACGCCGTGGCCGATGCGGTGGACGCCCACCGGGACGAGCTGGCGCTGCTGGAGACCCGGGACGGCGGTAAGACGATCACGCAGTCCCTGCACGCCGAGATTCCGCGAGTGGCCCTCAACCTGCGGTTCTTCGCCGACTACGCCGCGATGGCGGCCAACGAGGCGTACCCGGACGGCGGGCTGTTGTCCTACACGCTGTACCCGCCCGCCGGCGTCGTGTCGGCGATCAGCCCGTGGAACGCGCCGCTGATGCTGGCGACCTGGAAGATCGCGCCCGCGCTCGCGTTCGGCAACACGGTCGTGCTCAAACCGGCACCGCACACACCACTGACCGCAGCCCGTTTCGCGTCGTTGGCGCTGGAGGCGGGGCTCCCCGAGGGCGTGCTGAACGTGGTGCACGGCTTCGGCGGGGACGAGGTCGCGGGTCCGCTGACCTCCGACCCCCGCGTCGACCGGATCACCTTCACCGGATCCAGCGCGACGGGCGCGGCGGTGCTGGCGGCCGCGGCGGCCAACCACACCCCGGTCTCCGCGGAGCTGGGCGGCAAGTCGGCGAACATCGTGTTCGCGGACGCCGACCTCGACGTGGCCGTCCCCCAGTCGATCCGGGCGATCTTCGCGGGGAACGGGCAGGTGTGCCTGGCGGGCTCGCGGCTGCTGGTGCAGAACTCCGTCCGGGACGAGTTCCTCGCCCGGTTCACCGCCGAGGCGGAGCAGCTCGCGGTCGGGGACCCCAAGGAGCACAGCACGTTCCTCGGGCCGCTGATCGAGCAACGGCACCTGGACAAGGTGCACTCCTACGTCGAGCTCGCGCAGACCGAGGGCGCCACGGTGGTGACCGGCGGCGAGCGGCTCGGGGGCGAGCTCGCAGGCGGCTTCCACTACCCGCCGACCGTGCTCACCGGCCTGACCAACGCCTCGCGGACCGCGCGGGAGGAGATCTTCGGCCCGGTCGTCACCGTCCTCGGGTTCGACACCGAGGAGGAGGCCCTCGGCATCGCCAACGACTCGCCGTACGGACTGGCCGGGATGCTGTTCACGCAGAACCTCGACCGGGCGCACCGGATGGCCGCGCGCTGGCGGGCGGGGACGGTGTGGATCAACACCTTCTTCGAGCGCGACCTGCGGCTGCCGTTCGGCGGGGAGGGCATCAGCGGCGTCGGGCGCGAGGGCGGGCGGTACTCGAGGGAGTTCTTCACGGAGCCGCGCGCGGTCATGCTGCGGCTTCGGGATCAGGTTCTGCGATGACGTGTGTGGTGGTGGGCGCCTCCGGCGCCATGGGGACCGCGATCACGGCCCGACTCACCGAGGCCGGGCACCCGGTGGTGGCGGTCGGCCGCGACGGCCGCGCGTTGGCGACGCTCGCGGCCGACCACCCGGGGGTGCGGCCGTGCGTCGCGGACATCGGGGTCAACTCTTCCGTCGACGCGATCCGGGAGGCCCTCGACGGGCCCGTCCGGCTCGCCGTGTTCGCCGCCGGTCTCCCGGTGCGCGGCTCGGCGGACACCATCGACCCGGACGCACTCGGCGCGGCGGTGAACCTCAAGGCGGGCGGGGTGCTGCGGCTGCTGCACGCGGTGCGCGACCGCCTGGAGGCGGGCTCCCGGTTCGTCGCGATCGGCGGCTCGCTGGGGCTGGAGCCCGGGCCCCTCGACGCGGGACCGGGCACCGCGAACGCCGCGCTGTTCAACCTCATGCGGCAGGTCAGCGCCCTCTACGGACCACGCGGGGTCACGACCCACACGATCGCGCCGGGCCCCGTCGACACCCCGCGGCTCGACGCGATCATCGCCACCCAGGCGGCGGAGCAGGGCGTCGACCCGGAGGAGGTGCGGGCGGGGTACCTGGGCAGGACAACGCTGGGCCGGCTCCCGACGCTCGACGAGATCGCCTGGACCGTCGAGACCCTGCTGGCGCCCGAGGCCGCCGCCCTGCACGGCGGCGTGATCGCGGTGGACGGCGGTACCCGGCACGGGGTGCAGTGACATGCCCGTCGCGCACTTCCACCTGGTCCGGGGGACCTTCACCCCGGACCAGGGCCGTGAGCTGCTGGTCCGGGCGAGCGCGGTGTACGCCGAGGTCCTGGACTCGCCGATCGAGCGGATCCGGGTCGTCCTCGTGCCGGTCGAGCCGGACCTGCTCGCCGTCGGCGGTGTCCCCGTCGCCGACGGCGGCGCACCCGCGCCGTACTTCACCGCCGTCGTGCTCGCGGGTCGCCCTGCGCCGCAACGGGCCGAGCTGCTCCGCCGCCTCACTGGGCTGCTCGTGGAGCTCCTCGACGTACCCGCGTCCGCGGTGCGCGGGCACGTCGTCGAGGTCCACCCCGAGAACTGGGGAATCGGGGGGACGCCCGCGAGCGTGGCGCGGGCCGGACGGCTCCCCTCCGCCGACGACGCCCGCGCGTAGCCGATCGGGTCGGGCTCCCGACGTGCTGTCCATCCGCCGGGCCCGACCTTAGGCTCGGCGGCGTGAGCATCGCCGTCCCCACCGCCGAACTGGCCGCGACCGTCGCCCGCTACGACTTCGCGTACCTGGTGACGATCGGCGACGACGGCAGGCCCCACGTCACCGCCGTGTCCCCCGTGGTGACCGACGCCGTCCTCGTCGTCGGCGACCTGGGGCGCAGGACCCGCGGCAACCTGGCCGCACGACCCGTCGTCACGCTGGTCTGGCCGCCGGGCTCCGCGGAGGGGTACTCGCTGATCGTCGACGGCGGAGCGGGGCTGTCCGGCGACTCGCTCGTGGTCACGCCCACGCGGGCGGTCCTGCACCGGCCCGCGCCCGCGCCCGGACCGGGACCCGGTTGCGGCGCCGACTGTGTCGAGATCCCCGCGGTCGCCGAGGGTGGCTGAGGATCACTGGGCTCCGCTGGCGGACGCGTTCGTCGACGGCGCGTACGCCTCGGTCAAGGGCCGGGTGCGGACCTACGTCCTGCACCGCCAGCTGCTCCGCCACCTCCCGTCGCCGCCGGTCGCGGTCCTCGACGTGGGCGGCGGCGCCGCGCACCAGTCGTTGCCGTTGGCCCGGCTCGGCCACGACGTCACGGTGCTGGACTCGTCGCCGGCGATGCTCTCGCGGGCGGAGGAGCGCCTGCGGGGCGAGCCGGAGGAGGTGCGCCGTCGCGTCCGCCTGGTCGAGGGCGCGGGCGAGCAGGCCGACGTCCTCACCGGGGGCCGGCGGTTCGCCGCGGTCCTCTGCCACGGCGTGCTCCTGTACCAGCAGGACCCACGGCCGATGGTGGATGCCGTGTGCCGGTGCACCGGGCCCGGAGGCGTGGTGTCGCTGATGGCGCTGAACGCGAGGACGCTCGCGGTGCGGCCGGCGCTCGAGCGGCGGTGGGCCGACGCCCTGGCCGCCTTCGACGCCGCCACGGAGGTCGGGGTGCTCGGGGCCGAGACCCGCGGCGACACCGTCGAGGGCCTGTCGGCGCTGCTCCGCGACGGCGGGGTCGAGGTCGAGGGTTGGTACGGCGTGTGGCTGTTCAGCGACTGGATGGAGCTCCCCCTCGGGACCACCGACGTGGCGGCGGTGGCCGAGGTCGAGCTCCGGGCCGCGTCCCAGGACCCGTACCGGCAACTCAGCCGCGCGTTCCACCTGGTCGGGCGCCGCGCCGGTGCCTGAACTCCCGGGAGGACACCGGCTCAGGTGAGCTCCGCGCTCGCCGCGTGCAGCTCCCGGAGCGCCGCGGGGGCCAGCTCGCCGAGCTCCAGCTCGTTGTCGGGAGCGGACCAGCGGGCGTAGGCCGTCTTGAAGGCGAGGACGCCGAGCTCGGCGGCGAGGCCGGCGGCGGGGTCGGGCACGCCGCGGGTCCGCAGGGCCTCGGCCATCGCCGCGGCCAGCCCGACCTGCTTGAGCGCGTCGCGCTCCTGGAGCTCCGTGCTGGCGGCGATGGCCGCGCCGAGCCTGGGGGCGAGCTCGCGGTTGAAGGACGTCATGGCCCGCCCGGCCGCCTCCAGGCCGGCCGCCACCGCGGCCAGGGGCGTGGCGTCGGCGGGTGCGGCCGCGATCCCCTCGGTGAGCAGGCGGGACAGCGTGCCCTGCCCGGCCGCCAGGACGTCCCGCTTGTCGGGGAAGTGCCGGAAGAAGGTGCTCTTGGTCAGCCCGGCGCGCTCCGCGATCTGGGCGACGGTGGTGTTGTCGTAGCCCTGCTCGGTGAACAGGTCGAGCGCGGCGAGGACCAGCCGTTCTCGCGCATCCGGTCGCCAGCGGGGCATGCGGCCAGCATAGTGACGCGACCCTTGTCCCGTCGGGCCGACGGGCACCCGCAGCCGGCCCCGTCGCTCACGGGAGCCGGCGCACGGCCGCCTCGACGACGTCGGACGGCGTGCGGTTGAAGGCGATCGCGGCGCCCGGCGCGTGCCGGTGGACCAGGTTGACGACCGTCTCGAACAGGTCCAGCTGCTCCTCGGACTTCCGGATGCCACCGCCGACCACGACGCACTCCCACGGGTGGTCCCGCAGGGCCGCGCCGACGACGGCTTCGACGTCGTCGCTGCCGTCGAGCCCGATCAGGCAGTTCCGGACGCCGATCCCCTGCTCGGCGAACCGTGCCGTCCACTCCGCGATCGCGGTCGCGACCGGCTCCGGGTCCCAGGGGCCGGGGACCCGGTAGGGGTCGAGGCCGATCACCAGGACGCGCGGCGGGGTCCGTGCCGTCATCCTCCGACCATAGGCGGTACCGGGGTCGTTCCGGTGGCGTCCCGGCCCGCCGGCGCAGCCCTTCGGCCTCGAGGTCGACGTCCCGGCCCGACCGTGGAGGCCGCGCTTCCGAGGGTATCGGTATAACTATACCGATCCGTGCTAGGGTCCCGGTATAACTATACCGACACCCGGGACGCGAGGTACTCGTGATCGAACTGAAGACGCCCGCGGAGATCCAGCGCATGCACGTGGCCGGGCGCTTCGTCGCCGAGGTGCTCTCCGAGGTCGGCCGGCTCGCCGACGTGGGCGTCAACCTCCTGGACCTGGAGCACCACGCGCGCCGGATGATCGAGCGGCGCGGGGCGGACTCGTGCTACTGGGACTACGCGCCCTCCTTCGGGCGCGGGCCCTTCCGCAACGTCATCTGCCTCGCGGTCAACGACGCCGTCCTGCACGGCCTGCCGCACGACTACACGCTGCGCGACGGGGACGTGCTCACCGCGGACCTGGCGGTCGGCATCGGCGGCTGGGTGGCCGACTCCGCGCGCACGGTCGTCGTCGGCACCCCGGCCGAGGAGGACCTGCGGCTCGTCCGCGCCACCGAGGAGGCGCTGGAGGCGGCGATCGCGGTGGCGCGTCCGGGCAACCGGCTGGGCGACATCTCGGCCGCCATCTCGGCGGTGGCCGCTCACCACGGCTACCCGGTCAACGACGAGTTCGGTGGTCACGGCATCGGCCGCACCATGCACGAGGACCCGCACGTCTCCAACAAGGGCCGGGCGGGGCGCGGCCTGCCGCTCCGGCCGGGCCTGACCCTCGCGATCGAACCCTGGTTCGCGCGCACGACCGACCGGATCGTCTACGACCCCGACGGCTGGACCATCCGGTCCGCCGACGGCTCCCGCACCGCCCACTCCGAGCACACGGTCGCCGTCACCGAGGACGTGCCCCTGGTGCTCACCCGCCGCGAAACGGAGGAGCCCGCGACCCGGGGCGCCGCGTAACCGGTCCCGTCAGTCCGGCGTGGGCGGGTCCGGGAACATCCGCGTCGCGGTGTCGGCGTCGCCCTCCGGGACCCGGCGCAGGCCGACCATCCGGTCGACGACCATGTTCTGGAAGCGGTGCAGGGGCTCCTCGAACCGGAAGCACATCCGGCCGCCGCGGTAGGCGGGGTTCTGCAAGCCCTCCTGGACGCGCGCGACGATCTCCAGGTCCTGGCGGTTGACGTGGTCCCAGAACTTCTCGAGCCGGTCCAGGTCGTCCTCCCGGTCCGGGTGGGCCACGGAGTCGGGATGGCAGAGCAGGACCGCGGTCTCGACGGTCCGGGCCGGACCGACCGGCCGGTTGAACAGCACGAAGGCGTGGTTGGGCAGCACCGCCAGCGCGGTCGTCGGGAACAGCCAGACGAAGCGGCCGCTCTCGGCGTCGGACCCTGTGAGGGAGCCGGCCGGGTGCAGTCCCTCCCAGCCGCCGGCGTCGGTGTTCCGGGAGACGGGGGTGGTGCACATGCCCGTGTACATGCCGGGACCCTGCCAGCGGTAGTGGTCGGAGAACCGGGAGACCTTGCTGAGCTCGGGGTGCACCCAGGGCAGGTGGTAGTACTCCATGAAGTTCTCGCCGACCAGCTTGTAGTTGGCGGCGACCTCGTAGGTGCGGCGGCGTTGCGGGAGCCACCGGTCGAGCTCGTACGCGGCGAACCGCTGCGGCAGGTCGCCGAGCTGCTCGGCGAGGGGCGCAGGCGCGGGCTCGAGGCAGACGAACACCAGGAAACCCCAGCTGTCGACGGCGACGGGGAGCAGGCCGTAGTCCTTCCGGTCGAAGTCCTGCGCCGGAGCGGTGTCGAAGACCGGCTCCTCGCCCACGGGGATGTCGGAGCCCTCGAAGAGGGGCGTGCCCAGGCACGTGCCGTCGAGGTCGTAGGCCCACGCGTGGTACGGACACCGGATCCGGTCGCCCCGCCCGACGTGCTCGGCACCGGCGGGCAGGAGCGCGGTCGCCCGGTGCCGGCAGACGTTGTGGAAGGCGCGCAGCTCGCCCGCCCGGTTGCGGGTGACGATGACCGAGCGCCCGGCGACCTCGGCGACCAGGCAGGCGCCGGGCCGGTCGAGCTCGGCGGTGCACCCGACGGCGACCCAGCTGGTGGCAAGGACCTTCTCCCGTTCGAGGGCGAAGAACTCCGGGCTGGTGTAGGCGTCGGGGAGCAGCGTCGAGGCCGACCCGACCGGCAGCCGGGTGGGGGCGTAGAGCCGTTCGTCGGTGAACGACGCCGGGTCGACCGGGCGGGCCGGCAGTGCCGCGTAGGGAGGCCCGTAGGGACTCGCGGGCGTCGTCCCGGTGCTCGTCCCGGTGCTCGTCCCGGTGTTCATCGTGGTCGGCCCCTCCGGGGGTGTGGTGGAAGTCGACGCTCAGACGTGGAAGGAGCGCACGAACGTCGGGTCGGTCAGGGCCGGGCGGGTGAGGGAGAAGGCCTCGATCGGATGGGCGGGGGGCCGGTCGAGGGCGAGGTCGGCGAGCAGCTCGCCGAGGAGCGCGGCGAACTTGTAGGCGTGCCCGGCGCCGACGGCGACGGTGACCTGCGGATGGTCCGGAACCGTGTCGAGCACGAAGTTCTGGTCCGGAGGCACCGTGTAGAGGCAGGTCTTGGTGTACAGCTCGGGGCCGCCGAAGCGCGGCAGGTGCTGCTCGACGAACCGCGCGTACCGCTTCCGGCGCACGGGATCGGGCTCGAAGGTGCGCTCGTCCGCGGAGGTCTCGTGCCCGCCCATGTGCTGGCCCAGCTTGGTGGCCACCTCGCCGTAGACCGGGAACCCGTAGAAGTTGTGCTCGCCGTGCCACATGAACACCGGGAACCGGGCGGGCGAGAACTCCGCGAGGTGCGGGGTCGCGTAGTAGGTGACCTGCTCCTGCGTCACCGTCAGGGGCAGCCGGAGGCCGCAGTCCCGCAGCACCTGGTTGGTCTAGGCGTCGGCGGCGACCACGACGCGGTCGGCGCGGTAGGTCCGGTCGTCGGTCTCCACCAGCACGCCCTCCCCGTCGGGCCGCACCGCCCGGACGGCGGTGTGCTCGTGGACCTGCGCGCCGTGGGCCCGGGCGAGCGCGACGTGCACCGCGTTGGCCCGGGCGGCGTCGACGAGGCCGGACTCGGACTGGTAGAGCGCCTGCTCGCCGCCGTCGAGCCGGAACTGCGGCCAGCGGGCCTGCAGCGCGTCGGCGTCGAGGAGCTCGTGGTCGACGGCGAACTCGTCGAACACCGCGGTGTAGCCCTCGATGTTGCGGGTCCCGGAGTCGACGTCCCGCCGCGCGGCGCGGTCCTCGATGACGAGCCCACCGGTGCGGGTCACGAGCGTCTGCCGCGACTCCGCCTCCACCTCGGCCCACGCGGCGTAGGCCGGCCGGGCCAGGGCGGCGTACTCGCGCTGGTGCTGCGCGAGCCGGATGATCCGGGAGTGGTCCTGCGAGGCACCACGTCGTGCCCGAGCGCGAACTGCTCCAGGCCGACCACCCCGCTCCCCAGCCGGCGGGCCAGCCGGTAGAGCGCGGCCGAGCCGAGGCCCCCGCACCCGACGACGATCACCTGACAACGGTCCACGCACGCCCCCGATGCCTCTCGAGGACAGACCGGTCCGCACATCCCGCGCCGGTCTGTCGCCGGAGGAGTGTCACCGCCGGTGAATGTTCACGTCCATCGGAACTTCGTGCAGCTGACCTTGTACGCTTCGTACATGATCGACCGGCGGCTGAAGGTCCTGCAGGCCATCGCGCGCCACGGCACCGTCACCGCCGCGGCCGAGGTGTGCCGGTTGACGCCTTCCGCGGTCTCGCACCAGATGCAGGCCCTCGCGCGCGAGCTCGACGTCCCCCTCCTCGAGCCCGTGGGCCGCACCGTCCGGCTCACCCCCGCGGCCCACACCCTGCTGGAGCACGCCGCCACGCTCACTGCCGCCTGGGAGCGGGCGCAGGCCGATCTCGCCGCCCACCGCACCGGCGATCTCACCGGGTCGCTCCGCCTCTGCGCCTTCTCCACCGCCGCCGCGGTCGTCGCCCCGCGGGCGCTCGTCCGCCTCCGCGGGCACCACCCCGCCCTGGGGGTGCGGCTGTGCGAGCACGAACCCGCTCGCGCCTTCGACCTCCTCGCCGGCGGCGACGTCGACATCGCGATCGTCGTCGCGACCCCCGACATCCCGCCGCGCGCGGACCCCGCCTTCGAACAGCAGCCGCTCTACACCGAGCCGCTCGACGTCCTGGTGGGCCCCGAACACCCGCTGGCCCACCGGGACGCCGTCGCCCTGCACGAGGTCGCCGCGGACCCCTGGATCGTGGGGGCGCCGGGCGGCGCCTACCACCAGCTGGTCGTGCTGGCCTGTACCAGTGCGGGCTTCCAGCCGGGCGTCGCCCACCACGCCGACGAGTGGGACACCGGTGCCGCGCTGGTCGCCGGCGGCTTCGGCGTGGCCCTCGTCCCCCGCCTCGCCGACCTGCCCGGCCGCCACGACACCCGCCGCATCCCGGTCGACGGCCCGCCCCTGCCCACCCGGCACGTCCTCACCGCGGTCCGCGCGGGATCGGCGGGACGCCCTGCCGTCTCCGCAGGTCTCGACGCCCTCCGGCAGGTCTGCGCCACCGAGCTGCCCGAGCTCACCCGGCCCCGCCGAGCCCGGCCGCCGTGAACGAACGACGGCCGGCCGGGCGGGCGGGCGGGGGTCCCGAGGGGACGGCACCACCCGGACGCCGTGGGATCAGGACCGCGTCCGTGCGGCACCGCGTGCGACGGCGAGATGGTCTCGTGAGCCCGTAGCGGTGCCCCGTCGTCGATGTCGAACTCGTGGAGGCTCGACCCGGATCCGGGCCGGCGTCGCCCTCGGCGGGCCGGGCGCGGGGATCCGGTCCGGGCTACCCCGGCCCGCGCTACCCCTCGACGTCGGCCTGGACCGAGAGCCAGCTCTCGCAGAGCGGCTCGAGGACCTCGGCGACGAGCGCGCGGTGGCGGGGGTGGTCGAGATAGCGGGCGAAGGTGTCCGCGTCGGCGAACGTGGTCGACAGCGTCGCATCGGCGACCCGGAGGTTCTCGGGGTCGCGGAGCCCGAGATCGGTGTCGACCCGGGCCGGGCCCGCCGCGAGCGGGGCGTCGGCCGCGAACTCCTGCAGGGCGGCGACGAACTTCTCCTTGTCGCCCTCCCCCAGGGGACGACGGAGGCGGAACAGGACGGTGTGGGACAGCATGATCGGTTCTCCCGTGGGTCGTGGGGTCGTTCAGGTGAGGTCGGACTCGATCTCGGCGAGGCGGCGGAGACCGGAGCGGGCCGCGGCGCGGACGTGGGCGGCGCAGAGCTTCGCGGCCTGCGCCGCCTTGCCCGCCTCGATCGCCTCGACGACCAGGCGCAGCTCCTCCACGGCCTGTCTCGCGCGACCCGGCTCGGACAGCGACGTCGCGCGCATCGCCCGCACCCGGCCCTGGGCGCTGGCCAGCAGCTGCTGGATCGGTGCGCTGTCGGCCCCGTCGAGCAGCACCCGGTAGAGCTCGTCCTTGGCCACCAGGGCCGGGAGGGCGCCGTCCTCGGACGCGCGGGCGTACTCGTCGAAGGCGGCGCGCAGGGCCGCCCGCTGGGCCTCCGTGGCCCGCTCGACGAACCGGCGCACGGCCAGGGCCTCGAGGCTGGCCCGGATCTCGTAGAGGTCGGCCGCGTCCTCCGCGGTGGGCACGGTGACGACCGCGCCCTTCTGCGGGACGATCGTGACCAGCCCCTCGGCCGAGAGCTGGCCCAGCACCTCGCGCACGGTCGACCGCGACACGCCGAGGTGCTCGATCAGCTCCCGCTCCACCAGGCGCTGGCCCGGCTTGAGCTCGAAGTCCATGATCGCCTGGCGCACGATGCCGAGCACCTGGTCGCGCAGCGGTGCTGCGACCCGCCCCACCTGCGCGTTCTTCCATGCGGACGACTGCTCCGCGGCCTGCACGGCTCTGCTCATCCCTGTCCTCCCCCGCAGAACGTGACGGTCAGCCGCCGACGACGGCCGCGTAGTCCGCGTCGACGACGGCCTCGGCCCACGCGGTGGCGCCGAGGGAGACCGCGCGATGGAGGAGATAGCTGTCCAGCGCCGCGCCGTGCCAGTGTCGCTCCCCCGGCGGCACCCAGACGACGTCCCCCGGCTCGATCCGAGCCGGTTCGGCGCCGTCGGGACACACGAACCCACTGCCGGACAGCACGATCAGCAGCTGGCCGTGCTCGTGATGGTGCCAGAACGTGCGCGCCCGCGGGGAGAAGAACACGTCGTTGATCGTGGTGCCGTCCGTGGTCGGGACGACCGGGTCGGCCCAGACGGCGCCGGTGAAGGTGTCGGTCCTGGCCGTCGAGGCGGAACCCTCGAGCCGGCGTCGTGCGACATACATCAGTTCTCCTTCGCGGGCCACGGCTCGGCGACGCGCACGCCGCCCGAGACGTCGCCGATCGCGTCGACGACCCGGTTGCTGATCTCCTGGGCGTAGCCGGTGTTGTTGGCCAGCCCGAAGCTCGCGAGCGGACCGGCCGCGTTGAGCGAGGCCACCCCGAGCTGCTGCACGAGATCGACGTAGAGCGTGACGTCCTTGGTCATCAGGGCGCTGGTCAGGCCGCCCTCGAGGTAGTCCCCGTGCACGATCTTCGGGAAGCGGTTGAGGGTGGCGAAGTTGACGCCGCTGGAGGTGTTGAGGACCTCCAGCAGCACGTCGAGGTCCAGCCCGGCCTTCTTCCCCGCGACCATGACCTCCGCGGTGGACGCGAGCGCGACCGCGTTGAGGAAGTTGTTGAGCAGCTTGGCGGTGTGGCCCGTACCGGGTCCGCCCATGTCGTGGACCGTGGACGCGATGGGCTCGAAGACGTCCTCGAGCTCGGCGAGCACACCCGGGTCGGCGCCCGCCATGATCGTCAGCGCGCCCTTCTCGGCCGCCGCGGCGCCGCCGGAGATCCCGGCGTCGACGTACCGGACGCCCCGCTCGGCCAGCAGGCCGTGGATCCGCCGCGTCGACCCGGGCGCGGCCGTGCTCAGGTCGACGACGACCTGCCCCTCCCGGCACGAGTCCAGGACCCCGTCCTCGCCGAGGACGACGGCCTCGACGACCGTGCTGTCCGGCAGGCTGAGCAGGACCACGTCACTGTCGCGGGTCACGGCGGCCACGGACTCCGCCACGTCACCGCCCGAGGCCCTGGCGACCTCCGGGTCCCTGTCGTACGCGAGGACCCGGCGGCCGGCCGCGACCAGGCAGCGGGACATGCGGCCGCCCATGTTCCCGACACCGATGAATCCGATCCGACGGTTGGGCACGTCGTCGGCCTCCTTCCGCGGGGGGTGGCCCGCATTGTATGACGAGCGGACGAGCTGATGGCTCGGCCCGCGCCGCCGTTGACGACCGTCGCCCGGCCGGTCATGGACGAGGAGACCGCCGACGCCAGGAACACCACGGCGGCGGCGATCTCCGCCGGGCTCCCCTGCCGGCGCAGCGGGTCGCTGGTCGCGACGTCCGCGTCCACCGCCTGCTGCCCGCCGAGGAACTCGATCACCGGGTCCAGGACCTGCCGAACGCGGGGTTGCGGGCCACGGCGAGCACCACCACGATCAGGAGGCCCTCGACGATGTTCTGGACCGCGGAGCTGACGTGCGCGACGTTGACGAGGGTGACCAGGAGGGTGAGCAGCATGGCGCCCGCCCACACCCCCGGCACCACGCCGCGGCCGCCCGCGATGAGCGAGCCGCCGAGCACGACGACGGCGATCGACTCCAGCTGGAACGGCGTGCCGAGCTCCAGCGACGGGCCGCCGGCGTGCGCCGCCAGCAGGATGCCGGCCAGCCCGGCCAGCGCCGCGGAGAGCACGAACGCCCCGGCCCGGACGAGCCGCGGGTCGATCCCGGCGAGCCGCGCCGCCGTGGCGCTCTGCCCCACGGCCTCGGTGCGCCGCCCGTAGCTGGTGCGCTTGAGCAGCACCGCGAACACGATCGTCAGCAGGACGCCGAAGATCGCGAAGATCGGGAACGGGCCCCAGTTGCCGTCGACGAAGCTCGACAGGCCCGGGCTCGGCACGCCGGTGCTGTTGCTGGAGAACACCAGGACGGCGGTCTGGATGGTGAAGCCGACGGCCAGCGTGCCGACGAGCGGCGGCATCCCGACGACCTCGACGAGCAGCGCGTTGACCAGCCCCGCCCCGATGCCGACCGCGATCGCGACGATCAGGCCGAGCACGAGGTTGCCGTCGTCGCCGTTCATGACCTGGCTGCCCAGGTAGGCGCTGATCGTCATGACGAAGGGCACCGAGAGGTCGATGCCGCCGTTGCCCGAGGTGATCACGAAGAGCTGGCCGATGCCGACCATGACCAGGTAGGTGGCCACGCTGGCGCCGATGGCCAGCGTGCCCCACAGCCCGTTGCCGGAGACCAGCCAGGTGGCCAGCCAGATGACGAGCGCTCCGACGAAGGCCGGCAGCGCCGGCGAGCGGGTGATCTTCGTGAGCACGGGCTCGCGCGACGGCGCGGCGAGGGTGGCGGTCATGCCAGGCCTCCGGTCTCGATACGGCGGCGCCACCAGGTCACGCCTGCCCGCAGGACGAGGATCAGGACGAGCACGAGGCCCTGGGTGCCGACCTGGTAGCTGGAGGGGACGTCCAGGAACTGCAGAAGGGTGGCGATCAGGCCGATGACGAGTGCACCGGCCACGGTGCCGACCGGCGAGACGTCACCGCCGCGGAAGCTGCCGCCGCCGACGATCACGCCGGCGATGGACAGCAGCACGTAGCTGGTGGCGATGTTCGGGTCGCCCGAGGCGGCCTGCCCGGAGAGCACGATCCCGGAGAGCACGCCGAGCAGTCCGGCGATGCCGTAGAGCGCCATCTTGGTGCGCACCACGGACCAGCCGGCCCGGCGGATGCCCTCGGGGTTGCTCCCGGAGCCGCGCAGCACTGCGCCGTAACGGGTGCGGTTGAGGAACAGCGCGACGACCACCGTCACCACGACGATCGCGACGATCGTCCCGGGGACCAACGGGGGCGACCAGTCCACGAAGGACACGATGCCCTCCGGCACGGTGCCGCCCGGCGTCGGCAGGATCAGGATGGCCAGGCCGAGCCACACGAACGACATGCCCAGCGTCACGATGATGGACGGCAGCCGCCGCACCGCGATGAGCATCCCCATCAGCGCGTACGCCACCACCAGCCCGACCAGCAGCAGGATGCCGGTCAGCGTGTGGGTGGGCAGGATCGTTGCGACGGTCACGTTGACCAGTCCGACGAAGGAGCCGATGCCCAGGTCCACGTCGCCGGCGGCGATCACGAACATCTGCGCCAGGCACGCGAGCACCAGCGGCAGGAGGCTGGACAGCAGCAGCGACAGGCCGAGGTAGCTCGACGCCGCCGGGGCCACCGCGAAGATCACCACGAACATGATCACCGCGGCGACGACGGGCAGGAACCAGGAGCCGAGCGAGCCGCCGGTGAGGCGGCGGGCGGGCCGGGGTTCGGGGGCCCGGATCCCGGGCCGGGTCTGGACGCTCTGGGTCATGACGCACCTGCCACGGACGAGGAGACTCCGGCGAAGGAGGAGGAGAGGATGGCGTCCTCGGTGGCCTCGGAGCCCGCCAGGACGGCGACGATCTCGTGGCTGCGGAACACGAGCACCCGATCGCAGTGCCGGAGCTCCTCGTTCTCGGTGGAGTACCAGACCACGCACTGGCCCTCCGCGGCCTGCCGCCGCAGCAGGGCGTAGACGTCCTCCTTGGTGGACTGGTCGACGCCGCGGGTCGGGTCCTCGAGCAGCAGCAGGTCCGGGTCCTCGGCCATGGCCCGGGCCATCAGCGCCTTCTGCTGTGTGCCGCCGGAGAGGCTGACGATCGGGTCCTCCGGGCCGCCCTTGATGCCCAGCCTGGGCCACCAGCCGTCGACCAGCCTGCGCTCGGCTCCCCGCGACACGAACCCGGCGGTGCTGAGCCGCTTGAGGTTCGCGATCGTGACGTTCTGGCCGACGTCCCAGTAGCGGAAGATGCCGCGGTCGCCACGGTCGCCGCTGACGTAGGCCACGGTGCCGTCGACGGTCACGTCCTGGCGCAGGGTCCGTTTCGGTCCCGGCAGGCGGGAGCGGGCGGCCTTGGCGAGCGCCTCCAGCACGGCCACCTGGCCGTGGCCCTCGAGCCCGCCGAGGCCGATGATCTCCCCGGCGCGGAGTTCGACCTCGGCACCGGTGGCGCGGTCACCGATGCGCACTCGCACGGGGGCGCCGTCCGGGACCGGGGGCCGCTCCACGTCGGACACCGTGCGCTCGCGCGCGGCCTCGTGCCCGCCGACGCCCATCGCCGCGACCAGCGACTCCTTGGTCGACGTGGCCGCGACCTCCTCGGAGACGATCCGCCCGTCCCGCATGATGTAGAGCCGCGAGAGGTTGTCGATCATCTCGTGCAGCCGGTGCGTGGTGACGATCGCCGAGAGGCCCTCCGCCGCGCGCCGGTGCAGGTAGGCGTAGAAGCTCTCCGTGGAGCTGGCGTCCAGTGACGACGTCGGCTCGTCGAGGATCACCAGCTTCGCCGGCACCTCCCCCGGGAGCATCGCCGCCGCGCACTCGATCATCTGGCGGCGGGCGATCGAGAGGTCCCGGATCTGCTGCTGTCGGCGGATACCGTGCCCGGGGAACATCTCGTCCAGCACCGTCTGCAGGTGGTTCCAGGCGGCCGTGCGCCACGAGGTACCGCGTACGGAACGGTCGAACACGGCCGCGGTCTCGTCGACGCGCAGCGCCGGGCAGAGCGACAGCTCCTGGAAGACGATCCGGATGCCCAGCGCGTCCGCCGACGCGACGGGAGCCGTGGCGTCCCGGGTGGTGCCGTCGAGCGTGACCGTGCCGGCGTCCCCGGCCAAGCGGCCGGTGACGACGTTGAGCACGGTGCTCTTGCCGGCGCCGTTGTGCCCGGCGATGCCGATCAGCTCGCCCCTGGCCAGCCGGAACGCGGCGTCGTCGACCGCGAGGGTCGACCCGAACCGCTTGGTCACGCCCTCGACCGAGAGCAGGGTCTCGCGCATGTTTCCGCCTCCGGTGGTCATTGCGCCGCCTCCGGCAACGGGGAGTCGACGTGCAGCGGGTTGCCCGAGGCCGACGCGTCGATGAAGCGCTGCGAGTCCTCGCGCGAGAGCACCTTGTTCGCGACCTCGCCGTAGCCGAGGTGGCTCGCCCACGCGTCCCGGTTCTGCTCGGGGATGGTGAGCACGGGCGCGTACACCAGCTTCGGCACCGGCGTGCCCGCCAACACGTTGACCGCGACCCACATCGCCACGGTCGACATCGACGGGTACGAGGAGACCGACATCGTGGTGTAGTCCGGGACCTGCTGGGCGACCTTCTGCCAGATCTGCAGGTCCTGTCCGGTGTTGCCCATGACGACCAGCGGCAGCGGGTGCACACCTCCCTGCCGGAAGGCCTGCATCGCGCCGCCGCCGTCGTTGCCCTCGGTGAGCACGGCGTCGATCTTCGGCAGGGACGGGAGCACCCCGGCGACCTGCTGCTGGGCGACGGACTCGGTGAACTGGCCGTAGACCTCGCTCACCAGCTTCATGTCCGGGTACTTCTTCAGCACGTTCTGGACGCCGGCGTAGACGTCGTTGTCCACGGAGTTGCCCGGGATGCCCCGGACCATGAGGATGTTCCCCTTGCCGCCCAGGCGCTGTGCGACGTACTCGGTCTCCAGCTCGCCGTACTTCACGTAGTCCGTGGCGACCTTGTAGGCGCAGTCCGCGGTGACCAGCGAGTCGAACGCCACCACGGTGATCCCGGCGTCGCAGGCCTTCTGGATCGAGCCGTTGAGCGCGGTCGGGGAGGCCGCCTCGACCAGGATCGCCTTGTAGCCCTGGATGATCATCGACTGGATCTGCGCGGCCTGCTGCGGCACGGATCCGTTGGAGTCCGCGACCGAGTACTTCCCGATGATCCCGGCCTTCTGCGCACCGGTCGCCCCGCTCTGGAAGCTGGAGACCATCTCCTTGCGCCAGTTGTTGCCGGTGTAGTAGGTCGACAGCCCGATGCTCGGCGCTGCGCCGGGCTCCGTCGACGGCCCGGCGCCGCACGCGGCGGCCAGGCAGGTCAGTGCGGCGAGGCCCGCCGCCAGCAGCGCGGGGCGCCGCCGGGCAGATCTGACGTTCACAGCCCAACCTCCTTGGTGGGGTGGATCGGACCTAGTCGAAGCGGACGACGCCGCGGATGATCGTGCCGTTGTGCATGTCCTCGTAGGCCGAGGCGACCTGGTCGAGCGAGTACTCCTTGGTGATCAGCTCGTCGAGCTTCAGCCGGCCGTCCCGGTACATCTGGATCTGGCGCGGGATGTCGCCCATCGGGCTGCACGAGCCGAAGTGGGTGCCCTGGATCCGCTTCTGGTAGGTCACCAGCTCGGTGATCGGCGCCGGGATGCCGACCTCGGTCATGTCGCCGATGCCGGTGCAGACCAGGGTCCCGGCCTTGCGGATCGCGGCGAAGCCCCTGCCGATGTGCTCGCCGGTCGTGCGGCCCACGGTGACGACCGCGACGTCGCAACCCTGCCCGTCGGTGAGGCTGCGGCCGTACTCGATGGCCTCGTCGACGTCGGCGAAGGCGCGGGTGGCGCCGAGCTCGAGGGCCTTCTCGCGCTTGAACTCCACCGGGTCGACGGCGATCACGTGGTCCGCCCCCGCGTGGCGGGCGCCCTGCACCGCGTTGATGCCGACACCTCCGACGCCCATCACCATCACGACGTCGCCCGCGGCGACCTGGCCGGCGTTGACCGAGGAGCCCCAGCCGGTGCCCACCGCGCAGCCGAGCAGGCAGATCTTCTCCAGGGGCACGTCCTTCGGCACCTTCACCGCGGACTGGGTGCTGATCACGGTGCGCTCGGCGAAGGTGCCCAGCCCGCACATCTGGCCGACGGGCGAGCCGTCGTCCAGGTGCACGCGGTAGCTGCCGAGGTCGTCGAAGCGCCCGCCCATCAGCAGGGTCGCGCCGAGGTCGCAGAGGTTCTGCATGCCCGCCGCACACCAGCGGCACTGCCCGCACGAGGGCAGGAAGGAGGTCACGATGTGGTCGCCGACCTCCCAGCCGGGGGTGTGCGGGCCGACGGCCTCGACGACGCCGCCGCCCTCGTGGCCGCCGAGCCAGGGGTACACGGCCGGGACCATGTCGCCGGTGGCGAAGTGGTCGTCGGAGTGGCACATGCCCGTGGCCACCATCCGCACCCGGATCTCGCCCTGGCGCGGGGCGTCGAGCTCGAGGTCGACGGTCTCGTAGGTGCCCGGCGCCTTCCGGATGATCGCACCGCGTGTCTTCATGACGTCCTCGTCCTCACTCGTCGGTACTGTTCTGCCCGCTGAGCCAGCGGGCGATCTCGGTGTGGTCGGCGTCCTCGGGAAGGTCGTCGGCCGCGCGCCTCCAGAGCGCGAGCGCATCGTGCGAGAGCGGGGTCGGCACGCCGGTCGACTCGGCCAGCGCGACCGCGATCCCCATGTCCTTCACCATCAGCCGCAGCCCGAACCCGGAGTCGTAGGTCTCCGGGACGATGAAGTCCGGCCACTTCTTCTCGGTCGAGCCGCTGCGGCCGCTGCTGGTGTTGACCGCGTCGAGCACCTGGCCGACGTCGAGTCCGAACCTCCGGGCGACGAGCATGGCCTCGCTCGTGACGAGCAGGTGCGTGGCCGAGAGCAGGTTGTTCAGCGCCTTCACCGCGTCCCCGGCGCCGGCGGGGCCGACGTGCAGCACCCGCGAGCCCAGGACCTCCAGCAACGGGCGGGCCCGCTCGACGTCGGCGTCCGTGCCTCCCGCGACGATCGTCAGCGAACCGGCCCGCGCCCCCGACACGCCCCCGGAGACCGGCGCGTCGACGTAGGCCACGCCGCCTTCGGCCGCCAGCTCGGCGATGCGGCGGGTGGCCTCGGGCTCCGACGAGCTCATGTCCACGACCAGCGTCCCGCTCGGCAGGGCCCCGAGGACGCCGGTGTCGAACAGCAGCGCGTCGACCACCCGGGAGTCGGGGAGCATGAGGACCACGACGTCGGCGCCGTCGACCGCGCGCAGCGGGTCCGCCTCGGCGGTACCGCCCGCCTCGGCCAGCGCGGAACGGGCCGCCTCGCTCAGGTCGCTGCCGGTCACCGGGTAGCCGGCGGCCAGCAGGTTGCCCGCCATGGGCAGGCCCATCCGGCCGAGCCCGACGAACGCGACCCGGGGCCGTTCACTCATCGGCCATCTCCTTCAGCACGCGCTCGGCCACGCGGAAGGACTCCAGGGCGGCGGGAACGCCGCAGTAGATCGCGGTCTGCAGGAGAACCTCCTGGATCTCCTCCGGCGTGCAGCCGTTGTTGATCGCACCGCGGACGTGCACGCCCAGCTCGTGCATGCGGTTGAGCGCCGTGAGGATCGCGAGGTTCAGCAGGCTGCGGGTCTTGCGCTCGACGCCGGGGCGGTCCCAGATCTCCCCCCAGCAGTACCGGGTGACGAGCTCCTGGATCGGCCGGCCGAACTCGGTGACGTTGCCGAGGGACCGGTCGACGTGGGCCGACCCGAGGACCTCGCGCCGAATCCCGAGACCCCGTTCGTAGAGGTCGTCGGTGGACTCGGTGACGGACATGGACGTGCTCCTGTCGGTTCGGTGTCGCGGTGCGGTGTCGCGGTGCGGTGTCGCGGTTCGGGAAGGGGTCCGGCTCGGGGTCAGCCGTACATCTGCCGGTCGACGGCCTCGTGGTCCCAGGCGCCGGCACCGCCCGAGGGACGGACCGAGGACAGCACCGCCGACCCGCCGTCGGCACTCACGCAGCTGCCGGTCACGTACCCGGCCCCGGGGCCGAGCAGGAAGGCGGCGACCGAGGCGATCTCCTCGGGCGTGCCGGCCCGGCGCAGCGGGCTCGTCGACGCGCGTTGCCGCATGTCGTCGCGGCCGCCCGGCTTGTCGGCGTTCGCGGCGAAGAGCTCGGTGGGGACGATCCCGGGCGCGACGGCGTTGACCCGGATGCCCAGCGGGCCGCCGTAGACGGCGGCCCCGTGCAGCAGGCCGAGCACCGCGTGCTTCGAGGTCTGGTACGCGATCAGGTCGGCGCTGCCGCGCAGGCTCGCGATCGAGGCGGTCAGCACGACCGCGCCGGTGGCCTCGCGCCGGCGGTAGTCGCGGAACGCGGCGCGCAGACCGAGGAACATGCCCCGGACGTTCACCGCCATCGTCCGGTCGAAGTCGGCGACGTCGAGGTCCGGGAAGGGCGCGAGCGAGCTGCCGATCCCGGCGTTGAGATGGTGCAGGTCGACCCGACCGAAGCGGGCGATCGCCGCGGACATGTAGGCGTCGACGGTGGCCTCGTCGGCCACGTCGCCCACCACGGCGACGGACTCGGTCGGCAGGCCGGCCGCCAGCTTCTCGGCGGCCTCACCGTCGACGTCGACGACCACCACGTGCGCGCCCGCGGCGGCCAGCAGCTCGCAGCTCGCGCGCCCGATGCCGTGGGCCCCGCCGGTGACGACGGCGACCTGGTCCTGGTGGACGGATGTCACAGGGGAACTCCGGGAGGTCAGGGGATCTGGACGATGTCCGGGGCGACGGCGGCGAAACGCTCGCGCACCAGCGGGTCGTGGCCCGCGACGACCGAGGTGCGGGGCGCCTGCGCGAGCTCGGCGACCCTGTCGAAGGCCCGGTACATCGCGGCGAGGTCCGTCACCGAGTGGAACGGGCGGTCCCGCTCCACCTCCTCGTAGTAGTGCACCGCGTCCGAGGCCAGCACGACCGTGCCGGCGTCCGTCTCGACGTTCACGACGAGCTGGCCCGGGGTGTGCCCGCCGACCTGGACGAACGAGACGCCCGGGGCGACCTCGCCGTCGCCGCGGACCATCGTCAGCCGGTCGTCGCCGCGCAGCTTCTCCAGGTACCGGAGCTCGTCGGCCTCGACGGAGGTGGCGAACTGCAGCCGCGTCGCCATCGGCGAGGTCCAGAAGGCGTACTCCTCCTCGGCGATCACGATCTGGGCCTCCGGGAACACCGAGAGGTTCCCGATGTGGTCGTAGTGCGCGTGGCTGACGACGACGGTGTCCACCGAGCCGGGCGCGAGGTCGAGGCGGCCCAACAGGTCGGCGGGCTCGGTGAGCGTCGTGCGCGCCCGCTTGTCGCCGCCCGAGCGGGAGAAGCCGGTGTCGACGAGCACGCAGCGGTCGCCACGGCGGACGACCCAGAAGTAGTAGTCCATGTCCACCGGCTCGTCGGCCTCGCCGTAGAGCCAGTGGTTCAGATAGACCTTCGACTTCCTCGTGCTGCGCGTTCCGTAACGCACCGCGTACACCTGGTTGTCCATTGCCGACCTTCACCTCGCTGCGATGTCGGATCGTCTGGCAATCCGACAATGCCGGACCCAAGCCGGTGGCGAGCCCGATGTCAAGGGTCTCGTGAGGATTGACGAGCGGACGACGATCACCTACGGTTCGTCTGACAATCAGACAGTGTGACGTTGGGAGCCGCAGTGACCCTGCCGGGCAGCACGGTCCGGCCCGTCTCCCCCGGTTCCCCCGGTGGGGCGTGCAGTGCTTCACCCCGGGCGGCGAGCTCATCGGCAAGATCCGGGTGCCCGAGGCCACCGCGAACCTCGCGTTCGGCGGGCCCAAGCGCAACCGCCTCTACATCACCGCGACCTCGTCGCTCTACGCGATCTACCTGAACGTCACCGGCGCCCAGTCGCCCTGACGCCCCCGGACCACCGGGCGCCCGGACCGTTCGGCGCCCGGGCCTCGCCGACCCGGCCCGAGGCCCGCTGCGAGGTCGGCTACGCCGCCGGAGTGAGCGGTCCTGCGGCGCGTCTCCCGGACGACCGTCCCGCGTCGGCGAGCCGAGTGGCGTCCGGGCGCAGCCCCGATCTCCCCGGCCGGGTTAGGGTGGCATCGGCGGCCCTCCGCGGAGGTCACCCGCCGGCACGGCGGCGAGCGCCGGCGGGCGCCGCCGGTCGGGAGGTAGGAGTTGGCGACGCATGCCCTGAGCCCCGCCCTGGCGTCGGCACTGCGCCGGGCGGAGGTGAACCCCGCGGGCCTCACCGACGCCGAGTACGTGGCCCTCCTCGGGGCCGACGGCCCGGATCTCGCCGCGCTGACGGCCCTGGCGGACGCGGTGCGGGAGGCGGCCGCCGGGTCCGCGGTGACCTACGTCGTCAACCGGAACCTGGACCCGGCGCTGGCCGCGCGGGACCCGGAGCTCGCCCGCGACCTGGTCGCGGAGGCCTGGAAGCTCGGGGCCACCGAGATCTGCATGCAGGGGCCGGTGCCGGAAGGAGCCGACCACCTGGACGTCGTCCGGCTGGTGAAGCAGCAGGCGCCGGTGCACCTGCACGCCTTCCGCCCGGCCGAGGTGGCGGACGGCGCCGCGCGCCTGGGCGTGTCCCCGCGGGAGTTCCTGCTGGCCGCGAAGGAGGCCGGGCTCGACTCCGTGCCGGGTACCGCCGCCAAGATCCTCGACGACGAGGTGCGCGCCCGGCTCGGCCCCGACCTCCCCGTCGCCCGGTGGGTCGAGCTGATCGAGACCGCCCACGCCGTGGGGCTGCGCTCGACCGCGACCATGGTCTACGGGCACGTCGAGACGCCGGCGCAGCAGGTGGCACACCTGCGCACCCTCGCCGCGATCCAGGACCGGACCGGCGGGTTCACCGAGTTCATCCCGATGCCCGTGCAGCCCGCGCAGGTCCCGCCGGGGCTCGCCGTCCGCCACGCCGACCGGCGCGAGACCCTCGCCCTGCACGCCGTGGCGCGGCTGCTGCTGCACGGCCGGATCGACCACGTCCAGGCGGCCTGGCCGAAGCTGGGCCGGGACCTGTCCCGCGCGGTGCTCGCCGCCGGCGCGGACGACGCGGGCGGCCTGCTGCTCGACGGGACGCTGGACCCGTCCGCGGGCGCCGAGGCCGGCCTGCAGCTCACCGTGGCGGAGGTCGCGGCGATCGCCCCGCCCGGCCGCGGGATCCGCCAGCGCACGACGTCCTACGGCACGCCGTGAACGTCGGCCCGGTGCACGTCGACGCCCTGGACGGCGGCGCCGTCGACGTCGACGTCGCGATCGTCGGCGCGGGCTTCGCAGGCCTGGGCATGGCCGTGCAGCTCGCCCGGCGCGGCCGGGAGAGCTTCGTCGTGCTGGAGCGGGCCCGCGAGGTCGGCGGGACCTGGCGGGACAACGTCTACCCGGGCGTCGCGTGTGACGTCCCCTCCCACCTCTACTCGCTCTCGTTCGCGCCCAAGCACGACTGGTCGCGCATCTACGCGGGCGGCGCGGAGATCCAGCAGTACCTGCGCGACGTCGTCCGGGACGAGGGCCTGCGGCCCCACCTGCGGTTCGGCGCGGAGATGCTCACCGCGCGCTGGGACGGCCGGTGGACCGTCGAGACCACCGCGGGCACCGTGCGCGCACGGGTGCTGGTGATGGCGGCCGGTCGGCTGTCCGAGCCGCGCATCCCGGACTTCCCCGGCCTCGCGGACTTCCCCGGCCCGGTGTTCCACTCCGCGCAGTGGGACCCCTCGGCGCAGCTCGACGGGCTGCGGATCGGCGTGTGCGGGTCCGGCGCGTCGGCGGTCCAGATCGCGCCGCACCTGGCCGAGCGGGCCGGGCACCTCGTGCTGTTCCAGCGCAGCGCACCCTGGATCGTGCCGCGGCGGGACCGCGAGTACACCCCCGCCGAGCGGGAGGCGTTCGCCCGGGATCCCGCCTCCGCCCGCCGGCTGCGCGCGGAGCTGTTCACCGCCGCGGACCGCAACGTCGCCCAGCGGTTCGGCGCCCGCCCCGCGATCGACGAGCTGCGCGACCTCGCGCTCGGCCACCTCGCCGCCCAGGTCCCGGACGCGGCGCTGCGCGCCCGGCTGACCCCGGACTACGAGATCGGCTGCAAGCGCGTGCTGCTGTCCGACGACTTCTACCCCACCGTGACCAGGCCGGACGTCACGCTGGTGTCGGCGGCGCTGGAGCGGCTCGAGGGCCGCACGGCGGTGGCCCGCAACGGGGACCGCCACGAGCTCGACGCCCTCGTCCTCGCCACGGGGTTCCTCGCCGCCGAGGCGCCGTTCGCGGGCCGGGTGACCGGCCGGGACGGGATACGGCTCGCCGACCACTGGTCCCGCGGCATGACGTCCTACGCCTCCACCGTCGTCTCCGGCTTCCCCAACCTGTTCGTGCTCGACGGGCCGAACGCCAGCCTCGGCCACAACTCGGCCATCCACATGATCGAGACCCAGATCGACTACGTCCGCGGCGCCCTGGACCACCTCGCCGCCCACCCCGGCGCGGAGCTGGAGGTCACCCCGGCCGCCGAGCGCGCCTACACCCGCGACATCGACGCCCGCTCCGCCCGCACCGTCTGGCTCCGCGGCGGCTGCCGCAGTTGGTACGTCGACCCTCGCAGCGGCAGGCTCACCCTGCTCTGGCCCGGCTCCGCGCAGTCCTTCCGCGACCTCAACGGCACCTTCGACCCGGCTCCGTACCGCTGACCCCGGCCAGGTGCGGTACCCGCCCCTCCGCGCCCGGGCATGATCTCGTCGAACCCCGGGGAAGAGGAGCGCACATGTCGGAGCTGGCCGTCGGAGCCTGGCTGGGAACCACGTGGTCGACCGAGGACATCGTGGCCGTGGCGAAGGACGTGGAGGCCGCGGGCTACGACGGCATCTGGGTCGCCGACCACTTCATGGCCAACACCGGCTCCACCGAGGTGTCCGACGTGCCGCTGCGCGAGTGCTTCGCCGTGCTCGCCGGGCTGGCCACCGCGGTCCCGCGGGTCCGGCTGGGCAGCCTCGTCGCGGGCATGACCTACCGCCACCCGGCCGTCCTCGCCAACACCGCCGCCACGATCGACGACCTCAGCGGCGGCCGGCTGGTCCTCGGGATGGGCGCGGGCTGGCAGCTCAACGAGCACGCCGCCTACGGCATCGAGCTGGGCCCGGTCCGCGAGCGGATCGACCGGCTCGAGGAGGGCCTGGCCGTGCTCGACGGCCTGCTCCACTCCCCGCGCACCACGGTGAAGGGCGCGCACTACACGATCACGGACGCCCCGGCCGTCACCACGGGGCAACGGATCCCGCTGATGCTCGGGGCCTCCGGCGAGCAGCGGATGCTCGGCATCGTGGCGCGGTGGGCCGACGAGTGGAACTGCTGGTCCACCCCGGAGGTCTTCGCGCACAAGTCCGCGGTGCTCGACGAGCACTGCGCCCGGATCGGCCGCGACCCCCGCACGATCCGCCGCTCCACACAGGCGATCCTGCAGATCGACGGCTCCCCCGCGGACGCCCCCGCCGGCGTCGTCGCCGGCTCGGTGGACCGGATCGTCGACGTGATCGGCCGGTGGCGTGAGACCGGTCTCGACGAGCTGATCGTGCCGGCCATCCGCGGGGACGCCGACCGGGCGCGGGAGCTGTTCGGCCGCTTCCACACCGAGATCAGGCCACAGCTGGACTGAGGACACCGAGGGGGCGCTGCTGCGCAGCCCCACCCCCACGTCGGGTGGGCGAGATGCGCTGACCTGGTGCGTGCGGATCGATCCGGGCCGCGCCGCGGGGTCGGCGGGGACCCGTCGAGGTCTGGCGCCGACACCGCCCGGGTGTCACGGTCCCGACGGAACACGGGTCGCCCTGTCCCCGCCGCCCGTCGCGCAATAGGTTGCTGACCATGCCGGCGGCGGCGAGGCCGTCGGGACGCACCCCGGCGCGGTGTGCCTGGTCGAAGGGGACGACATGGACGGACGCGGCGACGACCGCGCGACGCGGACACCCGAGCGGACGCTCGAGGACCTCCGCGCCCGCCTGGCCGCCGAGTCGGCGCTGCTCGTCGCGTTCTCGGGCGGGGTGGACTCGGCGCTGGTCGCGGCGGTGGCGCACGAGGTCCTCGGCGCGCGGGCACTCGCGGTGACCGCGGTCTCGGCCAGCCTGCCGGGCGCGGAACGGCGGGCGGCGGCGGAGTTCGCCCGGCGGCACGGCATCGCGCACGTCGAGGTGTGCACGGACGAGCTGACGCGGCCGGAGTACGTCGCCAACCGCGGCGACCGGTGCTACCACTGCAAGTCGGCGCTGTTCGACGTCCTCGAGCCCCTCGCCGCGCTCTCGGGTGCCGCCGTCGCGCTGGGGACCAACCTCGACGACCTCGGCGATCACCGCCCCGGCCTGCGGGCGGCCGGGGAACGGGGTGCCGTCGCCCCGCTCGTCGACGCCGGCATGGGCAAGATCGAGGTCCGGGCGGTGAGCGCCGCGCTGGGCCTGGAGACCACCGCCAAGCCGGCCGCGGCGTGCCTGTCCTCGCGGGTCGCGTACGGGGAGCCGGTGACCCGCGAGGTCCTCGGCCGGATCGAGGCGGCCGAGGACGGTCTGCACGGCCTCGGTTTCCCGGTGTGCCGGGTCCGGTCGCACGCGAACGGGACCGTCGCCCGCGTCGAGCTGCCCGAGGAGGAGCTCGAGACCGCGGCGGGACGGCGCACCGAGATCGACACCGTCGTGCGCGCGGCGGGGTTCGAGTTCTGCGCACTCGACCTGCAGGGGTTCCGGAGCGGCCGGATGAACGTCCTGCTGGGGCTCCCCCGGGCGGGCGTCCGATGAGCCCTGGCCGCGGCTTCGACGACCTCGGCTACGCCCGACCGGACACCGACCGCGAGGCCCGCTCCGGCCTGCCCGAGGTGATCTTCGGGCCCGGGAAGACGCCGGATCAGGTCGCGGGCGTGGCGCGCAGCCTGCTGGCCGCCGGGGACGGACCGGTCCTCGTGACCCGGGTCGACCGGCCCGTCGCCGACCAGGTCCTCGGCCTGGTTCCCGGCGGGCGGTTCGACGAGGCGGCGCGCCTGCTCCGGTGGCGCGAGCCGGCCCCCCTCGCCTTCCGGCTCGCGGTGGTTGCCGCCGGGACGTCCGACGGGCCGGTCGCCGTCGAGGCGGCGGCGGTCGCGCGGGCGATCGGTCTCGAGGTCGAGCGCATCGACGACGTCGGGGTGGCCGGGCTGCACCGCCTCCTGGCCGAGCAGGACCGCATCGCGAAGGCCGACGCCGTCGTGTGCATCGCGGGGATGGAGGGCGCGCTGCCCAGCGTCGTCGCCGGTCTCGTCGCGGCCCCCGTCGTCGCCGTGCCGACCTCGGTCGGCTACGGGGCGGCCCTGGAGGGAGTGACCGCGCTGCTCGCCATGCTCACGTCGTGCGCCGCCGGCATCACCGTGGTCAACATCGACTCCGGCTTCGGGGCGGCGCTCGCCGCCTTCCGCATCGCCCGGTCGGCCCGGCGGAGCGGGTCCGGAGGGTGATCGTCTGGGTGAACCCGGTCAGCGGGATCTCCGGTGACATGTTCCTCGGAGCCCTCCTCGAGCTCGGTGCACCGGTCGAGGGGGTACGGGCCGCGGTCGCGTCCACCGGGCTCACGGGCTGGACGCTCGAGCCCAGGAGGGTCCACCGGGCCGGCCTCGCCGCCACCCACGCCGGGGTCCGGGTCGACGACGACGTCCCGGCCCGGCGGGCCGCCGAGCTCCGGGCGCTCGTCGCCCGGGCACGACCCGACGCGGTCGCGGCCGTCGCCGTCGCGGCGGTCGACGCCCTCACGGAGGTGGAGGCCGCCCTGCACGGCGTGCGCCCGGAGGAGGTGCACCTGCACGAGATCGGCGGGGTCGACACCGTGGTCGACACGGTCGGGGTGGCCGCCGCACTGCACCTGCTCGACGTCCGGACGGTGCGGTCGGGCCCGCTGGGCCTGGGCGCGGGGACCGTCGGCGGGAGCCACGGTGTGCTGCCGCTGCCCGCCCCGGCGACCGCCGCGCTCCTCGCCAGGGCCCGGGCGCCCGTGACCTCCACGGGGCTGCCCGGGGAGAGCGTGACCCCGACCGGCATCGCGCTGCTCCTCGCCGTGGGCGCCGAGTTCGGACCGGTGCCGACGATGACCGTGCAGGGGGTCGGGTACGGCGCGGGGAGCCGGGACGTCCCGGGCCGGCCGAACGTGCTGCAGGCACTGCTGGGTGCGCACGGGCCGGAGGCCGGGGGCCACGAGGAGATGACGGTGCTCGAGACCACCGTGGACGACGTGTCCGGCGAGGTGCTCGGTCACGTCCTGGAGCGGCTCCTCGAGGCCGGCGCCGCGGACTGCTGGATCACCCCGGCCACGATGAAGAAGTCGCGGCCGGGGCACGTCGTGCACGTGCTCGTCGCCGCCGCCCGCCTCGAGACCTGCGAGGAGGTCCTGCTGCGCGAGACGGGGAGCCTGGGTTCCCGGCGGGTCCGTGTCGACCGCCGTGCGCTCCCCCGGCACTTCTCGACCGTGGAGGTCGGGGGGCGCTCGATCAGGGTCAAGCACGGCCCGTGGGGTGCGAAACCGGAGCACGACGACGTCGCCGCGGCCGCCGCCGCGCTCGGCCTGCCGCTGCGCGAGGTCGCCGACCTCGCGCGCGCCGCGCTGGCGCGGACGGGCTGATCACCGGCTCTGGGCGACCACCTCCAGGTCCGGCGACCCGGCCAGGGTGTTCGAGACGTAGCAGACCCGGCGGGCCCCCTCGACCAGGCGGTCGAGCTCCTCGCCGCGCGGCTCCGCGGCGCGGACCAGGACGGTGAAGCCGGCGAACCGGAGCCCCTCGTAGCGGCCGGTCACGTCGACCTCCAGCTTGCGCAGATCGACGTCGCGCTTGCGCGCGGTGTAGGCGATCGCCAGCGTGAAGCAGGACGCCAGGGCGGCGAGCAGCAGTTCCGTGGGCTGCGGGCCGGTCCCGGTGCCCCCCGCGGAATCCGGCTCGTCAGCCACGACGGTGAAGCCGCCGGCGTCGACCTCCGCCCGCAGACCTCCCGTCCAGCGCGCCGAGACGCTCCGCTCCGATACTCCCATGTCCTCCTCCTTCGCCGCCGGACACGCCGGCGGGTCGTCCGGTCCGGGCACCCCGGGACGCGTGCAACACCTGTGCAACCGGGGTGGGGCACAGTGATCGGCATCACCGATCGGCCGTGGTCGGTGCACCGCACGCAGTGACCCCCTGATCCTTGGGAGCCGTCGATGACGACCGCCGTTCCCTCGCCACCGCTCCGCCTGGCGCACTGCCGCGGGGAGTGCTCCGCCGCGCCACTCCGTGACTCGCACGACCGCCTCCTGGAGGTCGACACCGACCCCGACGCCCTGCTGGAGCTGATCGAGACGGCGGTGACCTGGCACGAGCTGGACTACTCCGGCTGCGCCGTCGTCGGACCGCAGGAGTGGCTGACCTTCGCCGACCGGCACCGTTGGGTCCATCCGGAGCGCGCGGCCTGGGCGTTCGCGCTCGCGGTCGACATCGTCGGGCGCGGCTCCGTGCGCCCCGGCGGACCGCACCTGCGCGCGGTCGGCACCGCCCACGCGCTCTGAACCCGGTCGGCCGGGCACCGTCCCCATATTTCCGATCGTAGAAGAACTGCGACTATCAGAAAAAGGTGCTCCCCGTGCCGCCCGCCGACTTCCTCGATCTCCCGGACCGCGCCGCCAAACCCCGCACCACGGGGCTCACCCACGTCCTCGACCCCGGCGCGGGAGTCCGGGCCGTCGCCGACCTGCTGTCCTCGGCCGCGGCCCACCTCGACATCTGGAAGGTCGGCTGGGGCACGGCGTACGTCGACGCCGGACTCGACGCGAAGATCGCGCTGCTGCGCCGGCACGGCATCGCGGTGTGCCTGGGCGGGACCATGCTCGAGATCGCGTGGGCGCAGGACCGGGTCGAGCGGTGCCTGGGCTGGGCCGCTGACGCGGGCTTCGACCACGTCGAGGTCTCCCGCGGCACCGTGCCGATGTCCCTTCAGGACAAGAGCCGGCTGATCGCGCACGCGGCACGGCGGTTCACCGTGCTCGCCGAGGTCGGCAGCAAGGCGCCGGGCGACCAGCAGGCGGCCCGGACCTGGCCGCACGAGTGCGTGAGCGATCTCGAGGCCGGCGCCGCCCTCCTCGTCACGGAGGGGCGCCAAAGCGGAACGGTCGGCACCTTCGACTCCGCGGGCCGCGTGCGGCCCGACGTCGTCGAAGCGGTGGTGTCCGCCGTGGACCCCGCCCGGGTCGTGTTCGAGGCGCCGCGGTCGACGCAGCAGGCCTGGTTCGTGCGGCGGTTCGGGCCCGACGTCAACCTCGGCAACGTCGGCCTCGGCGAGGTGCTCTCGGTCGAGACCCTGCGGCTCGGTCTGCGCTCCGACACCGCCGCACTCCCCACCCAGCAGTCCGCGGGCGCCGGACCGGCATGAGCGGGGCGGACCGACCGTGGCCGGGGCCGAACTTCGTCCCGCTCCGGTACCGGGGCGTCGCCGTGACGACGGTCCCGCCGGACGTGGCCCTCGACGAACCGTCGCTCCGCGCCCACCTGATGGGTCGGCAGGCCTACCGGCGGACCCGCTTCGTGGTGGCGCGCCGGGACCCGCACGTCCCGGGCCCGACCGCCCTCGTCCGCGTCGAGCGCCGGGACCCCGGTCCGCTCTTCTCCGAGGTGACGGCCGTCGAGATGCTGGCCGGACCCGCGGAGTGCACGTGGGTGCGCGCCCCGGAGGTCGACACCGGCATCCCGTCGGCCCTGGCAGCGGTCGCGCGGGACCGCGCCCCCGGCTCCCGGGCGGTCGTCGTCGAGGGGCGCTACTCGCACGTGAACTTCATCCTGGACGCGCAGCCACTGCCGGTGGTCGTGCACGAGGTCGTTCCCCCCGAGCCCGCGAAGCTGGCCGACCAGGCCCGCCGGGTGGTGGCCGTGAGCGAGGACCTGCGCCCGGTCCGGATCATCGAGCGCTCGGAGGACCTCGCCGAGCTCGCCGCCCGCGCACCGACCGGGCACTACCTCCTCCCCTGCCGCGGATCCGGCGGCGAGGTGCCGGGCGCAGCCGTGTCCTACCTGGACGAACATCCGCCCCGGGCCGACTGGACGCTGCTCGGCTGCACCCGCTCCCTGCAGATCCACCGCTGGTTCTACGGCGACGAGCCCCCGACCGTCGACTTCTGTCCCAAGCGGAGGGTCGGGCGGAGCCGGCCGGAGCGGCCCACGCTGACCAAGTGCTGCCTGCAGGAGGAGGGCCTCGACCAGGGCGACGGCTGGGTGTCGGTGCCGTGGGGCTCGTCCCTGGCCCACGTGCGCGAGGCCCTGGCCCTGCTGACCGAGCGGGAGGGCGGACCGTGGGCAGCCGGCTGAGCGCGTCCCGGGTGTACCGGCACCTCTGGGGTGGCCCGGAGACGGACGCACTGTTCGACGAGGAGGCCATGTTCCGGTCGTGGCTGGAGGTGCTGGTCGCGTTGGCGCGGGCCCAGGCCGAGCTGGGCATCATCCCCGTCGCCTCCGCGGAGGCGATCGGGGCGGGCGCCCGGGTCGAGGACCTCGACCTGGACCACGTCGCCGAGCAGACCCGGGCGACCTCGCACTCCACGCTCGGCCTGATCCGCGGCCTGCAGCGGCTCCTCCCGGAGCACGCCCGCGAGCACGTCTACCTGGGGGCGACGGTCCAGGACGTCACCGACACGTGGTTCGGGACGGTCCTGCGCGACGTGGGCGGGATCGTCCGGCGGGATCTGTGCGCGCTCGAGCGGGCCCTGCTGGATCTCGCCGCGGCACACCGGACGACGCCGATGGCCGGCCGCACCCACGGCCAGCCCGGCTCGCCCATCACCTTCGGGTTCAAGGTGGCCTCGTGGGCCGACGAGATCGGGCGCCACCGGAGCAGGTTCGAGGAGGGCCGCGCCCGCTGGGAGGTCGGCCAGCTCGCCGGGGCCGTCGGCAACCTCGCCTTCTTCGGCGCCGCCGGCCCCGAGCTGCGCCGGCGGTTCTGCGCCCGGCTCGACCTCCACGACCCGGGGATCTCCTGGCTCACGGCCCGGGACCGCATCGCGGAGTTCGGCGGGTGCCTCGCCATGGTCTGCGGCACCCTGGCGCGCCTCGGCACCGAGGTCTACGAGCTGGCGCGCCCCGAGATCGGCGAGCTGGCCGAACCCGCCCCGCCGGGCGCGGTCAGCAGCATCACCATGCCGCACAAGCGCAACCCGGAGATCGCCGAGCACCTCGACACCCTGGCGCGGCTCGCCCGCTCGTCCGCCGGCGTCCTGCTGGAGGGCATGGTCGCCGCGCACGAACGGGACGGGCGGGCCTGGAAGGCCGAGTGGATCGCGCTGCCCGAGGTCTGTCAGCTGACCGCGACCGCGCTCCGCCTCGGCCGCGGCCTCGTCGAGGAGCTCGAGGTGCATCCGGACGCCATGGCACGAACCCTGGCGCGTTCCGGTGGGTCGACCGCCGAGCGAGTGCTCGCCGGCCTCGCCGAGCGGATCGGGAAGCACCGGGCACAGGCCGTCCTGCACGACATCCTCCGGGTCGAGGGCGGGGACCTCGCCGAGTCGCTCGCCGCGCGCGGGCTCGCCACGGCGGACGAGGTGCGGGCCTGGGCCACCGGGAGCGCGATCGACGCCGCCGCGGCCATGGTGGACACCGTCCTGGCCCGGGCCGCCGAGCGCGACGGCGTGGCGGCGGCCCGGGCCAGGAC